>NZ_JBCMFH010000001.1:0-503610 GCF_043848115.1 Salmonella sp. 2020_1395 | reverse complement strand
TCTGAGGCAGCACCTGGCACGGCTGGGACGGAAGTCGCTGTCGTTCTCAAAATCGGTGGAGCTGCATGACAAAGTCATCGGGCATTATCTGAACATAAAACACTATCAGTAAGTTGGAGTCATTACCGGCTGTTAACTTATTTACCTTCCCATAGTAACCTATAACAGGCCTCCCTGAGGCATTGGCTAGCATCTGTGCATTGGAAAAACAGGCTCCATTTGCACTATAGCAACTTATAAATTTTATTTCCTCATGAGAGTTGCTAATATGGCGGATTGATTTTGAAAGTGATGATGACTGACTTGCACCGGAACCGTACCGATTTTCATGTTGAACAACAAAAGGAGCACCATGTTTACAAATCGAAATAGGCATGGATTATTACCTGAGATTGATTTCAAATTAACAATAATGATGACGCTTTTGGGTATTAAAAATCTTTCAAATAACGCTCATTTGATTTTTTGTCCACATTGACTAAGCCTGGAAAGACACAGGGTTGAGATATTTTCGCTACCCGTCGGCGGTGTATCGCAGTTGTGATGTTACGTTCTTACAAGACTGACATCTTCATATCATAACCTTTATTCATTACCACCTGGTGAGTAAATAAAAACTATTAAGCAAATATTTACTTCTGGGTAATGGGACTGGATTTACCGGCATTACCTCTGTGCCCCAGTCGGGCAGAACATTGCAGCTTAGAAAGAAAGCTTTGGTGTTTATTGTCTGTGGCCTGAAAAAGTTCCCATGAGCTGAATATGCTGAATGTGAACTGATTCTTGATGGTCTATGCCGGAAATCTATAAGCTATTGATTTTTATATTGTGTGTAATTTTACAATTACATAAACATAAAATTCTGATAGTATACCCCCCTATAGTATATGGAGGTCGAATGCCGCATTCACCTGAAGATAAAAAACGTATCCTTACCCGTGTTCGTCGCATACGCGGGCAGGTAGAAGCGCTGGAGCGGGCGCTTGAGTCTGGCGAACCTTGTCTGGCGATTCTGCAACAGATTGCCGCCGTGCGCGGCGCGTCTAATGGCCTGATGAGTGAAATGGTTGAAATCCATCTGAAAGATGAGCTGGTCAGCGGGGAGACTACGCCAGATCAGCGCGCGGTTCGGATGGCGGAAATCGGCCATCTTCTTCGCGCTTATCTAAAATAACAATTTCCCTCACCGTAACAGGAAGAGATATATGAAATCACGTGCAGCAGTTGCTTTTGGTCCCGGTCAGCCGTTAAAAATTGTCGAGATTGACGTTGCGCCGCCGAAAAAAGGCGAAGTTCTGGTCAAAATCACTCATACCGGCGTTTGCCACACCGATGCTTTTACCCTTTCCGGCGATGATCCGGAAGGCGTATTCCCGGCAGTCCTGGGTCACGAAGGCGGCGGCGTGGTAGTCGAGGTCGGCGAGGGGGTCACCAGCCTGAAACCCGGCGATCATGTTATTCCACTGTATACGGCGGAATGCGGCGAGTGTAAGTTCTGTAAGTCCGGTAAAACTAACCTTTGTCAGGCCGTACGCGCCACTCAGGGAAAAGGGCTGATGCCGGATGGCACTACCCGCTTTTCTTATAACGGCGAACCCGTTTATCACTATATGGGAACCAGCACGTTCAGCGAATATACCGTTTGCGCGGAAATTTCTCTGGCGAAAGTGAACCCGCAGGCGCCGCTGGATAAAGTGTGTCTGTTGGGCTGCGGCGTGACGACGGGTATTGGCGCCGTCCATAACACCGCTAAAGTGAAAGCGGGCGACACCGTTGCCGTTTTTGGTTTAGGCGGTATTGGGCTGGCGGTTATTCAGGGCGCGGTTCAGGCTAAAGCCGGGCGTATTTTAGCTGTCGACACGAATCCGGAAAAATTTACGCTGGCGGGCGAAATGGGGGCCACGGACTTTATTAATCCGAATGATTACGACAAACCGATCCAGGACGTTATTGTTGAGCTTACTGATGGCGGCGTAGATTTCAGTTTTGAATGTATCGGCAACGTTAACGTGATGCGAGCAGCGCTGGAATGTTGTCATAAAGGCTGGGGCGAAAGCATTATTATTGGCGTAGCGGGGGCAGGGCAGGAAATCAAAACCCGTCCCTTCCAGCTAGTGACCGGTCGCGTCTGGCGTGGCTCCGCTTTTGGCGGCGTGAAAGGGCGCACGCAGCTGCCAGGGATGGTAGAAGATGCGATGAACGGTAAAATCCGTTTAGATCCTTTTATTACTCACCGCCTGCCGCTGGAGCAGATTAACGATGCCTTTGAACTGATGCATCAGGGTAAATCCATCCGTACTGTTATCCATTTTGGCGATAACTGATTCATCCGCCAGCGGATTTTCCGCTGGCGCTTTTCTGAATTTTCTGGAATGAATGTTGTGAAAATGTGACGAAGGCGATGCTTTTCGCGGTAAGCAAACGTCACGAAGTGCCGATGACTATCTAACGGGCGTGTTTTACGCATAAAACTTACAAGAGAGTCGACGGTCATGGGCAACACATTCTCGATGCAAGCCTCGCATAAACTGGGCTTCCTGCATCATATTCGGCTGGTTCCGCTGTTTTCCTCCATTCTCGGTGGCATCCTTCTTCTTTTTGCTTTGAGCGCCGGGCTGGCAGGCTATTTTCTATTACAGGCCGATCGCGATCAGCGTGATGTCACGGACGAGATTCAGGTACGGATGGGATTATCCAACAGCGCTAACCACTTACGTACCGCACGTATCAATATGATCCACGCTGGCGCGGCGAGCCGGATTGCTGAAATGGATGAAATGAAAGCCAATATTGCCGCTGCGGAAACGCGGATCAAGCAGTCTCAGGACGGCTTTAACGCTTATATGTCCAGAGCGGTGAAAACACCCGCCGATGACGCATTGGATAACGAGTTAAACGCCCGCTACACCGCCTATATCAACGGCCTGCAACCGATGCTGAAATTTGCCAAAAATGGCATGTTCGAAGCGATCATTAATCATGAAAACGAGCAGGCAAAACAACTGGATGCCGCATATAACCATGTCCTGTTGAAAGCGATTGAACTGCGCACCGAGCGGGCGAGACTACTTAGCGAGCAGGCTTACCAACGTACCCGGCTCGGTATGATGTTTATGATTGGCGCATTTACGTTGGCACTGGTATTGACGTTAATGACCTTCATGGTGCTGCGTCGCACGGTGATACAACCCTTGCAGCAGTCTGCGTCACGTATCGAACGCATTGCGGCGGGCGATCTGACCATGGCTGACGAGCCCACAGGACGCAGTGAAATAGGTCGCCTGAGTCATCATCTTCAGCAGATGCAGCATGCGTTGCAACAAACGGTAGGGGCGGTTCGTCAGGGGGCGGAGGAAATTTATCGAGGCACCAGCGAAATTACCGCCGGTAATACGGATTTATCTTCTCGTACTGAACAGCAGGCTGCCGCCATTGAACAGACCGCAGCCAGTATGGAACAGTTGACGGCAACCGTTAAACAGAATGCGGATAATGCACATCACGCCAGCAAACTAGCGGAAGATGCTTCCGGTAAAGCCAGTCGCGGAGGCCAGATGGTTTCCGGGGTCGTACAAACGATGGGGAATATTTCCACCAGCTCGAAAAAAATCTCGGAAATTACCGCCGTCATTAACAGTATCGCTTTCCAGACCAACATCCTGGCGCTAAACGCGGCGGTCGAGGCGGCACGCGCCGGGGAACAAGGACGCGGTTTTGCGGTGGTCGCCAGTGAGGTTCGTACCCTCGCCAGTCGCAGCGCGCAGGCGGCAAAAGAGATTGAAGGCTTGATCGGCGCATCGGTCAGCCTGATTGAACAAGGATCTGAAGAGGTTATCGCTGCGGGGAGCACCATGAATGAGATTGTGGATGCCGTCAAACGCGTCACCGATATTATGCTCGATATCGCGGCAGCCTCTGATGAGCAAAGTCGCGGTATTGTTCAGGTCAGTCAGGCGATTTCTGAGATGGACAAGGTTACGCAACAAAACGCGTCGCTGGTCGAAGAGGCGTCCGCGGCGGCGGCTTCGCTTGAAGAACAGGCCGCCCGCTTGACGCAAGCCGTTGATGCGTTTCATTTACAGGATACTGGCGCGACGATGCGATCATCCTTCCTTTAGTAAGCGTCGCGCCAGCGGGCTATTTTAGCCGCGGGCGCGGTTAATGTCCGACAGCCGCTATCACAGCGGCATCGATTTACGGATCGCCGCAATCAGCATTTGTGCCCCGGTTGAGAGCGGGATATCAACTCGCGTAAGAATACCTATCGGTTCGCCTGCGCTCTGGGTCGGCACGGGTAATGAGACCAGCGTCGCCTGGCGAAGATCTTCTTTAACCGCGCCAGAGGGGACGAACCAGACGTAATCGTAATCTACGGTCAGTTGTCGTGATAACGATGCGGATAGCGTTTCGATACATCCGGCAGGCATTTTACACCCCTGGCTTTGCAACAGGGCTTCCGCATTCTGGCGTGGTACCGTGCCTTTTGGCGAAACGACTACCGGCCACTCCATAACCCGACTGAGCGTGATCGTCTCCTGTAACAGGGGATGACCGGGGCGTACCACTAATTTAAGCGATTCTAAAAACAGCAGTTCGTAATTTAAACCGCCCATTAATTCCGGGTCTGACATGCGGCCAATACCCAGATCGATCTCGCCTGATTTCAGACCCGCAAGCAACATCGTATTGTTCATGGTCGCGACCTGTAACGAGGTCGATTTTTGCTGTTGATGGAACCGCCCAATAGCCGCCGGGAGTATACCCAGCGCAGCGGTGGGGAGCGCGCCAACACGCACCACATCGGCGCTGGCGTCCTCTTTGCGATTCAGCGCCTGCCCGGCGGTATTCAATGCATCTAATACTTTTACCGCATGAGTCAAAAATTGTTCGCCAGGAACCGTTAATTGCGCGCCCAGTCGCCCGCGTTCAAACAGCCGGGTTCCGGTGAGTTGTTCCAGTTCGTTCAGCGTTTTAGAAAGCGCTGGCTGGCTCAGGTTAAGGGTTTCAGCCGCGCGCCCCAGAGTTCCCTGTTGCGCAACGGCGACAAATGTATGAAGGTGGCGCAACCGAATGCGCTGACTAAACAGACCATTTTTTTCCATAAGCGATGTTAAAAACAGAGCCGTGCGGGTGACAAGTAAAGTTGTTTGTTTTTGATAACCTGATAGCAAAATATTATTAACATTTTACCATTTCAAGTTACAACTGTTTTATTTTACTGATGATTCAACTGCCGTTAAGCGTGTTAAGCCGCGATCTGGTCGGGGATATGCCAGCTCATGTCAATCCGTTCTGCATAATGAATTCAGACCGGATCACACTTTATAAATTCTTCTCCCCGGAATGGATGAGGTTTTCTACACTCCAGGTAACATTCACTGGAGGCATGACATTATGGCGAACACCATCACGGCAGATGAGATTCGGGAACACTTTTCGCAGGCAATGTCGGCAATGTACCAGCAGGAAGTTCCGCAGTACGGTACGTTACTGGAACTTGTGGCTGACGTGAATCTGGCGGTGCTGGAAAATAATCCCAAACTGCATGAGCAGTTGGCTAATGCCGATGAACTGGCGCGATTGAACGTGGAACGGCATGGCGCCATTCGTGTTGGCACCGCAGAAGAACTTTCTACCTTGCGTCGGATATTCGCCATCATGGGGATGTACCCAGTAAGTTATTACGATCTCTCTCAGGCGGGCGTGCCTGTGCACTCCACGGCATTTCGTCCCATTGACGAGGCTTCGCTCTCGCGTAATCCCTTTCGCATGTTCACTTCGTTATTACGCCTGGAGCTCATTGAAAACGCGGCATTACGCCAGCGGGCGGCGGAAATCTTATCGCAGCGGGATATTTTTACATCGCGCTGCCGACAATTGCTGGATGAGTACGACGAGCAGGGCGGTTTTAGTGCTGCTCAGGCCGAAGAGTTCGTCCGTGAAACGCTGGAGACTTTTCGCTGGCATCGTCAGGCTACCGTTGATGAAGAAACGTACCGCAGCCTGCATCGTGAGCATCGTTTAATTGCCGACGTGGTCTGTTTCCCGGGATGTCACATTAACCATCTGACGCCGCGTACTCTGGATATCGACCGGGTACAGGCCATGATGCCGGAGTGCGGCATTACGCCTAAAACTCTTATCGAAGGTCCGCCTCGCCGCGAAGTGCCTATTCTGTTGCGGCAAACCAGTTTCAAAGCCCTGGAAGAGCAGGTGCTCTTCGTTGATGAAAAGCAGGGTACGCACACGGCGCGCTTCGGCGAAATTGAGCAACGTGGCGTCGCGCTGACGCCAAAAGGTCGTCGATTATATGACGAACTGTTGCACAAGGCGGGAACGGGTAAGGATAACTTCACGCATCAACTCCATTTGCGGGAGGTCTTTAACGCCTTTCCGGATAGCGAATTTCTGCTTCGCCAGCAGGGGCTTGCCTGGTTCCGCTATCGCTTAACGCCATCCGGCGAGGCGCATCGTCAGGCGATCCATCCTGGCGACGATCCGCAGCCGCTTATTGAGCGCGGTTGGGTGATCGCGCAGCCGATTACCTATGAAGATTTTCTTCCGGTCAGCGCAGCCGGCATTTTTCAGTCGAATTTGGGAAATGAAATGCTGGCCAGAAGCCACGGCAATGCCAGCCGCGACGCCTTTGAACAGGCGCTGGGATGTGCTGTACGGGATGAATTTTCGTTATATCAGGAAGCGGAAGAACGCAGTAAACGCCGTTGCGGTCTGCTTTAAAAGCGGTAAGCTTCACAGGCTGTGAGGATACTGTAAAAGGAAGGCGTTATGTTGAATCCCTCCATCCCGCTGGTGGCGACGCGTCACGGTAAAATCGTGGGCGTCGTACAGGAAGAAATCCATATCTGGCGCGGTATACCTTATGCCGCGCCGCCAACAGGGGAGCTACGCTGGCGTGCGCCGCAGCCTGTTACGCCCTGGCAGGATGTGCGCCAGGCGGATTGTTTCTCCTGCGCCAGTTGGCAGGATATTACCTGGTGTCGCGAACTCGGCGGCGGCGATCCGGGAAATTTTTCCGAAGACTGTCTCTATCTGAACGTCTGGGCTCCCGCCGTACGTCATGAACCGTTGCCGGTCATGGTCTGGCTACACGGCGGCGGTTACACCATTGGCGCGGGGAGTTTGCCGCCCTATGACGGTCATGCGCTGGCGAAACGCGGCGCGATCGTGGTGACGGTCAATTATCGGCTTGGCCATCTGGGCTTTTTCGCGCATCCGGCGCTGGAAGGCGAAGAGGCGGAGTGTATTCATAATTTCGCTTTACTCGATCAAATCGCTGCGCTGCGTTGGGTGCAGGACAATATTGCCGCGTTTGGCGGCGATACGCAGAATGTGACGTTATTTGGCGAATCCGCCGGCGCCCGCAGCGTGCTGTCGTTGATGGCTTCGCCGTTGGCGAAGGGGCTTTTTCATAAAGCGATTATTCAGAGTGGTTATACGCTGCCGGATACGCCCCGCGAGGTGGCGCTAAAAAAAGGCGTTGCGCTGGCAGAACATCTTGGCTTAGCCCATGCCACTGCCGAACAGCTACGCGCTTTACCGGCAGAGACGTTTTGGCCGTTGGACGCGCCTTTTAAAATTGCGCCGACGCCGATTTCCGGCGACGTCGTGCTGCCGCATCCGATGCTGGAAACCTTCTTTGCGGCGAAACAGCATCCCATACCGGTGATGATTGGCTCGAATAGCGATGAAGCCAGCGTATTGGCAGTTTTTGGCGTCGATATTGCCGGTCAAATTCAAAAAATGCGCCGTGAGCGGCGTGTTGGCCTGGGGTTAATCCGACTGCTTTATCCTCGAGTGAAAGGCGACGAAGCGCTAGGGCGGCAGGTCTGTCGGGATATGGTATTTACCACGTTGGGTTATGTCGTCATGCAAGCGCAGCAGCGGATCGGCGAACCGTGCTGGCGTTACTGGTTTGATTATGTCGCCGAAGCGGAGCATAACACTTACGCGAATGGTGCCTGTCATGGCAATGAAATACCGTATGTATTCGATACGTTAACGCGGGCTGAGCCCACATGCCATTATGTGAATGAGAATGACCTGGCCTTTGCCTCGCAGGTGGCGGATTACTGGGTGAATTTCGCTCGTCATGCCAGCCGCACGCGCGACGTGCTGCACGGCCCGGTTCGCTGGCCCGCCAGCATTCGGGGGCGAGATCGTCTGTTGCGGATTGGGCTGAACAAACTTGCCGGTTTTAAAGTGGAAAACCGCTTTATGCGTGCGCGTCTGGCGCTGTTTAAACGAGTCATGAAACATCACGTTAGTCTGGAATAAACTTTTCATAACCTGAAGAATGCTGCGTGAGGTTTACATCCGATTAGGTCGGTTCTTATCGACATAAAATATTTACGCTTTTGCACAGTTTCCAGGCGACCAACAATTGGATTATTAATGAATTTTGTCTAGAGTGAGCGGTCAGAAACGGGCACATTCTTGCTGCTGAAAAAACCAGCGCGGGACCATTCACAAGACCAGAAGGACTCATTTTCAGGTATGAATCGTAGACGATTTATTAAAGGTTCAATGGCAATGGCCGCCGTGTGCGGTTCCAGCGGTATTGCTTCCCTCTTTTCTCAGGCGGCGTTTGCCGCGGAATCCGATATTGCGGATGGTAAAATTGTCCGTTTTGATTTTGCTGGTCTGCAATCAATGGCCCAGGCGTTAGCGAAAAAGCCCTGGGGCGGCGCGCCGGGACCCTTGCCGGATACGCTCGCCAATCTGACGCCGCAGGCCTATAACAGCATTCAGTATGACGCGGCGCATTCACTCTGGAACGGTGTTGCCAACCGGCAGCTCGATATTCAGTTTTTCCACGTAGGGATGGGCTTTCGTCGTCGCGTACGCATGTTTTCCGTTGATACGACGACGCATCTTGCTCGCGAGATCCATTTTCGCCCGGAACTGTTTAAATACAACGATGCCGGCGTCGACACGACGCAACTGGAAGGGCAGAGCGATCTCGGTTTCGCCGGTTTCCGTGTCTTTAAAGCGCCGGAACTGGCGCGGCGCGATGTTGTCTCCTTCCTGGGCGCCAGTTATTTCCGGGCGGTAGATGATACTTATCAGTATGGCCTGTCGGCTCGCGGGCTGGCGATAGATACCTATACTGACGGTCAGGAAGAGTTCCCTGACTTCACCGCCTTCTGGTTTGACACCGCGAAGCCGGGCGATACTACGTTTACCGTTTACGCTCTGCTGGACAGCGCTAGCGTGACGGGTGCGTATAAGTTTGTGATCCATTGCGAAAAAACGCAGGTGATCATGGATGTAGAAAACCATCTCTACGCCCGTAAAGATATAAAGCAACTTGGCATTGCGCCGATGACCAGTATGTTTAGCTGTGGGAATAATGAACGTCGGGTATGCGACACCATTCATCCGCAAATTCACGATTCCGATCGGCTGGCGATGTGGCGGGGTAACGGCGAGTGGATTTGCCGCCCGCTGAATAATCCGCAGAAATTGCAGTTCAATGCATATATGGACGATAACCCAAAAGGGTTCGGCCTGCTGCAACTCGATCGCGATTTCTCGCATTATCAGGATGTGATGGGCTGGTACAACAAACGTCCGAGCCTGTGGGTGGAGCCGCGCAGTAAGTGGGGGAAAGGTGCAGTTAGCCTGATGGAGATCCCAACCACTGGCGAAACTCTGGATAATGTGGTCTGTTTCTGGCAGCCGGAAAAAGCGATCAAAGCCGGGGATACGCTGGCGTTTAATTATCGTTTGTACTGGAGCGCGCAGCCGCCGGTACAATCTCCGCTTGCGCGGGTCATGGCGACCCGTACAGGGATGGGCGGCTTTCCCGAAGGTTGGGCGCCGGGCGAACATTACCCGGATAAATGGGCGCGCCGTTTTGCTATTGATTTTGTCGGCGGCGATCTGAAAGCGGCCGCGCCAAAAGGCATTGAGCCGGTGATTACGCTTTCCAGTGGCGAGGCGAAGCAGATTGAGATCCTCTACGTTGAGCCTTTCGACGGTTATCGTATCCAGTTTGACTGGTATCCGACCTCGGATTCTACGGCACCGGTGGATATGCGTATGTTCCTGCGCTGCCAGGGGGAAGCTATCAGCGAAACCTGGCTGTATCAGTATTTCCCGCCCGCGCCGGATAAGCGCCGTTATGTCGACGATCGTATCATGCGTTAGTCAGTTTGCCTTCTGTACCGCCACAAAGGCGGTACAGGTTCCGGAAATAGCCCTGACATAAACTCATTCGTGAGCCGCTGTTTTTGTGACACGGCCTTTCCATCGTTCTATTTTTGCAACAGTCCTTCCTGTTTATCCCTCTCGATCCTGCGGACAGGGAACATTAAGATAACTTCACCTTATTTAAGATATAAAGTGAATATAATGAAAAAGAGTTTTCTTGGTGCTGTCCTGTCTCTGGGTTTATTAAGTGCTGCTCATGCAGATGTATATAAATTTGATAATACGCATACCAATGCGGTATTTAATATCGATCATTTCCAGACCTCAACCAATCATGGCGGGTTTTATGCTATTAGCGGCGAACTGGAATATCAGCCGGAAAAGCAAGTCGCAGAGATGCGTGTGACGATTCCCGTAAGCGCCTTAAATACCGGGGTAGATGCGTTTGATAACCATATCCGCAGTAGCGATATTCTGGATGCGGAAAAATATCCAGAAATGGTATTTAAATCAACAAAATGGCATTTTGAAGATAATAAACCGGTTTCTATTGACGGTTTGCTAACAATGAAGGGAGTAACGAAGCCCGTCACCTTAACCACCACCAAGTTTGGCTGTTATATGAGCCCGATATTCAAGGCGCAGGTTTGCGGTGGTGATTTTGTCACGCAAATAGATCGCACCCAGTGGGGTGTAGATTATCTGGTCGATATGGGGATGACGAAAGTTGTCGATATAAAAATCCAGGCAGAAGCGGTTAAGCAATAAAGGGAATAATGATGAAAATTATTGTATGTTAAGGGTACTTGGCTATTTGAAGCTTCGCTGATTTCAGGCCGCACTGCCACGATTTTAAAGTGGGACTATGTCACTAAATAGTTGATGGCAACTATTTCGGATTCAGATATGTTAAATTGTCCTACTACTTGAGCTTGTAACCAACGGTTATTTTGTCCCTGATGTCTCTGTAGATTTGATTTTTTCGATCGCAATAATATTGCCTGACATCGCTTCATTGAGCACTTCGACGGCCGTGCTGGCATCGCGATTCTTTATCGACATGTAGACCTTGATATGGGCTTCCACACTTTCAAGGGTAATACCCAGCGCACGGTTAAGCTCTTCAAGATAGTAGTAATAGATGTCTTTAATCGAGCTCATCACGTTGTAGAACACGCTGTTGTGCGATGCCCTGACAATCGCCAGATGGAACTCGTAGTCCGCTTCCGAGTATTTTTTATAATCACCTTTGTGGATCAGCATGTTGTTCAATGCTTCCTCGAGCTGGCGAATGTCATCATCGGTGGCGTGTGTGACGGCGAGCTCCACGCATTTGAACTCCACGGTCTGACGAAAAATCATCATATCGTGAAACTCTTCGCGGCTAAGGTGCATGATTGGGCGGGGATCGTTACTCAACATCTGCGGGGTGAAGTTTTCGCTCACGTAGCTGCCGCTGCCCTGACGCGTCACCACAATCCCCAGGTCACGAAAACGCTGTACTGCGCTGCGAACGCTGACCCGGCTGACGTTAAATGAGGCGGTCAGTTCCGCTTCTGAGGGCAAACGGCTACCCGGCGCCCAACTGCCGTCCAGCAGTTTGCTACTTATCTGATCATAAATTTCATTTACAACATTCTGTTTTTGAATGGATTTTATGCTCAAGATGGGTATCCGTTAAGATGTCGCTGAAGTGCTTTATTATATAACAATTCTCTTTTAAGAACAAAGCGCCCGGCCGGGCGCTTTTCACCGTTAATCGAAACGAATGAGTACCTTAGCAGAGACATTTTTGTCTGTGGCGGTAATCAGCGCGTCTTCAATTTGCTGGGGCGGGAACTCGGCGCTGATAAGCGGGCGAGGATCGATGCGCCCATCTTCCAGCCAGCGTACCGCGGTGATGAACTCACCGATAAAACGGAATGAGCCGACCCAGTTGAGTTCTTTAACCAGCATCGTTGACACCGGCCAGCTTACCGGGCTGGCGCCCATCCCCACCTGAACGATAGTGCCGGCAGGGCGGGTGAAGTCGACGCTGGATGCCACGGCAATCGGCGCGCCGGAGGCCTCAAACACGACATCAAAGTAGCCTTTATGCTGCTGATAATGGGCAACCTGTTCTTCATCGCGCGGATCCATCACTGCTGTGGCCCCCATTTGGCGTGCCAGTTCCAGACAGCGTGGGCTGAGATCTGATGCTACCAGTTCAGATGCTCCGGCACTGCGCGCCGCCGCGAGGATCAGACAACCAATGGGGCCTGCGCCAATCACCAGTACGCGTTTGCCGGTCAACTGGCCTGCCTTTTTTACTGCATGAATGGCGACCGCTAGCGGTTCCGAAAAGGCCATTACGTTTGCGGGCACGCGCCTGTCATAAGGAATGCATTGCTCCGGTTTTACCACCACGTATTCAGAAAAACCGCCATTCACATGCGGATTGAACTGCGCGCTGCCCATAAAGCGCATGGAGCCGCACAGATTTTGATGGCCGGAAAGGCACATCTCGCACTGATTGCAGGGGCTGGACGGGTTCACCGCAACCGTCTGGCCCACTTTCAGGTCGCTGCCTGCTGGCACTTTGCTGATCACGCCAACAAACTCATGGCCAATCACCATCGGATGCTTGAGGACAGACATCCCCGCGCGGCCATGCTGATAGTAGTGAATATCAGAGCCACAGATGCCGCCGCAGGCGACCTTCACGACGACGTCATGTTCACTGTGCTCGATTTCACGTGATTCAAAGCGTACGTCTTTTTCCGCATGGGCCAGACAAGCGTTACAGGTTATTTTTTCCATTTTGATAATGACCTCATTATTTGTTGGCAGTTGCCGGGTTAATGGCATTCTTATCCACAGTGTCGGCATTCTTTTTTTCAGGCAGGATCACTTCAATTTTGCCCACCAGGAATATGTAGGCTAATAAGCCCAGTCCGGCGACGCCTGCGATATACCACATGGCATACTGGAAGTTTTGCGTGCGCTGGAGAATAACCCCAATAACAATTGGGCTAACGATCCCCGAAAGGTTGCCGCAAATATTTAAAAAGCCACCCATAGTCCCGAGAAAATTACGGGGAATTACATCGCTCCAGACCACCCAGCCCAGGTTTGAAAAGGCGTTGGCAAAGAACGCAACAGACAGAATGACAATCGCAATAACCGGCTGGTTTTCAAAGAAATTGACCAGGCCAATAATCATGGTGACGCACAGGCCAGCCATAACGGGTAATTTTCGTGCCAGCGTTCGGGATTTTCCTTTTTTCAGCAGCATGTCGCTTAGCGTACCGCCACAGAGCACCCCAAGCATCGCCATAATATAGGGCAGCATGGCGCCTATCCCGGCTTTGGAAATAGAGAGATGCAGTCCTTTTTCCAGGTAAACAATAAACCAGGTCAGGAAAAAATAGAGCGTAGACGAGCAGGCAAACTGGGTGATGAACAAACCCCAAATCGTTTTTTTGCTGAGGAAGAATTTAATATTTTGCCAGCTGATTTTTGCACTCACGGAGGATTGGTTCTCCGAGCCATAGCCGCCGCCTGCTTTGATATAATCCAGTTCGGCCTGGTTCACAGCAGTGCTGTGCTGTGGATCGCGGTAATACATAAGCCAGTAGATGCCAAACAGAATACCGGCGCCACCGGACAGATAAAACGACATTTCCCAACCGTAGTTAGCCACAATAAAGGCGAGGGCAGGCGTCAGCAGCGCGAGACCGATATATTGTGCACTGGAATAAATCGCGGTCGCACGGGCACGTTCATGGTCCGGGAACCAGGTGGCGATTATTTTTGTGTTAGACGGGAAGGATGGCGCTTCGGCAACACCAATTAATGCGCGGCAGGCCAGAAGCATTGCAAATGAAGCGGTTGCCGTCGCGAATAAATGGTGTGAGGCGAACCCCATCATAAAGGTAAAAATACTCCACAGAATAATCGCACCACCATAAAGAATACGTGAGCCAATGCGATCAAGAACATAGCCGACAGGAATTTGACTGGCAGCGTAGGCCCAGGTAAACATGGAGAAAAGCAAACCCAGTTGTGTTGGCGTCAGACTGAAATCATTCTGGATATTCGAACCAGCAACGGCAAGATTGGCGCGATCCATATAATTAATTGCAGTCACAATAAACAGCAATGTGAGAATAAAGAGTCGTTGTCTTGAAGCCTTCATAATAATACCTGTGTTATATCGGCATGCATCGGGGTAAACACATGCCATCAATTTTAAAGGCGAGTAGGTAGAGTGCGGGCGACTTATAAAACTGCGAGCCAGCCACCATCGACGTAAATAATCTGCCCGTTGATATAATCTGATGCTCTGGATGATAAGAAGATGGCGGTGCCGATGAGCTCTTCCGGACGACCCCAACGTTGAGAAGGGGTGCTGCTTTTCACCCAGCTATCGAACTGCTTGTCTTCAATAAGCGCGGTGTTCATGTCGGTCAGAATGTAGCCAGGTCCAATGGCGTTGGTCTGGATATTAAACTGCGCCCATTCAGCAGCCATCGAGCAGGTGAGCATTTTGATGCCGCCTTTTGCTGCCGTGTACGGGGCAACAGTCGGGCGGGCCGCCTGGCTGGTGAGCGAGCCGATATTAATAATTTTGCCGCCGCTGTTGCGGGCGATCATCCGTTTTGCCGCCGAGCGGGAGACTAAAAATGCGCTGGTCAGGTTAGTGTCGATCACCTTCTGCCAGTTTTCCAGCTCCAGCTCGACCATTGGTTTGCGGTACTGAATACCGGCGTTATTGATCAGGATATCAATATGGATCCCTTCTGCATCAAGTTTGCTAAAAGCTGCCTCAATCGCCAGTTCATCGGTGACGTCAAAAGCCACGCCATGCGCGTCGTAGCCTTTTCTGGTCAGCGTATCCACTGATTCGGCCAACAGCGTGGCGCGAATATCATTCAGCATAACCCGTGCACCCGCAGCGGCAAGACCCTCTGCGTAGGCAAAGCCCAGTCCTCGTGCAGAACCCGTTACCAGCGCCGTTTTCCCAGTTAAATCAAATAAAGCGGTCATGTTGTTTCCTCACTTGTTTAATTTGTATGACGACTATCCTTTTTTAGGTTGAATTTTCGCCCTGATAAAATCAACAGTTCACCCATGAATTTGCAACAAGGATCACAAACAGCTCCACATAGCGACCGCGTAATTAATATTAATTAATTGAATTATATGTATATATTTGATTTGAATTTAACGCAGTTTGATCGCTGTCACAGAATGGCACTCGCAGCGATCCGCTGTAAAAGAAGCGTGATATAACAGCGTAAAGTTGTAGGACAACTTACGTATATCTGTTGTATCATCCACAACGGTATGACATGCGGTAAATTCGCTGAGTTAAGGAGTGAAAGTGAGTAACCTGAAAATTACCAACGTGAAAACGATTCTGACGGCGCCGGGCGGCATTGATTTGGCAGTCGTTAAGATAGAAACCAACGAGCCAGGGCTGTATGGGCTAGGATGCGCGACATTTACCCAGCGTATCTTCGCGGTAAAAAGCGCGATCGATGAGTACATGGCGCCTTTTCTGGTTGGCAAAGATCCGACCCGTATTGAGGACATCTGGCAGTCAGGCGTGGTGAGCGGCTACTGGCGCAATGGCCCGATCATGAACAATGCATTGTCCGGCGTGGACATGGCACTGTGGGATATCAAAGGTAAGCTAGCGGGGATGCCGGTTTATGATCTGCTGGGCGGCAAATGTCGTGATGGGATCCCACTGTACTGCCACACCGATGGTGGTGATGAAGTTGAAGTGGAAGATAACATCCGAGCCAGAATGGAAGAGGGTTACCAGTACGTTCGCTGCCAGATGGGAATGTATGGCGGTGCGGGGACCGATGACCTTAAACTGATCGCCACGCAGCTAGCTCGTGCGAAGAACATTCAGCCGAAACGTTCACCGCGCAGCAAAACGCCCGGCATCTACTTTGACCCGGATGCCTACGCCAAAAGCGTTCCGCGTCTGTTCGACCACCTGCGTAATAAGCTCGGTTTTGGCATCGAATTTATTCATGATGTACATGAGCGCGTGACCCCGGTGGCTGCCATTAATCTGGCCAAAACGCTTGAACAGTATCAACTATTTTATCTTGAGGATCCGGTGGCACCGGAAAACATCGACTGGCTGAAAATGCTGCGCCAGCAGTCTTCCACTCCGATATCCATGGGTGAGCTGTTTGTGAATGTGAATGAGTGGAAGCCGCTCATCGACAACAGGCTCATCGACTACATTCGCTGCCACGTGAGTACCATCGGCGGCATTACGCCGGCAAAGAAACTTGCTGTCTACAGCGAACTGAACGGTGTGCGCACCGCATGGCACGGGCCGGGCGACATTTCTCCAGTCGGGGTTTGCGCCAATATGCATTTGGATTTGAGTTCACCGAACTTTGGCATTCAGGAATACACGCCAATGAACGACGCGCTGCGTGATGTCTTCCCGGGCTGCCCTGAGATTGACCACGGTTATGCCTATCTGAACGATAAGCCGGGTCTGGGTATTGACATTGATGAAGCCAAAGCGGCGAAATATCCGTGCGAGGGAGGAATCCCATCCTGGACAATGGCGCGCACACCAGACGGTACGGCCTCAAGACCGTAAGCAATGAAGGCCCGGCTTGCATCTGCCGGGTCTTATTCCCGACGTCCTGATGGACTCCGTTTTAGAAACAGGAATTATTGTATATTGAGGCTGCTTTTTAATCAGTGACCACTTCTCTATAAGGAGCCTGAATATTTCCCTCAACAACGCTTCCGGTAGAAAATGACGCGCTCTGTTTCCTCAAATCCTAACGCCTGGTGAACTTTCTGGGAAATTGTATTTTCCGGCGAGGTATCGGAAGCCATTTCCCGACACCCTTTATTCGTTCCCCATCGTTGCACTGCTGCAATCAATTGTTTCGCTACGCCGCGTTGACGGAACGAGGGGAGAACAAAAATACCTTCAAGGAAAGCCACGGGCGAACTGTCACAGCCATTGACATAATCGTGGCGGATTGAGGCATCCGCAAAGCCAATCGCCACCCCGTCTGCCATCGCAATAAATGATGCCAGATGATCGGCTTGCAGAATTTCTTCGCCGTCCGCCAGATGGGCGTCATCCGGGTGACCGGGCCAGAGCTGTTTTCGCAATCCGCGCCAGTGCTCCAGATGGGTTTTGTTCATTTGCCTGATGTCCATTAACGCGCTCCTGATGATGGGGCTGGCATGATGAGACGGCAGCCCGCCTGCTGATAACGTCGGGCGATAGCAGACGGGAGCGCACTGTCGCTAAGAATGGTAGTAATACAGGACAACGTCGCCACCGCATGGGGTTCTACAGTATCAAACTTTGAGTGATCGGCCATCAATATGACTTCGCGTGAGCGCTGAATAATGCGCGTTTTGACGCCTACTTCAAACATGGTAGCGTTGGTGATGCCCGTTTCAATCGACAGCGCATCGCAGGAGATAAAGGCGCGTTCAACGGCAAAGGCGTTAATCATCTCCAGCGCCAGACTCTCGCCCACCGAAAAGTAACCGGGGCGGATCAGTCCGCCG
The DNA here is from genome assembly GCF_043848115.1 of Salmonella sp. 2020_1395. Taxonomy (NCBI): domain Bacteria; kingdom Pseudomonadati; phylum Pseudomonadota; class Gammaproteobacteria; order Enterobacterales; family Enterobacteriaceae; genus Salmonella; species Salmonella sp. 2020_1395. Next base: position 485,880 of record NZ_JBCMFH010000001.1, on the reverse strand, counting down.
ATAATGTAACTCTCTACGTGTGGGAAGCCACCCAGTTCATTAGCGATTTTGATGTCATTGCAAATGACTTTTACTTTGGCGTCGACCAGACATTTTGCCAGTTCCAGACAGGTGGAACCGGAGTCTAGAAAAAAGCAGTCTCCATCCTTGATGAACGTGCGGGCGAGGGCGGCGATTTCGCGTTTCGCCTCACTTTGTAACGTTCGCTTAACGTCGAAAACATATTCTTTATCTTCCGTACTGTCGTCGAAGTCAATACAACCATGGCCGCGAACCATACCGGGATAACGGCTGGCAATATAGTGAAAATCCCGGCGCACGGTTGCCTCTGCATAGCCAAAAAGCTCAATAGCTTGTTGTGTTGAGAGGTGCCTGTGTTGCCAAAGGTAATGCAACATCTGTTTGATACGGTCAGGGCGCTGTTGGCTCATCAGCATATGACTCCTTTATAGCGCGGTGAATTGTGACAACGTCACATCATAGTTCGCCGTCGTGAATAACGCCCGGCCAATCACCAGATGCTGTGCGCCTGCGGCGGCAAGCAGCCGTGCGGCGCGAAGTGTAATACCGCCGTCCGCCCAGCATTCCGCAGCAGGGAAATGCTCTCTGCTTTGGCTCACTTTTTCACACATCGCGGCGATAAATTGCTGCCCGCGCCCGTCGGGTTCGCTGGTCATGATCATCAGCGCATCCAGTTGCAATGCCAGATAACGATAAGGCAATAGCGGCGTTGCCGGGTTAAGCGCCAGTCCTGCTTTCGCCCCGATAGCGCGAATATCCGCCAGAATCTCCGGGGGGTTTTGCACGCTTTCGGCATGAATGAAAATCCAGCCGGGGCGGATAGCTGCAAGCCAGGGTAACCAGCGTTGCGGTGATGAGACCATCAGGTGAAATGAGAGCGGATGGCGAGTGTGTTGTGCGACTGCCTGAATGGTTTTCATACCGAAGGTAATATTGTTGATGAAACTGGTATCTTCGATATCCAGATGCAGCGAGCCGAGAGGCGCATCGTGTAAAGCGGTCAACGCCTCGGCATAGCGCAGCGGATCGGCGGAGGCCAGTGAAGGGTGCAGGATCATCGGAACCTCCATCAGCGCAATGCGGTTAATTGCGCGAAAAGCGCGGCGTCATTTGGCGCATCTTGCAGCATCGCGACGCTTTCCGGCGAGTCGAGCCACTGGCTGATGCGTTGAATGGTGCGAATATGTGCTTCGGCATCCGTGGCGCTGGCGCAAAGCAACAGCCAGATGGGATCGCAATCCGCATTGCCGAAAGCGACCGGCGTTGCTAACGTAGTGACGCTGATTTGATTATGGTTAGCGCCTTGCTCCGGTCTGGCATGGGGCAGCGCAATCCCCGGCGCGATAAGATAATATGGCCCCCATTTAAGGGTGTTCTCAATAATACCGTCCAGGTAGCAGGGGGCCGCCGCGCCGAAGGTAATCAGCGGACGAACGGCGATATCCAGCGCGTGTCGCCAGTCGCTGGCATGGCGTTGCGCCTGAACCCACTTAACATCATTAATCATCGATCGTTGACTCCTTGCCGGTTCGGGTTACTCTGAAACCGATCCCCGGCGTGTCTTTTGGCGAAGGCGACGGAGATCGGCAGAAGAGTTATCGCTCTCTGCAGGGGATAAGCGTTTTGCTTATCCCCATTTTATTGTCGGATATGGCGTACTTTCTCCATAAACTTCGCCACGCGCGCCTGGTCGACAAAGTTGGCGAAGACGCCGTCTTTTTTAAACGTGGTTGCCGTTACGCATCCGTCGGCAATGCAGAGCTGCTCCTCGACGTTTTCCAGACACACCCCGGTATTCGCCAGCACGACCGTGTCGGGAACGGTCTCTTTTACCCGCTTCAGTATGGCGCTATCCGTGCGGGCGCCCGCCGTCAGCCCCGAGACGCACAGGGCATCGGGGTTATTGTTAAATACGGTCGATTTCGCAATTGAACAGACATCCCGGTTTCCCAGATACACCGCCGCTTCCGGTACGATGTTAAACAGCGTTTTCACGTGACTTGCGCCGATGCGATGCTGATGGCGAATGGTTTCGCCGACATTCGTATCCCAGACGCCAAAATCGCTGGCGTAAGCGCCGGTGAAAATTTCGCGAATAAATTTTGCGTCGGTCGCCATTGCCAAATCAAACGAGGCCACAGGGTCCCACAACACGTTTACCCCAAACGGTACGCGAATTTCACTCATTAACTGACCGATGATTCTTGCCATCGCGGTGGTCGTTTCCGGTCTGACTTTCGTTAAATAAGGCAGACTAAATTCGTTGGAGAACATCACCGCATCCACGCCGCCATTTTGTAGCGCCATTAAATCGTCATGGGCGCGGTCAATTACCCAGTTCATGCCTTTCCTGGTATCGAACCCGGGATCGCCCGGCAACGCCCGTAAATGGCACATGGCGATAACGGCTTTTTCTGTTCCTATTACCTCTTTTAGCCAACTCATTCTGGGTTGCTCCTTATTCCGGTAGTTCACGTTTACGTAAGACAAGTATGATGCTGGCGACAATGCCGACCACAATAACCACGCCAATCATGCCCAGCGACATCAATTCAGATATTGACCAGCCAAACATATTTCCCACCGACAGCGCGGTAATTTGCGCGTTTTCAGCGGCGAAGCTAAAGCCGCCTTTGAGCGCCATATCGGTAAAGTACGGCGCGAACTGGGTGGCGATCAGCAAAACGGTAATCATGACAATGATGCCGCTGAGCAGAGTACGAATCAGATCGCCGCGATGAATAACTGTGGCCATGCAGATAAAAAATGGCGCGACCGGTAAATCAGCCAGCGGCAGGACTTTATTGCCCGGCAGTATGCTCGCCAGAATTAACATGATGGGAATTAACAGCAGTCCAACCGCGATGGTGGTCGGGTGGCCTAACGTCACTGCGGTATCCAGACCGATAAAGACTTCGCGCCCTTTAAAGTGTTTCTGAAAGAACTTACGCGCGCCGTCGGAAATGGGCATTAATCCCTCAACGATAAGGCGAATCATGCGCGGAAACAGCACCATAATCGCCGCCACGGTAATCATTAAGGTTGCGCACCCTTTAAAGCCTTCGCCTGCGGCAAGTCCGAAGATCAGCCCGAGAACAACGCCAATGATCACCGGGTCGCCGACCATCCCATACCGTTTTTGGATCTCCTGAGCGTCTATATTGCGTCCTTTCATAAACGGTATTTTTTCGTATATCGCATCCAGCAATACGAACAACGGCACGGAACTGGAGCCATACCCTTGCGGAATAGAAATCCCTTCCAGACCCACAATGTTCTGTACCCGTTTCGCCGTCCAGTCGGCCATTTTCAACGACAAGGCGGCGTGGCAAATCGCGCCCAGTACGCCATAAATCAGACTGCCGGTCATCAACTGGACGACCGTTCCGGTAATGGCGTAGTGCCAGTAGTTATAAATATCAACGTTCATGGTTTTGGTCAGACGAGTCACCAGCATACCGACGTTGAGCAGAAAGATAACGGGAATGATCATCGCGCCGATGGCCGTCGCATAGCCGACGCCGGATGCGGGCCCGGCGCCGACGTCAAACACATGCAGCGTCAGGCCAAAACGCTCAATCATCACTTTAATCGGCGGACTGAGACTGTCGATCGCCATGACGATCACCAACCCCATGCCGACAAAACCGATGCCGACCGTCACCCCGGCTTTCACTGCCTGCAGCCAGGGAATACGAAAGATTAAGCCGATGATAATCATAATGATGGGCACAAAAACGGTGCCGCCGAGAGACAGGATGTAATCAAACATAATGCCCCCTTTATTGTGTTAACAGCGCCTTGATTTCTTGTTTTAATGCGTCGTCGTTGATGCCTGTCAGCAGGGCGGCGCCGTTGAGCGTCGGGATGCCATAGTCACTGTGCGTACGCATGGACGTTACGATGAGATCCATACCGTTACAGTTCAACGGGATCTCATTCAGACAACATTGCGCCGTGGTTGCCGCAATGCCTTGCTCCGCAAGAAAGTCCTGCAGTTTTTGTGCAATCATGGTTGATGTCGACATGCCGGTACCACATGCCACAAGGATCTTCTTCATCATGGTCGTGCCTCTTGTGTAGCGCCTGTTTCAGGCTCAATGGGAAACTGCTCTGGCGACATATTGGCCAGCGCAGTCAGTAAACGGATACAATCAGCCAGGTCGCGCAGGCTGGCGACTTCGGCTGGCGAGTGGGTATAGCGGCAGGGAATAGAAAGACTGGCGCAGGGAATACCGTCCAGTTCAACCTGAATGTAGCCGGTTTCGGTGATGACGCCTGGCGCGACTTCTCGCTGTACGGGAATATTATTTTCGTGCGCGGTGGTCTCCAGCATCCGCAGCAAACGCGGCGGCGTAATCAGTCCCGCCAACGTACCGCGTCCGTGATAGTTCAGACAGGTGATGCCGACGCCGTGGTTGACCCGCACATCCGAGTAATCCTGCAGGTCAGGCGTGTCGCAGGAGGGGGTGATATCAATACCAATCGCCAGGTCGGGGCGCACGCGTCGTAAAACGGGAATAATACCGCGAATATTGAACTCTTCCTGTACCGACGCGACCAGGAATACCGCGATATCAAGCGGTGTGGAGGCGATAGCCTCGGCGACGCCCAGTAGCGCCGTACACCCCAGCCTGTCATCCAGCGCCTTACTGCACACCAGGTCGTTGCCCAGACAGTGCGGCGGGTTGTAAAGGGTTACTGGCGTCCCCACCTGAATACCCATTCGTTCGGCATCCGCTTTATCTTTTGCGCCGATATCAATCCAGAGTTTATCGAGAGCGGGTGGCTGGGTGCGCTCGTCACCCTTCGCGAAGTGATATGCTTTAATACCGATACAGCCCATGATATCGCCTGAACGTCCGGCAAGCGTCACAATCGAACCGGGCATAGTAATTTGCGCCGGGCCGCCCACGCGTTCAAAACGTAAAAAACCGGAGGGTTCGATCTTGCGTACCATAAAACCCACTTCATCCATATGCGCAAAAATCATCAGGCGAAGCGCGTCGGGTTTATCGCTGCCATAACGGGCGACGACATTGCCTAAGCGATCCCGCCAGACGTCTTTGGCCTGCTGTTCAAACGCGTGCTGCATAACGTTTGCAATACTGCTTTCATGTCCTGAAATCCCGTTTAGCCGCAGTAAAGAAAAAAGCGTTTCCTGCACAGAAAAGGTCATTGGCGTCTCCGTGGTGATAAAACAATCAGTCGTTGAGCGTTTTATAGGCGGAGAATGGTTGGATAAGTGTGAAATGTGTCACGCGGAAATACGCTAAATATGGCCAATAAAAAATAATGTGATGGCGATACAATAAAAACGCTCATATCACCTGCGGGTTATCGGTAAACCAGGCTATTTATGTGATTACGACCAACAACGAAGAAGGGCAACGCGATGGTGGAAATTATTCCTGTTAGCACGACGCTGGAACTACAAGCGGCAGATGAAAGTCATGTTCCGGCGCTGCACCAACTGGTACTCAAAAACAAAGCGTGGCTACAACAGTCGCTCGACTGGCCGCAATATGTCACGTCGCAGGAGGAAACGCGTAAGCATGTGCAGGGTAATATGCTGTTGCACCAGCGTGGTTACGCCAAAATGTACCTGATTTTCTGCCAGAATGAGATGGCGGGCGTACTCTCATTTAATGCCATCGAACCGGTAAACAAAGCCGCCTATATCGGTTACTGGCTGGATGAGTCCCTCCAGGGACAAGGGATAATGTCGCAATCATTACAGGCGCTGATGACACATTATGCCCGGCGCGGCGATATTCGGCGCTTCGTCATTAAATGCCGCGTTGATAATCAGGCCAGTAACGCAGTCGCACGGCGCAACCATTTTACGCTGGAAGGCTGTATGAAGCAGGCGGAGTATCTTAACGGCGACTATCACGACGTTAATATGTATGCCCGCATTATTGATGCGGATTAAAGGGAACCGACTAAGGGGGTACGCGTAATACGATCCTCGCCATTGATCACTTTTGGGCCGCGCAGGTGAATAGTATTGCCGTCAAAGGCTATCACCGCCGCCCGTCCGCTAATCTCGACCTGGTGCTCAATCAGAATTTCGCCCTGTATACAGGCATGGCCTTCAATCAGCACGCGGTCGTCCAGTAAAATCGGGCCTCCGCGTACCTCAGCATGTCCGCCTACCAGCACATGATGTTTTAACACACAGTTGCCTTCGATTAACGCATGTTCCGCTACCTGCGAGCTGTAGCGAAGGGTAGGGATCGCATCTTCCTCTGTGCCAGCGATAACCCGCGCATGGCCATAGACTTTGGCGCAGTCACAGATCCAGACATTATTGTCTTTGTTGCCTTCGATGAGCGCGAAATCAAAGACCTCCGCCCGGTGCTCAATAAAAGCGTGTGTGATAGTGGCGTCGCCATAAAGCTGTACCTGATGGACAATCCGCGAATGGTTCACGGTGGCGCGATCGTAAATTTGTAAAATCTGCGCATGTTCATGCGTTAGTCCCTGAACGGCGAGAATTTCTGACTGGTTTAACACGCGGGCATCGCCATAAATCGCACACTCTCCGCGCACGGAAGAGGACTGAATGGTGACGTTGTCACTTATCCGCGCGCCATCGCTGATATCAGCGCGATCAATCCAGACGTTATCGCCTATTCGCACGTTATTGTAGAGCGTGCACGGCTGCGTGATACGCGCGTTACCCGTAATTTCCGTGCCCGCAAAGGCCATCGCGTTTTCATCATAAATCCAGCAATCCCCCTGTTGTGACAGCACATTATCGGCATCAACCCAGCCGCCGGAGGTTCCGGCTTTAACATCGTTAAAATCCGTTACGGCAATAACTTGTCGTAATAAGACGCTTTTCTTCTCACCGTCTACCTGATAAGTAAAAGCACGAGGTTCTTCACTCAGTCGATATTTGATCATAGGGAAATTCCGTGTGAACGATTAAGATAACCGTAGCAAAGGTACTGGCGAAACAACCAGAAATTCCATAAAATGCATTTCAAATATACTTTATAAATTAAACAAAATGCGTAATCACAAGCAGAGCGATCGCGTGCTCAATCTGCCTGCGGGCTATTTTGGCATCGTCCTTGGCACTATCGGTATGGGATTCGCCTGGCGTTATGCCAGCCAGATTTGGGCAATAAGCCACTGGCCCGGCGACATCATGGTGATCCTGGCGATGATTATTTGGGCACTCTTGACCCTGGCGTTCCTTAGCCGTCTGGTGCGCTTTCCCCATAGCGTGATGGCTGAAGTGCGACATCCGGTAATGAGCAGTTTTGTCAGCCTGTTTCCCGCCACCACGATGCTGGTCGCGATCGGTTTCGTTCCCTGGTATCGCCCGTTGGCCGTTGCGCTATTCAGCGTGGGGGTCGTCATACAACTGGCGTATGCCGCCTGGCAGACGGCGGGACTTTGGCGCGGAGCGCATCCGGAAGAAGCGACAACCCCAGGACTTTATCTGCCCACGGTAGCGAATAATTTTATCAGCGCTATGGCCTGTGGAGCGCTCGGTTACAATGATGCCGGACTGGTGTTTTTAGGCGCAGGCGTCTTTTCGTGGTTAAGTCTGGAGCCGGTTATTTTGCAGCGACTGCGTAGCTGCGGCGAATTACCGGCGGTGCTGCGTACGTCGCTGGGTATCCAACTGGCGCCTGCGCTGGTCGCCTGTAGCGCCTGGCTGAGCGTCAATGGCGGGGAGGGCGACACGCTGGCGAAAATGCTATTCGGCTACGGTCTGTTACAACTTTTATTTATGCTGCGATTAATGTCCTGGTATTTATCACAACCGTTTAATGCTTCCTTCTGGAGTTTTTCGTTCGGCGTTTCCGCGCTGGCGACCACGGGGTTACATCTTGGTCACGGTAGTGAATCAGGGCTTTTCCATATTCTGGCCGTCCCGCTGTTTATTTTCACTAACGCTATTATCGCCTTATTGCTGGTTCGTACATTTCTATTACTGGTGCAGGGGACGTTGCTTATTCGCACTGAGCGCGCTGCACTGTTGAAAACGGAGGAAAAAAATGACCGTTCGTGACGAAAATTATTTTACTGAGAAATACGGATTAACCCGCACGCATTCGGATGTGCTGGCGGCGGCAAAGGTTGTCGCGCCGGGCCGAACGCTGGATTTGGGATGTGGCAATGGCCGCAATAGTCTGTATCTGGCCGCGAACGGTTATGACGTTACCGCGTGGGATAAAAATCCGGCCAGTATGGCTAACCTTGAGCGTATTAAAGCGGCAGAGGGGCTGGATAATCTGCAAACCGACATTGTCGATCTGAATACACTGACCTTTGACGGCGAGTACGATTTTATTCTCTCGACGGTGGTTATGATGTTTCTTGAGGCGCAAACCATTCCCGGTTTAATTGCCAATATGCAACGCTGCACAAAAACCGGCGGGTATAATTTGATTGTTGCGGCAATGGATACGCCGGACTTTCCCTGTACGGTGGGATTCCCGTTCGCTTTTAAAGAAGGCGAATTACGCCGCTATTACGAAGGATGGGACATGCTGAAATACAACGAAGATGTCGGCGAGCTTCACCGCACGGACGAAAACGGCAACCGTATCAAACTGCGCTTTGCTACGATGCTGGCGAGAAAAACGGCCTGAGCGATGCAAGTTCTGTAAGTCTCGCAGCGTTCGGCATTTTTTTGTCGGGCGCCGCGTTCAAATTGTGCTGTCGTTACCATTTTTAGTGCATCCAGAATGATTTCGTTTTGCTATTATTTCCTTTGCATCATTGCGAAGACTAAAGGGATCGTTTCATGCGTACTCATACTTTATTTAAAGTTGCAGTGCTTACTGGCTTGCTGGCGTTATCCGGCTGTGCGTCTAAAGTCACACAGCCGGATAAGTATTCTGGATTCTTAAAAAATTATTCGGACCTGCAGGAAACTACCTCCGCCACGGGGAAACCGGTGTTGCGCTGGGTAGATCCACATTTCAATGACTCTAACTATGACAGTATTGTTTACAATCCGATAACATACTATCCCGTCCCCAAACCAACGACCCAGGTCGGGCAGCAAGTTCTTGATAAACTGCTGGCTTATACGAACACTAAAGTAAAATCAGCAATTGAACAGCGCAAACCGCTGGTCACGACGCCAGGGCCGCGCAGTTTGATTTTCCGCGGGGCGATTACGGGCGTGGATACCAGCAAAGAAGGGCTGCAATTCTATGAGGTGATCCCTGTAGCGCTGATTGTGGCGGGCACGCAAATGGCGACAGGCCACCGGACCATGGATACCCACCTCTATTTTGAGGGTGAGCTGATAGATGCCGCGACCAACAAGCCGGTCGTCAAGGTAGTACGTCAGGGTGAAGGTAAAGACCTGAGTAACTCCAGTACGCCAATGGCGTTCGAGACGTTGAAACAGGTCGTGGATGATATGGCGACGGATACCTCTATGTTTGACGTTAACAAAAAATAATTCTGCGGCGCCATCGCAAGATGGCGCAAACCCCGGCAGATTAGCGGTCACCATCAGCCAGACAACGATGGGCGGCGCGTTCTCGTTAATACTGTGTAGCCTATTCCGCCAGCGATCAACCCCCAGAATGCCGATCCGATGCCCATCAGCGTTAGCCCGCTGGCGGTGACGAGAAATGCGATAACTGCCGCGTCACGTTCGCTTTCGTGAGTAAGCGCCTGATACAGGCTACCGCTAATCGTACTTAACAGTGCCAGACCAGCCAGCATTTGCACCCAGCTAACCGGCAGGGCGACCATCAGCGCGGTTATCGAACCGCCAAACCACCCGGCAAGTAAATAAAAAACGCCTGCGGCGGCGGCCGCTAACCAGCGACGCGTTGGATCGGGGTGCGCATCCGGGCTTTGACAAATGGCGGCTGTAATGGCGGCAATGCAGATAGAATAAACGCCAAATGGCGAAAGTAGCAGCGCTAGCAATCCGGTAAAAATCATTAACGGAGAGACAGGAAGCTGATAGCCAGACGCCTTCATTGTGGCGACGCCGGGGGCGTTTTGCGATGCCATCGTCACCAGGAAGAGCGGTACCGCGACGCTCAGGCTTTGAGCGAATGAAAAGTGGGGGGGAACGAAGGTGGGCCACACCGGCGCGAAATGAATACCGCTCATCGCCACCTTACCCTGGATGAGCGCCACCGTTATTCCCATCACCATGGCAGCAATAACGGCATAGCGGGGCGCGAATACTTTAAAGAGTAGCCACGCCAATAGCATAGCGCCGCACATGACAAACTCTCCGTTGAGCGTCCCGAACGCCTGCAGGCCGAAGCGTAGCAGTATTCCCGCCAGCATTGCAGCGGCAAGAGAATGGGGGATTATCCGCATCAAACGCGCAAACAATCCCGTGACGCCGCACAGCACAATCAGGGCATTGGCGACAATGAATATGCCCACGGCATCTGGCAACGATAATCCCTGAAGCCCTGTCACCAACAGGGCGGCGCCAGGCGTTGACCAGGCGGTTAAAACCGGCGCACGATACCACAAGGTTAACGTTAGTGTGCTTATGCCCATGGCTATACCGAGGGCGGTCATCCAGCCGGCGATCTCTGCGGGTGTTGCGCCAGCAGCAAGCGCCGCCTGCCAGATAATGGCGGCGGAACTCGCATAGCCGACCAGAACGGCGACCAGACCAGATAATACAGTAGGTAACGGCAGTGATAACAGACGCATGATCGCCTCTTGTGCGTTATAACGGTCAGTCAATGTAGCATTGTGCGTTATAGCGTACAAGTGATACGCTATGGTCTTACAGGGGGGGAAAATGGATAACCTGACACACTATCTGGCGACCACGTTAAGAACGTTACGCCATCAGCGAGGCTGGAGTTTATCGCGTCTGGCGGAGATCTCCGGCGTCTCAAAAGCCATGTTGGGGCAGATAGAGCGTAATGAATCCAGTCCGACAGTCGCAACGCTGTGGAAAATTGCGACGGGCCTGAACGTTCCATTCTCAATGTTTATTTCGCCTCCGCAGGCCGAATTTCCGCCAACCTTCGATCCCCAGCAGCAAGCGATGGTAATTACACCGCTGTTTCCGTGGGACCCAGAACTCTGTTTTGACTATTTTTCCCTATTGCTGGCGCCTGGCGCGTGCAGCGAATCAGCGCCGCATAAAGCCGGCGTTATCGAACATGTGGTGGTGATTCAGGGTCGGCTGGACATGTGTACTGGTGGGGTATGGCAAACCATAGACGCCGGTAAAGGTTTGCGTTTTGCCGGCGATACGGCGCATACCTATCGCAACAGCAGTGACCAGACGGTTCATTTTCACTCGCTGATCCATTACCCGCGTGATTAAGCGGGAAAACTATTTCGTTAGTTTGCGCTTCTGACTACAATAGCCGCCATTTCGCTGCTATTGGATAAGAAAGACTGTATGCGCCAGCAACCTCACTATCTCGAATTGTTAAGTCCGGCCCGTGACGCCGCAATTGCTCGCGAAGCGATTTTGCATGGCGCAGATGCCGTCTACATCGGCGGACCCGGTTTTGGCGCACGTCATAACGCCAGTAACAGTCTGCGCGATATCGCCGATCTGGTCCCGTTTGCTCACCGTTACGGCGCCAGGATTTTTGTCACGCTGAATACTATCCTGCATGATGATGAGCTGGAGCCCGCGCAGCGGTTAATCACCGATTTGTACAACACCGGGGTGGATGCGCTGATTGTGCAGGATATGGGCATTCTGGAACTGGATATCCCGCCGATTGAGCTTCACGCCAGTACACAGTGTGATATTCGCAGCGTGGAAAAAGCGAAGTTTCTTGCCGATGTCGGTTTTTCACAGATTGTACTGGCGCGCGAGCTTAATTTGAGTCAGATAGCGGCTATTCATCAGGCTACTGACGCCACGATTGAGTTCTTCATTCATGGCGCGCTGTGTGTCGCTTATTCTGGGCAGTGTTATATCTCTCATGCGCAAACCGGGCGCAGCGCCAATCGGGGCGACTGTTCGCAGGCCTGTCGTTTACCGTATACGTTAAAAGACGATCAGGGGCGGGTGGTCTCTTACGAAAAACATTTGCTATCGATGAAAGATAACGACCAAACGGCTAACCTCGGCGCGTTGATCGATGCAGGCGTACGTTCCTTCAAGATTGAAGGGCGCTACAAAGACATGAGCTATGTCAAAAACATCACCGCGCATTATCGTCAGATGCTGGACGCGATTATCGAGCAACGTGGCGATCTGGCGCGTGCATCGGTTGGTCGGACCGAGCATTTTTTTGTTCCCTCCACGGAGAAAACCTTCCATCGCGGCAGCACCGACTATTTTGTTAACGCGCGTAAAGGTGATATTGGCGCATTTGATTCACCAAAATTTATTGGCTTGCCGGTAGGCGAGGTGCTGAATGTGGCGAAGGATTATCTCGACGTAGAAGCTACGGAGCCGTTGGCGAATGGCGATGGTCTGAACGTGTTGATTAAGCGTGAAGTGGTGGGTTTTCGCGCCAATACGGTGGAGAAAACCGGTCATAACCGCTACCGCGTTTGGCCAAATGATATGCCTGCCGACCTGCATAAAGTCCGTCCGCATCATCCGTTGAATCGTAATCTGGATCATAACTGGCAGCAAGCGCTGACAAAAACCTCCAGTGAGCGCCGTGTGGCGGTTGATATCATGCTGGGCGGCTGGCAGGAACAGCTTATTCTGACGCTGACCAGTGAAGACGGTGTCTGCATCACGCATACGCTTGACGGGGTATTTGAGGAAGCCAATAACTCTGAAAAAGCGTTGAATAACCTAAAAGCCGGACTGGCGAAGCTGGGACAGACGCCTTACTACGCGCGTGATATGCAGGTGACATTACCGGCGGCGTTGTTCGTGCCAAATAGCCTGCTCAATCAGTTCCGTCGGGAGGCGATTGATATGCTTGACGCGGCGCGGCTGGCCCATTATCAACGAGGTCGTCGGAAACCCGTGGCGCAGCCTGCGCCGGTCTATCCGCAAACGCATCTCAGCTTTCTCGCTAATGTCTACAACCACAAAGCGCGGGAATTTTATCACCGTTACGGCGTACAATTGATTGATGCGGCCTATGAGGCGCATCAGGAGAAGGGCGAGGTACCGGTCATGATCACCAAACACTGCCTGCGTTTTGCGTTCAACCTTTGTCCTAAGCAGGCGAAAGGAAATATTAAGAGCTGGAAAGCCACGCCGATGCAGTTGGTGCATGGCGATGAGGTACTGACGCTAAAATTCGACTGCCGCCCTTGCGAAATGCATGTCATTGGCAAAATTAAAAACCACCTCTTAAAAATGCCCCAGCCCGGCAGCGTTGTCGCTTCAGTGAGCCCTGAAGCGCTGATGAAAACGCTGCCGAAGCGCAGGGGCGTTTAATTAACGAAAATAGCTCTCTGGTTTGCGCGATTTCTGCCAGTTGTGGTGCTCGCGCAAGCCTTCCGCTGATTCTTCCGCTGCCGCCCGTAATTCATCACTGTCGGCTTCGTGTCTAAGCTGGTGCCCTCCCGTCGCAAACCATACGAATGCGTGGTCTTGCTGTTTCGCCAGTAACTGGCCTGAAAACAGCGCACAGGTCAGTAAAACTACTGATAACGTTTTTGTAAACATCATGCCACCTTCCAGTTACGTCGTGAGGCTATGATGCCAATAATTTCTTTGAGTTATTATTCAACACTTCAAATTAGCGAAAACGGTTTGTCAATAAGTGCGATAAGTTGTATGAGAAAATATACTTATAATCAGTATCTCAATTATAAAAATAACGAGCCAATTCGTTCCATGCGAAATTCATTATTTCCTGGAAGTATATTTTAAAGGTATTGTATTAGATGGTTTTGGTATTGCCAGGGGATTGTAAGCCATAATAATTTATGGTGTGGTCAACTCTGGTGATGAGCCTCATTTTTTGTTGTTTCAACGAGTGAAGATAAATCTTCAGAAAAAAGGCTGTTATGAACTTGTAGCGCTACATATTCAGCAAGATCGTTTAAACATAGCAGGTCATGAGAGGAATTTTCCTCAAGCATATTCATTAATATCTCATTCTTAAACAAACATGAATAAACTAGTTGAGTAACTGAACTTTGTGTATGATTTGGCTCAAATATTGCATTCGTTAAGTTAGTATTCTCAATAACCTTTGCGGCTATTTTATTTTTGATAGCGTCGTCAATAGCTGTTACACCTGCCTGGGCGATGCCCAGATTAATCCTGGAGGAGATAGCGGCTTTTCTTTCCTGTTCCTTCCAGTCACATAAATTACCCTTTTCTGCCATGGCGATAAGCGTCTCTTCTATATTTTTTAGGTCAACGGGAAATGTTATACCGCCGGATAGCGAGAGTAGTAACCGTTCAGGGAACAAGCAACATAGCGGTTCACAAACATAAGTGCTAGCTTTTATATTAATATCAGAATATCTTTTCAGGTGGGCAGACTGAGTATCAACACAGAGAACTGTTCTATTCATTATCTCATAATAGTAGTGATCCTGACGTATCATAATGCATAACGGAATATCTTCGCCATCTTTAATACAGAGATTTGTATATTGACACTCAGCATCTTTATAGTGCTGAAAATGGAAATTTCCTCTGCATGACGGCGATGATAATTCATATAACGCACAAAATAAATCAAATAAACGTTGCGCGTCAGGCGGAGAGGCAACATCACATAATTCCTTTATATATTGATCGGCAGTGGATCTTTGCGTGTCACAAAAAAAATCTTTAATCTTTTCCCATAGTAACGTAAAGAAGGAGCGTTGAGAGATGGCACTTTGGGAAAACATCTCACTTTTTAGAAACCCTCTCCCGATAGTAATTGGCATAATGTAGACCACAAGTGATTATATGAGACTTCATTACTGGAATAGGTGGTATTCAAAATATTATCCCATGTTGTCCATCGGTTTGCCTATCGGTGAAACACCTGATTTTTGCTTTGCCCTGAACGCTCAAATCGACCCGTAGCTTTAGTCATGCCCACGCCTCCTGGCCATGAAGTATGTCAGGTAAAACGAATGAAAGTAAAATGGTTTTCTTAATTCTCACATCATCATGTACCATGAGCAATGATTAATTACGCGCTATATTATTTTTAGAGAAAGTAAATAGTTGCTCAACCGTGTAGAAATTGTCTTATAAGAAGTTAAACTAAAAGTATTATTAGGCTAACAACAATGAGATATTTAGCGGTAGGGCAGAAGGCCAATGCTGGTAGCTCTTATGATATAAACACCTTACTCTTTAGTTTTTGTCTTAATTATATTTGTTGTAACGATTAGCTGACGGCTTTATTTCCTGTTGGGCGATAAAATTATAAAAACCTGCGAGGAGGCTCAAAATGAAGAAATCAGATGGTGAAATTCACGAAAAGACAGCATCCTGGGGCATTTTGCAGTCAGAATGGCTAAAAAAATGTGGACGGCTATTATTGCTGTTACTTTACCGCTTCTTTATCGGATGGGCTTTTTTTCAGTTGCTCGCCATGATTGTGGCAGGGATATTTTTGTTAGGCGTCTTATTATTTCATCCCATAATATTTGTACAGACTATCGCAATCACTGAGAAGTTAAATCATGCTTCGCTTGATTTATGGCATATCCTTAAGTTATGCCTGTGGCATTACGGTATCATCGCAGGGTTTATTTTTATGGCGGAGTGTACGTTAAGTAAAAGTATACGGCAGGTTCAGCGCTTGTCCAAAAAGTTTGGGGCGCAGGATTTTTCTTCACGCCCGTGATCCGCCGCTGCAACCTGCGTTCTTACTGAATAATGGCTATGATCAGCAGACCGAATTATCTCGGTTCGAGGGGGATTCTATGTGTTTGCACAACTGCGGTGAATCGTAATTTCAGATGCATTATCGCCGACAATTGACGCGTTCCTCACTAATTGCCTTCCTGACTATATAGTGGTCTTATCTTTGACAAAACAATGTTATTTAGTTATGGAAGGCGACAACAACTGTACTACTGATTATCAAATAACCTTTCTGGTCAGGTAGACTCGCTTTTGTGTAAACACATCGTTATCTGTGCTCCTGGGACTCACTCCCTTGCCGCCTTTACGCAACTCGAATTATTTTAGGTATAGAACAGGCGGCGTAATGGTCATATAAGCAAAATATAACCTCTCCGTTTGTGATAAGGCACAGATTACAGGGGGAATGATGTTTATTTTAACCATCTGTTTAAGCGCTGTCCGCTAATCTTTACCTGCTCAAATACATAATCACCCCTGTGACTCTCGCGAGGTGTAACATATGGTAAAATGCGTATCTTCTTTCCTCCTGTTCAGCCTGTTGTCCGTTCAGGCAATGTCAGCTGAAAACCATATTGATCTCCACCAGCCAAAAGACTTTGTCGATATTACTACGGTCGCCCCCGACGTACAGGTAGACATGCGATACTTCACTTCCCATAACTTTATTGGTCGCCCCATTAAAGGCTATAACGCGCCTGTTTGCCTGTTAACACAACCAGCCGCGAACGCAGTGAAGCAGGTCGCCGATCGTTTACGCCCCTTCGGACTTACCTTGAAAATATATGATTGCTACCGTCCGCAAAGCGCAGTGAACGACTTTATCGCGTGGGCCAAAGATCCTTCTCAAAACCAAATGAAAAACGAATTTTATCCGCAGGTAGAGAAAAATCGTCTGTTTGAGGAAGGTTATCTTGCCGCCAGATCCGGCCACAGTCGGGGAAGTACGCTTGATCTAACAATTGTTCCACTCGACAGTAAAATACCGATATACGATCCCGGACGACCACTGGTGAATTGTACTGCGTCCGCGGCGCAACGTTCGCCAGATAATAGTCTGGATTTTGGTACCGGCTTTGACTGTTTTAGTCCGTTATCCCATCCCGATAATGCCATGCTTACCGCTCAGCAACGCGCAAATAGGTTGTTATTACAAACATTGATGCGTGATGCGGGCTTTACGCCACTGGATACTGAATGGTGGCACTTCTCCCTTACTCATGAACCATACCCGAACACCTGGTTTGACTTTCCCGTTAAGCAGAGACCCTGAAACGGCGTTTTGTTGCGAAATCTAATCATTACGCCTGTTGGAAAGCACCATAACAGTTAGCAAATCATTGTTAATTTTAACAACTGATATACACTGCGGTTGCCACCTGCAAGCAGCGCTCAATGAGAACGAATAATGAAAAAATATCAACGTCTGGCGGAGCAAATTAGAGAACAAATCGCCTCTGGCGTTTGGCAGCCCGGCGATCGATTACCCTCGCTGAGGGAGCAGGTCGCCAGTAGCGGCATGAGTTTTATGACTGTCGGTCATGCGTACCAGTTGCTGGAAAGTCAGGGACGGATTATCGCCCGTCCGCAATCCGGTTATTATGTCGCGCCGCATCCGGTTTGTCGGTCAGTCGCGACGGCAGCGCACGTTATTCGGGATGAAGCCGTAGATATCAATACCTATATTTTTGAGATGCTGCAGGCCAGCCGTGATACCTCAGTGGTGCCCTTTGCTTCAGCGTTTCCCGATCCGCGCCTGTTTCCCTTGCCGCAATTGAATCGCTCTCTGGCGCAGGTCAGTAAAACCGCGACGGCAATGAGCGTCATCGAAAACTTGCCGCCAGGTAATGCAGAATTGCGCTATGCGATAGCACGCCGTTACGCGCAGCAGGGGATTACCGTTTCTCCTGACGAGATTGTCATTACCGCTGGCGCGCTGGAAGCGTTGAATCTTAGTTTACAGGCGGTGACGGCGCCGGGAGACTGGGTGGTGGTGGAGAACCCCTGTTTCTACGGTGCGCTACAGGCCCTGGAGCGATTGCGCCTGAAAGCGTTGTCGATACCCACCGATGTCAAAGAAGGTATCGATCTTATGGCGCTGGAACAGGCGTTACAGGAATATCCGGTGAAAGCGTGCTGGTTAATGACCAACAGCCAGAATCCGTTAGGGTTCACGCTGAGTGCTGAGAAAAAAGCGCGGCTGGTCGCGTTACTCACGCACCATAACGTGACGCTAATTGAAGACGATGTTTATAGCGAACTCTACTTTGGCCGCGAGAAACCACTGCCCGCCAAAGCATGGGACCGCGACGATACCGTGTTGCATTGTTCGTCTTTTTCCAAATGTCTGGTTCCCGGTTTTCGCATTGGCTGGGTTGCGGGAGGAAGCCATGCCAGACAAATTCAGCGTTTGCAGTTAATGAGCACATTATCCACCAGTTCCCCCATGCAATTGGCGTTAGTGGATTATCTCTCGACACGTCGATATGACGCGCATCTGCGCCGATTGCGAAGGCAGCTTGCCGAACGTAAACAGCAAGCCTGGCAAACCCTTTTGCGCCATCTCCCGGCGGAAGTAAAAATTCACCATAACGATAGCGGTTATTTTCTTTGGCTGGAGCTACCTGAGCAGCTTGATGCCGGTGAACTTAGCGCCAAAGCGCTTGAACACCTTATCAGTATCGCACCGGGGAAAATGTTTTCAACGTCCGGCGCCTGGACGCGTTTCTTTCGTTTTAACACCGCATGGCATTGGGGAGAACGGGAAGAACAGGCCGTAAAACAGCTTGGCAGCCTGATTCGCGAGATGCTGAGCGCTAAAAGCCTTGTGTGAGGTGGAATGCGTGTCAGCTCACAACCTGACTAAATTTCCCGAGTGTGCCGGGTGAGCATCTGGCGCGCCGTCTATTTTTAGGAAAGCGGCGGCCCGTTCGCCGGAAATCGATTAATGACGATATGGGAAAATGCTATGCAATATCAATTACTGATTAATGGCGTGCTGGTGGACGGCGAGGGAGAAAGGCAGTCTGTTTATAACCCGGCGACAGGCGAGGTCATACTTGAGATTGCGGAAGCGTCGCCCGCGCAGGTTGACGCCGCAGTGCTGGCCGCCGATAGCGCGTTTGCCGAATGGGGGCAGACCACACCCAAAGCACGGGCGGAATGTCTGTTAAAACTGGCGGACAGCATCGAGCAAAACGCCCTTGAGTTCGCCCGGCTTGAATCGCAAAACTGCGGTAAGCCTTTGCACTGCGTAATCAATGATGAAATTCCGGCAATCGTGGATGTCTTTCGCTTTTTTGCCGGCGCGGCCCGTTGTTTGAGTGGGCTGGCGGCGGGCGAATATCTGGAAGGACATACGTCGATGATCCGCCGGGATCCGATTGGCGTGGTTGCCTCTATCGCGCCGTGGAATTATCCGCTCATGATGGCGGCCTGGAAGCTGGCGCCAGCGCTGGCGGCAGGTAACTGCGTGGTGATTAAGCCTTCTGAAATCACGCCGCTGACGGCGCTTAAACTTGCCGCGCTGGCGAAGGATATCTTTCCGCCGGGGGTGCTCAATGTCCTGTTCGGACGAGGGCAAACTGTTGGCGATGTATTGACCGGCCATGAAAAAGTACGCATGGTCTCTTTAACCGGTTCTATCGCGACCGGGGAGCATATTCTGCGCCATACTGCGCCAGCGATAAAACGTACGCATATGGAACTCGGTGGTAAAGCCCCGGTGATTGTTTTTGATGACGCCGATCTGGATGCGGTGGCGCAGGGCGTCCGGACTTTTGGTTTCTATAATGCCGGACAGGATTGTACTGCGGCGTGCCGTATATACGCGCAGCGCGGTATCTATGATGCGCTGGTCGAAAAGCTAGGGAACGCAGTGAGCAGCCTGAAAATGGGCGCGCCGGAGGATGAGTCGACAGAGCTGGGGCCGTTAAGTTCGCTGGCGCACCTGAAGCGCGTCACAGCAGCAGTAGAGGAGGCGAAGGCCCTCAGCCATATCCGTGTGATTACTGGCGGAAGTCAAACGGAAGGTAAAGGTTACTATTTCGCTCCGACGTTGCTGGCAGACGCAAAACAGGAAGATGCCATCGTGCAACGCGAAGTCTTCGGCCCGGTGGTCAGTATAACCGTCTTTGATGATGAAGATCAGGTTCTGAGGTGGGCCAACGATTCTCGCTATGGTCTGGCATCCTCCGTCTGGACTCAGGACGTCGGGCGGGCGCACCGGCTTAGCGCCAGATTGCAGTATGGCTGTACCTGGATTAATACCCATTTCATGTTGGTTAGCGAGATGCCGCATGGAGGGCAAAAACAGTCGGGATACGGCAAAGATATGTCATTGTATGGTCTGGAAGACTACACCCTTGTCCGCCACATCATGGTTAAGCATTAAGGATCATTTACTGTTCAGAAAAATCGTGAAAAAATAGGCGGGTGTCGGCGGAGAGGGGGACCTCCCCGCCAACATGCGCAGCAAGTACTCAAAGGTTGAACACCTCAAGCAAACCAGCCGAATCTCAACGAGATCAGACCCAAAAGTCCTGCAGCAGCAAAGACATTAATCAGCACGACGGTTTTACTGGAAACATTCATTTTCGCCACCTTTCATCATAACCCCTATGGGTATAGTACGGGTTGGCGAGATCCGCAATAATACGTAAACAGGATATTCTGTGAGCGGAGCCGTGCATTGAGAACGTTTTGCTGTCAAGGCTGATAAACCTTGATGTGTGTCAAATAAAAAGAGCATATTGCGCGCGTTTTTTCCTCTGGTTGGCGCGGATGCCTGATATGACCCTCTTTCAAAAGATATTAATTTTTTACGCCGTCATGGCGGTGATATCATCCCTGATCACCTGGTTTTTGACTCATGACAAAAAACGAATTCGTTTCCTGAGCGCCTTTTTGGTTGGCGCGACATGGCCGATAAGTTTCCCCGTCGCATTGCTGTTTTCGCTTTTCTGACCTCAAGCCCGATACAGGTTACCGGGCATGGTTTTTCCGCCAGGTCAGGCTATCAGGGCAATTAATTGCGCTCTGTCTACGTCGGTAACGTCCTGCGGATGCCGATATCCTGCGTTCTCATTGGCCAGGGTATACAGCGCAACAAGCCAGTCATAGACATAGCGGCTGGCGGCGTGAACGGGCTGTTCGTCAAGCTTTGTTAGACGCAACATTGTCGAACGCGGCGTTGCGGCGAAAATGGCTGCGCCTTTCTGAACGCGGCTGGCCGGGCGTTGGGCCTCCTCGATATTGGCGTAGCCGAGCCAGGCGATGAAGTTACCAATGATGGCATGAAGCTGCGCGCCGCTAACCTCCTCGCGTTGCATGGTTTTCTGTAACTGCTGAGGTAAACCGAGGCGATAGCTGGCGGTAATTAAAATCTCCGCCACGGCGTTAAGCATTTGCGGTTCCAGTCCCAGACGCTGCGCATTATCCCGGCAGTGGGCCCACTGGCGCAGATGATTGATCCACATTTTGTGCGCCTGGTAGCCTGTTTCATGACCTTCTGACGCTGAAGCGCGCGTTGGTTCGTCGGCAAAGAGATCGATCGCGTCATTAAATAAACCGCTGACCTGTTCTTCTCGTGACTGTCGGATGCGCAGCAACGCTTCGAAATTCTGTACCGGCGGTAACAGCCCGGCCAGCAGGTCGCCATGTCTGGCGGCCTGGGCCTGAAGACGCCGGATCACGGTTTCAACCGGTAGCCGCGCGTCATCAAACATCGATAACAGATCGCGCACGCGGCCTCGCAGTTGTTCGCGTAACGCCTGTAAGCGCGCCTGTCGCTGTGGTGCCGATGTCGCCTGCGATAACCACTCCACCAAACGCTGCATACTGTGTTTATCCAGCGCCTGCAACGTTCCCCAGTGCACGCCAGGTTTACCCATCAACTGCTGGACGGCTTCATCCAGATTTTGCTGGGTGGCAAAACGGGCATCCTGTGGAGTAATAGCCCAGACGACGCCGGGTAACGCTGATTCATGCTGCGGCTGCGTGGCGTTAACCCACTCCAGTAAGTGACGAGCGGCGGCGGATGTTTGCGAGCGAGATGCCAGAGCATTGCAAATTACCAGAACATCGGGCTGTACCTGTTGACGGTAATGGGCCAGCATCCAGCCTAATTTCGCCCGCCATAACGGATGAGGATGACTGTCTGGCGCGACCGGAATATCCAGTAAATCAACGTTATCCAGTACGCTGTTTTCAACGGTTAGCACCAGTTCGCGGGTAAGCAGCGCCAGAGAATCAAGCGAAAGGCTGACCGCATTGAGCAGTTGGCCTTCCTTAACCGGATGCACCACCACATCGCTTTGCGTATCGCTGGCGGTTAGCGCCATTTGCGTCAGGAAGTTTTCCGCCGGTAAGCCAAAATGATCGACCAGCAGGCTGAGCGGCGCCGCCAGTTCCCCGGCATGGCTGGTTTGTTGCAACATATGCGCCAGCGCCAGCCATTGCTGGGTGATCTCCGGCTGCTCTCCCCACAGTAATGCCCAGGCGTGCGCCCGTGTCGTGAGATCCAGCGCAGGCAAGAGCGAGGCAAAGTGTTGCCATGTCGCATCATCAATATGTTGTCTGGCGGACGGCAGGCAAGAGCGCCAGAAACTCGCGATGGTCGCTACCTCTTCAGCGGTAACGCCGGGGACGGGCTGCGGTTGGCGAAGCGATTGCCATTTCTCCAGGCGTGATGTGATAATGGATTTTTCGACCTGGCGACAAACGGGGGACGAGCTGGTCCAGGCAATAAAGATCTGCACCAGTTCAGCTTCACTGATCAAGCGCAGGCGCAACGGCCAGCCGCTCTCGTTTGAAAAAATGTCGCGCGTAAAGCGAATAGCCATATTCGCTGGCGCATGACCCGGATTGATGTGGCTGAAATAATCATAGTCACGGTCCGGCGTGATAATTTCCAGCTTGCCATTCTCGTTACCGCATAGCGTCGTTAACAGATGCGCTTTTGCGGATTGCGCATACCCGTACAGACCAACGCAGCCATGTGACGCGCAGGCGGCGTTGAGCGCTGACTCATCCGCCGCGGCAAGCGTAAGTTGCGCCAGCAGAGCGTCGGCTTCGTCATCCAGTCGCGTTGCGTAACGGCGCGTGTTGTTAACCCACTCGATAACAGCCTGGGTGGCGTTTAACGGTTTTGTCATTTCAGGTATACACTCCCGCTATCTATCCAGTAGTGGCTGCCGCTGTGGCGACGGTCAGCCAGCGTATTCAATTTTAATGTCAGCGCATCGGCGGCGACCGGCGTCCCGTCCTGGAGCCAGGCATCACTTAATATGAACGATTCCGGGGCGCTATCTTTGCTACTGCCGCGTAATTTCAGTCGCACATTCAGTACGCCGTCGCCAGCGATGGTTTTCGCCAGTTCGGCGGAATTAATGCTCAGGCAATAGAGTGGGGTTGCCGGCCAGCGACTATTCGCCAGTTGACGAAAGCCCAGCGTCACGTTGCCGCGTAGCGGAAAATGCAGGCGAGCGTCCAGCGTCGCGCCGGGTTTATCCAAATCGATCTCGTGATACCAGATGTTTTCATCGCGAAGGGTATTAACGGTATTATCCAGTACGCCAAGATAACGCACAGTCGAATACGCGCCGATATCAGCCGCTTTAAAATTGAAACGCGGCAGACGTAAGTCCAGCGCCAGGCTGCATAACATCGCGCCCACCGCGGCAGTGGATTTTGGATTGCCGATACGCCCTTGTTGACTGAAGGGATACCATTCATGTACCTGATACTTATCCATCCACACAATGCGATTAACCGGCACCGGTTGTAAGTGCCGGATGAGCGCCTGTACGCCGGGTAAGCAGGTCGGTCTCCCCGTCACCAGCAAGATATCGCAGTGATAGTGGGAGATCGCTTCGCAGACCGCATGAAGCGGCGTTGTCAGCGTAAACTGACCGGCCAGCAGAGCCTCCTGAAGCTGGCTAAACTGAATTTGCAACGGCACATTGAATATATCAAATGTCGGCGAACCAGACGGTAAGGCATGATCTATCGCCTGCTGGATATAGTTCATCACGTTGCTTGTTGGGCGGCGGATCAGCAGATCGCCAAATGTCGCATGTAAACCGGCAAACGGATCGTTAATGTCGCTTTGCTCCCAGGCGGAAAGTACCGCATGGCCCAGCGGCATAAATAATTGCAGCGCCGTTTGCTGGCGCAAAATGGCCTGAGTATCAATTCGTCCCGAATCGCCAAATAAGGTCGCCAGCAGGGCGGCGGCATCCGTAACGCCTGCCCGTTGCAACGCCGTTTGCAGGGAAGGGAGTACGCAACGCTGAATGATATCTAATAGCAGATCGTCCCCGGCGACTTTAAAACCTTCGCGAAACAGGAGATGAGGCGTAATTTTTACATTGGCCCCCACGCCGTCATCTAACTGATAGTGAACGATCGCCATATCCGTCGTGCCGCCGCCGATATCAATCGATGCCACACGCAACGCGCGCCCGGGGACGACGCCGGGTTCAGGCTGGCGATCCGGTCTGGCCAGCGCATTAAAAAAGGATTCGGTACGCCCGGCGTAATGCGAAATGGCTTCGTTATAAAGCCATACCAGTTGGCCGCAACTTGCTTCGTCCCATTCCATCTGTATTTCTGGTACCGGCACCACGCTTTTTTCACGCTGCTTAGGCGTGGTGAAATCCTCATCCTGCGGATGCCAGCCCATGGCTTTCCAGACCAGCGCCAGCGCTTCAAACATTCGCTGGCGGAAAATTTCTCGCTCCTGTTTCGGCATGGCGGAAGGCAGCGTTAAAATCAGGGTGCGTAGCTGGCGCGGCGAGGCGGGAAAGCCGAGCCGCAGCCGGGTGGCGACGCTGTTAATTTGCCCCAGCGCCTGAGCCAGAATTTCGCACAACATATGCGTCATCAAGGTGCTACGGCTGTATTGCGGCGAAAAAACCGGTAGCCTTTCTTCATGCGGCAGGCGGAATAACGGCTGTCCGTCATCGTTCATCAGATTCATCAGCGGAAACGCGGTGGCAAGCGGTTCGCGCTGCGTTTTACCGTGGATCTGGCTAAAACGCCAGTCCTGCAAGGCGGGGGTTTCATCCCACAGGTAGCGGCGCGGGCTGGAGATACCGCTGCTGCCTTCGGTGCCCACACGCTGCATAGCAAGGGCGCGAGCCTCGTCGCCCACACGCACAATGGAAGGCCAGACAAAGGCGTCGTCTCGTCCGCTTTCGACAGAAAAGTGTTGCTTGCCAAAGCGCGCTTCCGAGAATTCTACCCGGCTGGTAAATAAAGGATCGTTCAGATACTGCGGCTCGCTTAAAGAACGCACCTGAAGCTCTGCTGTCTGGCGTAACCCGTCATTCGCATCGCCATGATCCTCGATCAAGACGCCGCAGGTATGCGTATTGCCGACATCCAGAATCAGATCGACCGGGATTGCGGGCGTGCTTAACGTATGTGTCACAAACTTTACTTCCGGCACCGTAAGCTGTTCGCCTAACAGCGTCAGTAAATTCAACCAGTGCGCCTGATACTCAAAGCTACGCAGCGCTTGTTGTATGGCCTGTTCCGGACGGTTTTCCACCTGTGAGGCATACTGAAGAAACGACTCGCGCAGCCAGCCGTCAATCCATGTCTGGTCAAGAAAATCGGCAACTTCTTCATCGCGCCAGGCGAGCGCAAAACGTGTGCCATTGAGCAGATCGTTTTCGCAAGGCGCCAACGCCGCAGGCATATTTTTGGCCAGTTGACTGTCGAAGGCGAGGGTGATCCGGTGTGTGTTTCCGGCGCTATCTGGCTCGCTGAGTTTACGTACCTGAATGCGCGCCCAGTTATCCGGCCCGTCAATAAAGGTACGCGGCGGATTAAAACGCAGGAACGGCAGGGGGAGCCAGATTCCGTCGAGTACATCCAGAGAATAGTGCAGCGTCTGAGTGCTTTCCGGTTTCACGACTTCGGGTTGGCCGCCAGCACGTCCAGGCAACGTGTAGCGCCCGCTGGTCAGATCAAAATCGAGGCGCAGTAGCGGGCCGTTTGCCGTTTTGCGCACAAAACGTCCGTAGTGGGCCGACTCTTGCGGCGTTAAGCCAAAATCAAGAAACTGGACGCCGCTGTTTGCAATGAGCGTGACGCTCTGTTTGTAATCACACAGATTGACCAACATAAAATCAGGCACCTATCTTTTTAAACGTCAACGGAATTGCCGCGTGGTCGCCATAACGGGCGGTACAGGTTGCGACGTCATTGACGCCTGCTTTACAGGTAATTTCCGGCATCGGATAACGTGAGCCGTCGGTGCAGCGCGCATTGCCGCGACTTTTAATCATCAGCTCGCCCGTTTGATGCAGACCAGAGAAAATTTCCGCCCGACAAACCACGTTATCGCCATGTACTACGCGCGCGATACCTTTGTTATTTTGGATCTGATAACGCAGAGAGGGCGGCTTGCCGGTAATCGGATCTTTGACATCCACGCTGACCCGCCAGTTACCGTTTAAAAAGCGCGTGGTTCCAAGCTTCATCTGCGTACTGTCCATCACCAGCGCGTCTTTGGGGATAGCGGCAATGATAACAG
The DNA here is from genome assembly GCF_043848115.1 of Salmonella sp. 2020_1395. Classification (NCBI taxonomy): domain Bacteria; kingdom Pseudomonadati; phylum Pseudomonadota; class Gammaproteobacteria; order Enterobacterales; family Enterobacteriaceae; genus Salmonella; species Salmonella sp. 2020_1395. Next base: position 459,586 of record NZ_JBCMFH010000001.1, on the reverse strand, counting down.
GCGCTTCCGGCAGCGGCGCCGCTTTGGGGGCGGGCGTCACCTCAGCGCGATGCAGCGGCAAATGCGCGGTGAGTTCAGGCAATGGGGTAACGTCAGTTTTCGCGGTAGCGACAGGCGCGGCGCGAACAGGAGAGGACCCGTCAACGGATGAAGATGGCCAGAAAAAAGGCGTGGCGACGGCGGCGATAACCACGGCAGCGACAGGTAAGCTCCACAGCGGTAGACGGCGAGCTCTTTTCGCCTCAGCAACCGGGATGGGTGTGGCCGTCTTCGGCTCGCTAACGATAACGGGCGGCGCAACAGGTTCCTCCGGCATTTTCGGCGGCTCAATGACAGACGTTAACAAGGGTTCATCCGCCTGACTAAACGCCGCCTCTACCAGCGGCTTTTCTTCGGGCTCCGGCTCGACCAGAGGAATGTCGGGGATTGCCTCGGTTATCCGCAGGCAGTCCAGCACATCATCGCGTGTATTTTCGTTGAGATTAACGAATCCCCAGAAGGTGATAACCGGTTTGCCGTTAACCAGGAAAACATGATTTTCGCCGGGAAATTGCGTCGCTTTCTCAAGTAGCGACCCAAATAGCTGGAGCGCTGTTTTACCGGATTGCAGACTTTTGCGACTGAGTGCAGCCGCGCTTTCAAAAGTGCTGGCTAAATAACGTAAAGCCCGAGAACGTGTCTCTTCGTCAGCCGCTTTCCACGCTATCGCCTGACCTTCAATCGGCGAATACCAGTCAACCCGATCGCCATTATCGTTAAGTTGCGGAATCGCCAGACAGTCAACCATCGCCTGCTGTTTACGCAGACGAAGCGTTTCGCGAATTTGCAATGCTGATTCAAATACGGCCTGACCGCCGCCGCCCACGGCCTGATAATCATCCAGATTGCCGCTGCGCAAGAGAGATTTTGCCACGTTGTTATCCCTTAGACTTCTTCACGCGTCTACTTTACGGGGTCTATACGCAAGCAAACGGCGGAAGAAAGGCAAAAAGGCGCGAATTCTCGGTCTATTAAGCCCCGTGTTTCCACTTGACGTAAGTTAAATCAGGGTGGCGGCGGCGAATTACCGCATCGGGCGACAATAACGCGTATAATAGGCGAATCATGCTGTTACAGAATAAAGAGTAGGAGAGCTTATGTCGCACCTGGAGGAAGTGAGCGCCCGCGTGGATGCCGCCATCGCGGAGAGCGTAATTGCCCATATGAATGAATTGCTGATTGCCTTGAGCGATGACGCTGAATTACGTCGCGAAGATCGTTATGTGCAGCAGCAGCGCTTACGCACGGCTATCGCGCATCACGGCAGGCAATATCAAGAAGATCGGGACGCGCGCCGCGAGCAGCTCACCAAAGGCGGCACGATCCTGTAACCCATTAAAACTGGCGCTTCGCAATCAGCCATGCGCCAATGACCAGCAACAGCGCGCCAAACGCCGGCCCGACCATTGCGCGTAACGTGACGCCGTGGCTACGCGCGATATCCAGCGCCAGTCCGCCGATTAACTGGCTGGCGACCAGTACCGCGATAGTCGTCGCGGCGCCAACGTTCTGATACCCGCTAATGCTGGCAAATACAAAAAATGACCCCAGCAGACCGGGGATCAATGTCCACCAGCGCACGCTGGCGACCAGCTCGCCGAAGCCCGTAGCGCCTTGCTTAAACCACAATATCGTCACAAATAAAACGATCCCTACCAGCGAGTTCAACAGCATAGCGATCAGAATCGTCGATGATGTCTGCGTAATACGCACCATAATACTGTTTTGTACCACCAGCCCGACGCCGGCGGCGATCAAAAAGATAAGCGTCAGCGACTGGTTCATCAGCAGGCGTCCGGCGCGGCGTGTTCATCAAGCTGGAGCTGCATAAACGTAAGATCTAACCAACGGCCAAATTTTACGCCGACCTGCGGCATTTGCGCGGTGACGGTAAATCCCAGCGAATGATGCAGGCGTATCGAGGCGGCATTCTGTGACTCAATGCCGGCTACCATCACATGCTTGCCGCAGCGTCGGGCTTCATCGATCAGTCTGCTGAGCAGCTTTCGCCCCAGTCCTTTCCCCTGGTGCGCCGGATGAACATAAACCGAGTGCTCGACGGTATAGCGAAAACCGTCGAAACTGCGCCAGTCGCCAAATGATGCATAGCCAGTCACCACGCCATTTTCTTCGCTTACCAGCACCGGATAGCCCAGTAATTGACGGGCCTCATACCAGGCAAGGCGATTATCCGTATCGACCGTCCGATCGTTCCAGATGGCCGCAGTATGTAATACCGCATGGTTATAGATTTCGGTAATCGCGGCGCAGTCTGCTTTATCGGCAAAGCGAATCGTCATAGGGAACCCCAGGGAATGTTTACGATAGTGTTAGAAATACTATTGAAGGCGGCATAAATCAACGAATTAGCGCAAGAATTCATATTTAGCGAGAGGGGAAAGAAAGTCGTTCATAAAAGCGCACAGCCTGATATCTGAGAGTGTTTAACTCCCTCAGAAAGCTAATGTTCGACTATTATTGATGGATTATGCCAGGCATGAGGAGAATAGAATGAAGCAACAGACCAACCGAAATCGTCGTTGGGTTTTGGCCTCGCGTCCCCACGGCGCGCCGCAGATGGATAACTTCCGCCTCGAAGAAGATGACGTCGCGACACCCGGTGAAGGGCAGGTGCTATTGCGAACCGTTTTTTTATCACTCGACCCTTATATGCGTGGCCGCATGAGCGATGAACCCTCTTATGCGCCGCCTGTTGAACCTGGCTGCGTTATGGTTGGCGGTACGGTCAGTCGCGTTGTCGCGTCAAACCATCCTGATTACCGACCAGACGAATGGGTGTTGAGTTACAATGGTTGGCAGGATTATGACATTTCAGATGGCGAAGGGTTGGTAAAGCTGGGTGATAATCCGCAACATCCTTCCTGGTCGTTGGGAGTTTTAGGGATGCCGGGGTTTACCGCCTATATGGGGTTACTGGATATCGGCCAGCCGAAAGAGGGCGAAACGCTGGTTGTCGCCGCCGCCACCGGCCCCGTAGGCGCAACGGTTGGGCAAATTGGTAAGCTGAAGGGCTGCCGGGTCGTGGGTATTGCTGGCGGCGCGGAAAAATGCCGTCATGCGACAGACGTTTTGGGATTTGATCTGTGCCTTGATCATCACGCTGATAATTTCCCACAACAGCTTGCGCAGGCCTGCCCGCAGGGTATCGATATCTATTATGAGAATGTCGGTGGTAAAGTCTTTGACGCCGTCTTACCGCTACTGAATACGTCGGCGCGGATTCCGCTCTGCGGTCTGGTCAGCGGCTACAATGCGACAGCGTTGCCGGACGGTCCAGACAGACTGCCTCTGCTGATGGCGACATTACTTAAAAAGCGTATTCGTCTGCAAGGTTTTATCATCAACCAGGACTATGGTCACCGGATACATGAGTTTCAGCAAGAAATGGGGCGTTGGATCAAAGAAGGGAAAATACATTACCGTGAGCAGATTACTGATGGGCTGGAAAATGCGCCAGAAGCGTTTATGGGGCTGCTGGCGGGGAAGAACTTTGGCAAAGTCGTGATACGTTTAGCGGACGATGCGTAAAGAAAAAATGGCGGCATTATGTCGCCATAAAAATGTGCAAATTTTAAAATTGCGGCTTTACTTATATTCATCATTCAGATCGCGGTGGGGCAGCTTATCTTCCTCAGCGGCCTGAACCGGTCAAAAATCTCGATACATGAAGGAATGACGGAGATAAAACGGTTGCCATAAAGAAACCTGTATTGTTGTAAAAGATGAGAATATCACGCAAGTAAATTATCACTTTTATTTATTTGGCCGTTCAGGCCTGGATTATCTTTTTTACAATTAAGTTTCGAAACTTCTTCGGGACTCGATTGCGATGTTGTTCTGCCAAGAGGTGAAGGAAGGAAAATGCCGGGTACGGAAAAAACACAACATATAAGCCTGACCACACAGGTTGAAAATCGGTTAAAGCATCAATTGTCTATTGGCGCATTAAAACCAGGCGCAAGGCTTATCACTAAAAATATCGCTCAAGAGTTAGGCGTCAGTATTACGCCGGTGCGTGAGGCCCTGTTAAGGCTGGTCTCTTCCAGTGCTTTGGCGGTGGCGCCAGCACAGGCGTTTATGGTGCCGGAGATCTCGCTGGAAAGTTTGCTGGAAATTAATACGATTCGTACTGCCCTGGAGGAGATGGCGGTGGTCGCCGCTGCGGGTAAGATTACCCCGGATCGCGAGCAGACGCTGAATACGCTATTAGATGAATTTCAACAGGCGCTGGAAAGTGGCGTTATGGAGAAAATTCTTTTGGCCAACCGCGCATTCCGCTTTGAGATCTACCACTACGCGGATATGCCAACGCTGTATGCCATGATCGAGCAATTATGGGTACGCCTGGGGCCAAGCCTGCATTTTTTATATGATAATTTTAAACTTGATGATTATCAAAACGGCGTTAATCTGTACAGAAAATTGCTTAATGCGTTAGTGACTGGTGATAAAGAAGCCAGTCGCCACTGCCTACAGAACGTTTTGCAACAAAACGTAGCGACGATTAAAAATCAGTACTTCATGTAACCTTCATGCAACTATGGCTTATCAATAGCGGGGGTTCCCCGCTATTGCCGGATATTTGCCGGATATTTATTCAAATTGCCATGCCAGATTAATCCCCACGCCATAGTTACGCCCTGGCGCTGGCTCATAATATCGGCCATTAGATTCATTAACGATCACCGAACCGATATATTCTTTATCAAATAGATTATCTACCCGCCCAAAAATATCGACGGTAAGCTGACTGTAATTAAATTTATACCCTGTATTTAGTCCAACAACGGTATACGAAGGCGCTTTGGCGGTATTTTCATCATTGGCCATGATATCGCCCATATACCGAACGTCTGTTCCGGCGTACCACCCCTCATCCGGGATAAAACCTAATGAGGCGAATCCCATATTACGGGCGATGCCGGGCATCCGGTTTCCATCACAGTTTTGCCCCTGACAAACGTTACTGCGATAGGTCGCATCCAGCCAGGTCCATGATGCTTTCACCCGCCAGTCGCCGGCGAAGCGCTGGTCCAACGCGAGCTCTGCGCCCTGGCGGCGTGTTTTGCCCGCGTTTTTGTAGGTAGTGCGTCCTCCCATACTGCTGGCGACGACAATTTCATCATCGGTATCGGTTTGAAATAACGCGGCGGTCAACAAGCCATTGCCAATCCGCGTTTTACTGCCGACTTCCACCGTATCATTGGTCGACGGTTTGAGGTCAAAGTTGAACCCGCTTTGGCCGTCAGCGCGATAAGAAAGCTCATTGATTGTGGGAGTTTCAAATCCGCGACCGGCAGCAAGATAGAGATTCCAGGCGTCAGTTAACGCATATTTTAGCGATCCGGCGGGTAGCCAGTGGTGATAGCTGGCGTCGCCGCTATCATCGCCATTGCCGGGCGCGATATAGTGATCGTTAGAATCGAACCACACGGAACTGTAGCGCACGCCAGCATCCAGCGAGAGTTTTTGCGTAAGCTGCCACTGGGTTTGCAGATAAGGATCGACATTCCACATCAGGTTACGCTCATCCCGCCGTAAATCGCCTTTATGCCCAAACTCAGGGGTGCCGTTGTTGAGGCGGAAGTTATTGTAACCCTTGCGGTTTTCGCTCATATTTTCATAATTTACTCCGCCAGTGAAGGTGACCGGCACACCTAATTCTCCCCGGTGAGTCCAGCGGGAATCAATGCCCTGATAGTGGCGTTGCAGTGTAATTACGCCGCCAGCCTGGGCTGGTTTTAGCTGTGCCACCAGGGGAATAGACTGGTATTGCGTGGTTTCCCGCTCTCCGGCGTAGGCCATCACGCTGATATCATCCTGCGCGCTGAGCTGACGTTCATAACGCAATCCTGCCTGAGTTTGTTTGATGGTTTTACGCGTATTGTACTGTTCAGCGCGGGGCGCCTGTTGCGGATCGGCTTTCCATTCAGATTCGGTAAGTCCGCCGGGATCGTCCGCCTTAATGTCCACACTATTAAAAATCAGCGAGAGTTTACTGACATCGTCAAGGCGCACGCCCAGTTTGGCATTAGCCAGATTTTTTCGCGCGCCGCTGTGATCGCGGTAGCCGTGGGTGGTGAAACGGGTAGTCGATACCGTGTAATCCACGTCGCCAGGCTGTGTGCCGTCACCCATCGCGCCCGTGGCTTTTAGCCCATAGCGCCAGCTTCCATAACTGCCGTAGTAGCTGCTGGCCTCAAGGGTGGGCGGCTGTCTCCCGGTTTCGGTGGTGACATTTATCACGCCGCCGGAAGCATTGCCGTATAGCGCTGAGAAGGGGCCGCGTAACACTTCAACGTCTTGTATGCTGTTAATATCAATATTCGAAATCTGGCCTTGTCCATCCGGCATGGTGGCGGGAATGCCATCAACATACAGACGAATGCCGCGCACGCCAAAGGCGGAACGCGAGCCAAATCCACGGATAGAGATTTGCAGATCCTGCGCGTAGTTCTGCCGGTTCTGCACCTGCAATCCCGGGACGCTGGTTAAAGACTCAGATAAATTGACGCGCGGCGTCGCCAGACGCATGTCTTCTCCCTCAATGACGCTAACGGCGGCAGGTGTATCCAGTTCGGATACGGTTTGCGGCGTTGCGGTGACTATCATGGTTTGTTCATTGGGCGCGCTGGCGGCCTGAAGGACCGGGGAGAAGGTCAGAGGCAATAAGAGGGCGGGATAAAGTCGCTGTCTAACGGAAATAATTTTCATGAAAATGCCGGATAATTGTAAGCGTATCAACGGAAAATGTGACATTAAGGGTAGTCAATATGTAAAGTTTTGAAATTTTAATCGCACATTAAGTTAAGAAAATGTGCGGTATTTAAGAGCCATGACATTCGCAGGCGAGGAAAAGCTCCACTTTCTGATAAATAATGATTATTATTCTCAACTTATAATAAGTGCGGAACGAAGATCCCGCGCAGTGAAGTAGTGTGAAGCAGCTATACACGTTTTTATCAAAGGGAGTCGTCATGCACTTACGTCATCTTTTTTCGCCGCGCCTGCGTGGTTCTTTATTGTTAGGTTCGCTCCTCGTCGCATCCTCATTTAGCACGCTGGCGGCGGAAGACATGCTGCGTAAAGCGGTAGGCAAAGGCGCTTATGAGATGGCCTGGAGTCAGCAAGAAAACGCGCTCTGGCTGGCTACATCGCAAAGCCGTAAACTGGATAAAGGCGGCGTAGTTTATCGTCTCGACCCGGTGACGCTGGAAATCACGCAAGCGATTCATAACGATCTCAAGCCGTTCGGCGCCACCATCAATGCCGCGACCCAAACGCTGTGGTTTGGCAATACCATTAACAGCGCTGTTACCGCGATTGATGCCAAAACGGGTGATGTAAAAGGTCGTCTGGTACTTGATGCGCGCAAACGTACTGAAGAGGTTCGTCCGTTACAGCCCCGTGAGCTGGTTGCCGATGCGTCTACCAACACGATCTACATTAGCGGTGTTGGTAAAGAGAGTGCTATTTGGGTAGTGGATGGCGAAACCATCAAACTGAAAACGACGATCGAAAATACCGGCAAAATGAGTACGGGTCTGGCGCTCGACAGTAAAGCGCAACGCCTGTACACCACCAATGCGGATGGCGAATTTATCACCATCGATACCGCCAGCAATAAAATTCTCAGTCGTAAGAAGTTGCTGGATGACGGTAAAGAACACTTCTTTATTAACCTGAGTCTCGATACCGCAGGTCATCGCGCGTTTATCACCGACTCGAAGGCGACTGAGGTTCTGGTTGTCGATACCCGTAATGGCAATATTCTTGCCAAAATCGCGGCGCCTGCTTCTTTGGCCGTCCTGTTTAACCCGACACGTAACGAGGCGTATGTGACACATCGTCAGGCAGGTCAGGTCAGCGTGATCGATGCGAAGACCTATAACGTTGTTAAAACGTTCGATACGCCGACGTACCCGAATAGCCTGGCGCTATCGGCAGACGGTAAAACGCTCTACGTCAGCGTGAAGCAGAAATCGACACGTGAACAGGAAGCGACGCAGCCGGATGATGTTATTCGCATTGCTCTGTAAATAGGGTATGGAGGGGGAAACCCCTCCAGTCATCTCTTTAAACGCACCGATACGCCTCGTTACACCCCGCCGATAGCCTGATGATTCTGTGAGAATTACACTGCCTTTTTGCTGTAGTTAACTCATTATATTCACGAGGAAAATATGAAAAAGTTATTTATATGCTCAGGTTTGGGCATGATGTTTTTTATGCTTGCGGGTTGTACAACCAACTATGTGATGACGACGAAGAATGGGCAAACGATCGTAACTCAGGGTAAGCCGCAGTTAGATAAAGAGACAGGGATGACCAGTTATACCGATCAGGAAGGCAACCAGCGGGAAATTAACAGCAATGATGTGGCGCAGTTGATTAAGGCTGACTAAGCATTGGGCGCGATGCGGTGTTGGCGGCAACGCGCATTAAACCCGGCAGGCCTGGGGCTGCCGGGGAAGGGGAATGTTATGTCGCTGCTTCTTCTTTCAATACGACATTCTCTGTCGAATCCGCCGTTACTGGCGCAGTGCGATGGATCTCCGCCACGCGACGTCGCACGCCAAACCAGCCGGCAACCAGCAGAATGGCGATCAGCGGCAACGAGGCGATAGTGTAAGTTCCATTCGGGTAGTCAAACGCCATGAGAACCAGCACGCTTAATAAAAACAGCAGCGTTAGCCAGGAGGTAAAAGGCGCGCCGGGCAGTTTAAAACTGACGTCTGCGGCTTTGCCTTCTTTTATCGCCTGGCGTAAACGCATCTGGCACACCATGATAAACGCCCACGATGCGATAATGCCGAGCGAGGCAAAATTAAGAACGATCTCAAACACGCGGGAGGGGACCAGGTAATTCAGGAACACGCCGACCACGTAAACCACCAGAGTCGCCAGAATACCCGCATAGGGCACATGCTGACGGCTCATTTTCGCCATGAATTTCGGCGCGGAACCCCCCATCGACATTGAACGTAAAATTCTCCCCGTACAGTAAAGCCCGGAGTTCAGGCTGGAAAGCGCGGCGGTTAACACCACGATATTCATAATACTGCCGATATAAGGCACGCCAAGTTTAGAAAAGAAGGTGACAAACGGACTTTGCCCCGCCTGGTAGGCGTTCCACGGCAGCAGCAAAACCAGCAATACGACCGATCCTACATAGAAAAGACCAATACGCCAGATCACGCTATTGATGGCTTTTGGCACCATCGTCTGTGGATCTTTGCACTCCCCAGCGGCGGTACCGACCAGTTCAATCGACGCAAAAGCGAACACTACGCCCTGAATCAGTACCAGCGCGGGCAACAGGCCGTGCGGGAAAAAGCCGCCATTATCTGTAATCAGGTGAAAACCGGTGGCATTACCCTCAAGCGGTTGACCGGTACCGAGAAAAATCGTGCCTACCACCAGGAAGATAACAATGGCGAGTACTTTTATCAGCGCGAACCAGAACTCCATTTCGGCAAACCATTTTACGCCGATCATGTTCATGGTACCGACAATGGTTAACGCGCCGAGCGCGAACACCCATTGCGGAACGTCGCCAAATGCGCCCCAGTAGTGCATGTATAACGCCACTGCGGTGATATCGACGATCCCGGTCATCGCCCAGTTAATAAAGTACATCCAGCCTGCGACGTAGGCCGCTTTTTCACCCAAAAATTCACGGGCGTAGGAGACGAAGCTCCCGCTGGAAGGGCGATGCAATACCAGTTCGCCCAGCGCGCGTAAAATGAAAAAAGAAAAAATGCCGCATATCAGATAGACCAGCGCCAGTGCCGGTCCGGCCATTTGCAATCGGGCGCCTGCACCTAAAAATAAACCGGTGCCAATCGCGCCGCCGATAGCAATCATCTGAACCTGACGATTCCCCATCGCTTTGTGATACCCCTCTTCATGGGCGTTCAGCCAGCGTCGTTTCGCCGCATGTTGTTCTGCGGCGTGCGTAGTCTGTGTTTTCATTACGTTACCTGTTATAGCCTGTCCTGACAGAAAAATTCCTTATGCCGCGACGGGCGCTCACCAATCGATTGCCTGCAATGGCGAATGCCGCTTTTCCCTGATTCTGTGACAAGGATAAAACCGCCGGCGGAGCATCCTACCTGCAATTGTTAAATGACGCAAAACATACGGGAAGAACAAAATGAGGATGTCGAGTTTATTTGTGTGGTCAGATGTGGTGCGGTGTGGTCACGATTCAGCCAGATAAGACGCCAGCACAAATCCGCAGTGATTACTTTGCGCAATAATTAATCAGGGTTAATCCATGGTGGGATTTATGGTCATAGATATGACCTCGAACGATAAACCACCTGACGATATTGCAGCAGCATAAGATCAGGCCGTTGCGCCTGTTATTCTCATTTTCTCCTGAAAATGTATGCCTTTGAGCAATTTTGTTGATTGACATATCGTCATAATGAGAGAGGAGTAGGACATATAAAGCTATTGAGCAAAATTTGAAGGAGCAGGATATGCCACATACATCAGTTTCTACCTATGCCAGAGCTTTATCAGGAAATAAGCTACCTCATGTTGCAGCAGGAGATTATGAAAATAAATTATCAACAAAAATCATGAAAGGCATCTTGTGGGTGCTTACCGCAGGACTGGCCTACGGATTTACGAGAGTAATTGAACATTATTGCAATGTTACGCCTAAAGTTGAGGAGTTCTGTGCCAATGCAGGGAATATCCATGATCACCTTGCCGATGCTGTGTGTGATGGACTGTTTACTATAGATGTCGAGCTTTCTGATGGTCGGATGTTAACATTCGAACAACTCTCGCTGATAGCTGGAGGTGAGCCAATCGTCAGGATATCGGATGGCGAACATACCGTTGAGGTTAAGGGGTCCTTTGAAAAGATCTGTATGAAACTGGAAGAGGGCTTTTTTGAAGCGCCAGCGTACTATCATTATGATATTGATAAAGACCATAAAACCGTCAGAGAACGAATAGCAGCATATAATGCCTTACCTCAGGCATTAGGCGCCATTCCGAGTTTAGAACATTATATCGCTCGGGCCAGCGACATGCCGGAGGCGAAAGCGCAACGGGCGGCCGACATAAAAGAGCGTTACCGTAACTATTTGGACAATTATTAAAAAGCGTTTATGTTTAGCCAGTTTTGTTAGAAATCACACTCGCTGAGCTGGCGTTAAAAATTTTAACACGCCGCTATTTTGGCGGCGTGTCGCAAAGAGATTCTCAGAACCCGATTTCCGTTTGTACGCCAAAATTCCACGTACCTCCGGCGCTGTAGCCGGCCTGTCTTATTTTTTTCAAAAGTATCCAACGCTATTCCACGGATAGGGTATCCTGTTGCGCAGCGATATCCGCCTCAGCCTGTGTGCCGAACGCAAGCATTAATGTTAATGGAAGCCTCAGATGACCTCTTTTTTACATGCTTATTTTACGCGATTACATTGTCAGCCGTTGGGGGTTCCTACGGTTGAAGCGCTCAGAACGCTTCACTTAGCGCACAACTGCGCGATTCCTTTTGAAAATCTGGATGTGCTACTGCCTCGTGAAATACAGCTCGATGAGACGGCATTAGAGGAGAAACTGCTTTATGCCCGACGCGGTGGATACTGTTTTGAACTGAATGGCCTGTTTGAACGCGCGTTACGCGACATCGGTTTTAACGTCCGAAGCTTATTGGGGCGGGTCATTCTGTCTCATCCCGCCAGTTTACCGCCGCGCACGCACCGTTTGCTGCTGGTTGATGTTGAGGACGAGCAGTGGATCGCGGACGTGGGGTTTGGCGGCCAAACGCTAACCGCGCCGCTTCGTCTGCAGGCTGAAATTGCTCAGCAAACGCCGCATGGCGAATACCGCCTGATGCAGGAGGGGAGCACATGGATTTTACAATTCCGCCACCATGAGCACTGGCAGTCGATGTACTGTTTTGATCTGGGGGTGCAGCAGCAGAGCGATCATGTGATGGGCAATTTCTGGTCGGCTCACTGGCCGCAATCCCATTTTCGTCATCATTTGTTGATGTGCCGCCATTTGCCTGATGGCGGCAAGCTGACATTAACGAATTTCCACTTCACGCGTTACCACCAGGGACATGCCGTTGAACAGGTCAATGTACCGGATGTACCGTCGTTGTATCAGTTACTTCAGCAGCAGTTTGGTCTCGGCGTAAATGATGTAAAGCACGGTTTTACCGAGGCGGAGCTGGCCGCGGTAATGGCTGCATTTGATACCCATCCGGAGGCGGGAAAATAGTTTTTTGCCGCGAGGATTTGCGGGCCTGACAAAGATTAAAAAGTAATGGCCCATTCGGCATGAAACAGAATGACCGCCTGGCCGGAGATGGTGACGTTGTCCGGCTGGTTATCGCGAATGGTGACGGTAACATCAACAGTACCCTCTTTGCCTAAAGCGCGCCCCTGATGGCCTTGAATCTGCAGCGTTTTACCGTCATGCGCCATCAGGCCATGATGGACGAGCCATGCCCCCATCGGGCCATTGGCGTTTCCCGTTACCGGATCTTCCACAATCCCTATCGCCGGGGAAAACATTCGCCCATCGGTTTCGTTTTCTCCCGGACGAATCTGGAAAGGAAAAAAGCCGTTACAGCCAATTTGCTGGCTGATTGCCGTCAGGGCTGCCAGATTCGGAGAAAGGGCATCAATATCAACGTCTGGTTTGAGCAGAATCATCACTTTTGCATGTCCTGTTGAAGCCACCTGAATTGGCGCTCCCGGCACGATATCATCTTCAGTCAGGTTCAGTGCGGTGATGATGGCAGCCCGAATCTCTCCGACTAACGGTGGTTCAAAAGAGGGCTGACCTTGTTCCAGCGTGATGCGATAGTCGTTGTGTTCGGCATGAATTTCAACGCGATGACGGCCCGCTAACGAGGTTTGCCAGACGGTGGTGTTTCCCAACCCCAGTACCGTTGCCCGAACATAATGCGCGGCCACGGTGGCATGACCACAGATGGGGACTTCTACTGTCGGTGTAAAGTAGCGTATGCGCACATCACTCTCTTCGCTTTTTAGCAAAAAGGCGGTTTCCGAGTGACGAAGTTCGCGGGCAATCAGCTGCATCTGCGCGTCGCTTAGCGTATCCGCATGTAAGACAACGCCAGCAGAGTTGCCGCGAAAGGGTTCGCTGGTGAAGGCGTCAACATGGTAAATCTGCGGTTTCATTGATGTTCTCCTTTGACTGAAGAATCATCATAGCCTGTGCGTTGCCGAATGACGACGCCCAGGCGTTTTTCTTTGCCCGGTAAGCGTACCCCCGGGCAAAGAGAATTAGCGGCGGGTACGAACAATCTGGTAGCGACGGGTGAAATACTCAAACGGCGCGCTCCAGACATGAACCAGACGGGTGAACGGGAAGAGCAGGAAAATAGTCATTCCCAGCACCAGATGAACGCGGAAAACAAACGCCACACCGTTCAGCATTTCCGAAGACCCGCCGCGGAAGGTGACAATACTTTGCGCCCAGCCCACCAACTTCATCATTTCGCTGCCATCCGGATATTGCGCCGAAAACGGAATGGTGCTCAGGCCAAGCAGGCACTGAATCAGCAAAATACTCATGATGATAATATCAGGTGTAGTGGATGTCGCCCGCACACGCTGATTGGTCAGACGACGCCACAGTAATCCCGCGCCGCCGATCAACGTTAATACGCCGCACACGCCGCCGAGGATCATCGCCATCTGCTGTTTTACCGCAATCGGCAGGAACCAGGCATACATCCAGTGTGGCGTCAGCATCCCAAACAGATGGCCAAAAAAGATCCCCAGAATGCCAATATGGAACAGATTCGACCATATCACCATCCCACGCTTATCCAACATCTGGCTGGACGACGCGCGCCAGGTATATTGTCCGTAGTCATAGCGCAGCCAACTGCCGAGGAAGAAGACCGTGGCGCAAATATAGGGGTAGATATCGTAAAAAAAGACGTTCAGGTACTGTATCATTTCGGGCCTCCCGCGCTGACGTCGACGTACTGCGGCGCCGCGTCCTGGCTAAAGCGTCGTTGATAATGGTGTAACGGTGAACTGTCACAGGTCGTGGCGTTATCTTCGATAAACTTCACCTGTTCTTCTTCCCAGACGGCATCCAGTGCCTGGCGGGTATCATCCCGCGATTCCTGAACAATCTGTTTGGTGACACTGTCACTTGTAAGCGTACTGCCCGCCAGCGTCAGCAGGGCGTCAAACAGTTGATACCACGGCGCTCCTCGCTGTTTCAGACGACCGCCCAGTAGCGCCAGAATAGGGGCAATATTCTGTAATCCCTCGCGCGCTTCCGCTTCCGGCAACACGCTTAAGTACTCCAGATAGAGCGGCAGGTGATCCGGCAGTTCGCGGCAGTTGAGCTGCAGGCCCACGGTTTCATACTGGCTTAACAAATCGACCATCGCCTGGCCGCGATCGCGGGACTCCGCATGAACATGCTCGAATAACAGCAATGAAGTGGCGCGCCCGCGGTCAAACACTTCACACCATTCTGCTTGTTTATCCAGTAACGGCGCATAAAGCAGCTCGCGAGTGAAGTCGGCCAGCATTGGCGCATCGTGTTGGATAAGGGCAAGCGCTTCATCCCGACATTCCCACAACTCGTCGTCCGGATACTCCATCAACAGGCCAATCGCTTTGAGGATTTGCATTATTCCCCCTCCGCTTTATCACGTACTTCGGTGATATTGATGGCATCAATACGGCTACTGTTGAACAGGTTGAATTTGGTATCCGAGCCGTGACAACCGTCGCCAAAAGTAAAGCCGCAGCCGTTGCGCTCCGGAAAGGCGTCGCGCGCCATTTCCCGGTGGCTGGTGGGAATGACAAAACGATCTTCATAATTGGCAATCGCCAGGTAGCGATACATCTCTTCAACCTGTTGTACGCTCAGACCCACTTCGTCAATCGCGCGGGTATCCGTCACGCCTTCAACCGTCTGCGAGCGCATGTAGTGGCGCATCGCCATCATCCGCTTTAGAGCCCGAATGACCGGACCGGTATCGCCCGCGCTGAGCATATTGGCCAGGTACTGGACCGGAATACGCAGCGTCTCCACCGCCGGCAGAATATTGCCATTGTGCGGTAACCCGCCCGCGTCGGCGTATGACTGGATGGGCGACAGCGGCGGTACGTACCAGACCATCGGCAGGGTACGGTATTCCGGGTGCAGCGGAAGCGCCAGCTTCCAGTCCATCGCCATTTTGTACACCGGCGACCGTTGGGCGGCGTCGATAACGTTTTGCGGGATGCCCTGTTTAAGCGCCTCTTCGATGACCGCCGGATCGTGCGGATTGAGAAACACATCGCACTGACGTTCATACAAATCTGTCTCGTGTTCGGTACTAGCCGCGTCTTCAATCCTGTCGGCGTCGTAGAGCAGAACGCCAAGATAACGGATGCGCCCGACGCAGGTTTCCGAGCAAACGGTCGGCTGGCCGGATTCAATACGCGGATAGCAAAATATGCATTTCTCAGACTTGCCGCTCTTCCAGTTAAAGTAGATTTTTTTGTACGGGCAGCCGCTGATACACAAACGCCAGCCCCGGCATTTATCCTGGTCGATTAGCACGATGCCGTCTTCTTCACGCTTATAAATAGCGCCACTTGGGCAGGTGGCAACACAACTGGGGTTCAGGCAGTGTTCGCACAGACGCGGCAGGTACATCATGAAGGTGTTTTCGAACTGACCGTACATCTCCTTTTGTATGTTGTCGAAGTTACGGTCGCGGGCGCGTTTTTCAAATTCGCCGCCGAGCAGCTCTTCCCAGTTTGGCCCCCAGATCACCTTGTCCATCCGTTTTCCGTCAATCAGTGAACGCGGACGGGCAGTGGGCTGATGCTTACTCTCCGGCGCTGTATGTAAATGCTGATAATCGAAGGTAAAGGGTTCATAGTAATCATCGATTTGCGGAATCACCGGGTTGGCGAAAATTTTGCTAATTACCCCCATTTTGCCGCCCAGACGGGGCCTTATCTTGCCATTAACATCACGAACCCAACCGCCTTGCCACTCCTGCTGGTCTTCCCAGTTTTTGGGATAGCCGATACCCGGTTTAGTTTCGACGTTATTGAACCATGCGTATTCCATCCCTTCACGTCCGGTCCAGACGTTTTTACAGGTGACGGAGCAGGTGTGACAGCCAATACATTTATCGAGATTCAGTACCATCCCAACCTGTGAGCGTATTTTCATTTTTTCGCCTCCTGTACCTGATCCCGGCCCTCATCATCCAGCCAGTTAATGTTTTTCATCTTCCTGATCATGATGAATTCATCGCGATTCGAACCCACGGTTCCGTAATAGTTGAAGCCGTAAGCCAGTTGCGCATAGCCGCCGATCATATGCGTCGGTTTTGGACAGACCCGGGTCACGGAGTTATGGATCCCGCCGCGCATCCCGGTCACTTCCGAGCCCGGAATATTCATAATTCGCTCCTGGGCGTGGTACATCATGGTCATACCCGGCGGAACGCGCTGGCTGACCACCGCACGAGCGGTAAGGGCGCCATTAGCGTTGAAGGCTTCAATCCAGTCGTTATCTTCAATACCCAGTTCACGGGCATCGGCTTCGCTGATCCAGACAATCGGCCCGCCGCGCGACAAGGTCAGCATCAGCAGGTTTTCGCTGTAGGTGGAGTGAATTCCCCATTTCTGGTGCGGCGTCAGGAAGTTAAGCGCTTTTTCCGGGAAACCGTTGGGCGGAATTTCTCGCATTTCGCTGACGCTGCGGGTATCAATCGGCGGACGATATGCCACCAGGCTTTCGCCAAAAGCGCGCATCCACGCATGATCCTGATAGAGTTGTTGCCGCCCCGACAACGTGCGCCACGGGATCAGTTCATGTACGTTGGTATACCCGGCGTTATAAGAGACATGCTCGCTTTCCAGCCCTGACCAGGTCGGGCTGGAGATAATTTTGCGCGGTTGCGCCTGGATATCACGAAAGCGAATTTTCTCATCTTCTTTATTGATGGCCAGATGGGTGTGCTCGCGCCCGGTCATCTCGCCCAACGCCTGCCAGGCTTTCACCGCCACCTGGCCGTTGGTTTCCGGCGCTAAGGCAAGAATCACTTCCGAAGCATCCAGCGCGGTGTCTATTCGCGGACGTCCTTTCGCCGGACCATCGTGTTTGGTGTAATTGAGCTTACCGAGGAAATCGACTTCATCTTGCGTATTCCAGGCAATACCCTTACCGCCGTTGCCTAATTTATCCAGCAGGGGACCCAGCGAGGTAAAACGTTCATAGGTGGCCGGATAATCGCGTTCAACCACGACGATATTGGGCGCGGTTTTGCCCGGAATAAGTTCGCACTCGCCTTTACGCCAGTCGAGAATATCAAATGGCTGCGCCAGTTCCGCCGGGGAATCATGCTGGAGCGGGTGTAACACCACATCGGTTTCCTGTCCGAGATGTCCGACACACACCTCAGAAAAGACGCTGGCGATACCTTTGTAGATCTCCCAGTCGCTTTTGGATTCCCAGGCAGGATCGACCGCGGCGGAAAGGGGGTGGATAAACGGATGCATATCCGAGGTATTCATATCGTCTTTTTCATACCAGGTGGCGGTCGGCAAAACGATATCGGAAAACAGACAGGTACTGGACATACGGAAATCAAGCGTGACCAACAGATCGAGCTTGCCCTCAATCGCGGCGGACTGCCATTCCACCTCTTCAGGCTTAATTCCTTCGCTGAAACCCAGCGCTTCGCCCTGGATACCGCTGTCTGTGCCCAGCAGATATTTGAGCATATACTCATGACCTTTCCCAGAGGAGCCGAGCAGGTTAGAACGCCAGACAAATAAATTCCGCGGGTGATTATGACCACTGTCAGGCTGTTCGCAGGCAAAACGGATAGCGCCTGATTTCAACGCCTGCACGGTATAATCCGCCGCAGACAGCCCGGCTTTATCGGCGCTCGCTTTCACGCTGAGCGGGTTAAGATTAAGCTGCGGCGCCGAGGGTAGCCAGCCCATACGTTCCGCGCGCACGTTGAAATCGATCAGGTGTCCGGAAAATTTAGCCGGATCGGCCAGCGGCGAAAGCAACTCTTGCGCAGTCAGTTTTTCATAGCGCCACTGGCTGGCATGGTTGTAGAAAAACGAGGTACTGTTCATCTGACGCGGCGGGCGATTCCAGTCCAGCGCGAAGGCCAGCGGCAGCCAGCCGGTTTGCGGCCGCAGCTTCTCCTGGCCGACATAGTGCGCCCAGCCGCCGCCGGTTTGTCCAACACAGCCGCAGAACACCAGCATGTTAATCATCCCACGGTAATTCATATCCATGTGATACCAGTGATTCACTCCCGCGCCGAGGATGATCATCGAACGACCGTGAGTTTTATGGGCGGTCTCGGCAAATTCACGCGCAATAGTTTCGATATGTCGACGCGGCACGCCGGTAATCTGTTCGCCCCAGGCCGGCGTGTAGGCTTTTACGTCGTTATAATTATTGGCGCTATGGCAGTCATCCAGACCACGATCCAGCCCATAATTCGCCAGCACCAGATCGTAAACGCTGACGACCATCCGCTCGCTACCGTCCGCCAGATCCAGGCGTTTCACCGGTAACTGACGTACCAGTACCGGTTCCTGCCGCACGCTGCGAAAATGTGGGTTTTCGTTGCCGCCAAAATAGGGGAAGGCGACACCCGCCACGTCATCATGCTGACCGAGTAAAGAGAGCGACAGTTCAGTTTCGACGCCCGCCGCCACCGGTTCCAGGTTCCATTTTCCCTTTTCGCCCCAGCGAAAACCGATAGAACCGTTGGGCGCGACCAGTTCGCCCGTACTGTTGAGCGCGACGGTTTTCCATTCCGGATTATTGGCTTCTCCCAGTCCATCCACCAGATCCGATGCGCGCATCATACGCCCCGGCACATAACTGCCGTCTGCGCGCTCATCCAACAGGACCAGCATTGGCATGTCGGTATAACGGCGGCAATAGTTAAGAAAATAGTCGCTGGGATTATCGAGATGAAACTCTTTTAAAATAACGTGACCCATGGCCATCGCCAGCGCGCTGTCGGTACCTTGCTTTGGCGCCAGCCACTGATCGCACAGTTTAGCGACTTCGGAATAGTCCGGGGTGATGGCGATCGTCTTAGTGCCTTTGTAGCGCACTTCAGTAAAGAAGTGGGCGTCCGGGGTACGCGTCTGCGGCACGTTAGAGCCCCAGGCAATAATGTAGGCTGAGTTATACCAGTCGGCGGACTCCGGCACATCAGTCTGCTCGCCCCAGGTCATTGGCGACGCGGGTGGAAGATCGCAATACCAGTCATAGAAGCTCAGACAAGTACCGCCAAGCAATGACAGATAACGTGTTCCGGCGGCGTAAGAAACCATCGACATCGCCGGAATAGGTGAAAACCCCGCCACACGATCCGGACCATAGGTTTTGATTGTCCAGACGTTAGCGGCGGCAATGAGCTGATTCAGCTCTTTCCAGTTCGAACGAATAAAGCCGCCATGTCCGCGCACCTGTTTGTAACTTTGGCATTTTTGCGGGTCGTTCATTATAGATTCCCATGCCAGTACCGGATCGCTGTGCCGGGAAAGGGCCTCGCGCCACAGTTCTATCAGCCGCTTACGCACCAGAGGGTATTTCAGACGATTGGCGCTATAGAGATACCAGGAGTAGCTGGCGCCGCGCGGGCAGCCGCGCGGTTCATGGTTCGGTAAATCGGGACGCGTGCGCGGGTAGTCGGTTTGTTGAGTTTCCCACGTCACCAGACCGTTTTTGACATAAATTTTCCAGCTACAGGAGCCCGTGCAGTTGACGCCGTGGGTTGAGCGCACGATCTTATCAAACTGCCAGCGCTGGCGATAACTGTCTTCCCAGTCGCGGTTGGTATGCATCACCTGACCATGGCCGTCGGCAAAGGTATCGCCTTTTTGTTTAAAGTAACGAAAGCGATCCAACAGTTTACTCATGACATTTCTCCTGCTTCGATAAATTTTCCGCCACCCTGTCGATTTGGCGTTAAACCATTGCCGGATGGCCGTCCTACAGGTGCGTATGTTGTTATTGTTGTTTAGGCTTACGACGCCCGTAGACCAGCCAGGTCAGCAGGACGCAAGCGATGTAAAACAGCAAAAAGATTTTCATGGCGCCCACCGGCGAGCCGGTCAAGGCCAAAGAGGTGCCAAACGCTTTTGGAATAAAGAAGCCGCCCACAGCGCCAATAGCGGAGATAAAACCGAGCGCGGCGGCGGTATCCGTCACCGCTTCGCGCTGCGCCTGCTCATCGCTCCCGCCGCGCAGTTTGACGTTGTAGAGCGTGATCTGACGGAAGATCACCGCAATCATCTGGAAGGTAGAACCGCTGCCGAGACCCGCTGTCAAAAACAGGCCCATAAAAACAAGATAGAACGCGCTAAAGCTGCCTGCGCCGGAGCCTGGCAGCGTGAGGAATAGCAGGGCGGTAAACAGCGCCATAAAGATAAAATTAATGAGCGTTACGCGAACGCCGCCGAATTTATCGGAGATCACGCCGCCTGCCGATCGCGCCAGCGCGCCGATAAAGGGGCCAAAGAACGCCAGTTGCAGAATGTTTACGTCGGGAAATTGCGTTTTGGCGAGCATGGCGAAACCTGCGGAAAAGCCGATGAATGACCCGAATGTCGCCAGGTACAGCAGGCTAAGCAGCCACAGGTGCAGACGTTTTAGCACCGGCAATTGCGAGGCGACAGACGCTTTTGAACTGCCGATATCGTTCATACCAAACCAGGCGGCAAGCGTCGCGACAGCCAGTAACGGCACCCAGATCCAGGCGGCGTTAGTGAGGGCGAGCAGGGAGCCATCAGGTTGCGGCACGCCCTGGACGCCTAAAAAAGTAAATATCGGCAGAAAAATAACCAGCGGCGCAATCAACTGCATCACACTGACGCCAAGATTTCCCAGTCCGCCGTTAATACCCAACGCGCTACCTTGTCTGGCTTTTGGAAAGAAAAAACTGATGTTGCCCATACTGGACGCGAAGTTTGCCCCCGCAAAACCGCACAACAGAGCGATGAGCATAAATACCCCGAAAGGGGTGGCAGGATTCTGCACGGCGAATCCCAGCCAGGCGCAGGGAATAATCAATATTACGGTACTTAATACGGTCCATTTACGGCCACCAAACAGTGGCACCATAAAGGAGTAGGGAATGCGTAATATTGCGCCGGAAAGAGAAGGTAATGCGGTTAATAAAAAGAGTTGGTCGGTGGTAAAATTAAATCCAATTTTATTGAGGTTGACGGCAACAGCGCTAAACAACATCCAGACGCAAAATGCCAGGAGCAAACAACTTACTGAAATCCATAAGTTTCTTCTGGCGATGCCTTTCCCTTTATTCTCCCAGAAGGCTGGATTTTCGGGTCGCCAGTCACTCAAGAGATAACGGTTATAATTCTCGTTTTGTCGTGTCATTTTACCCCTCACATGCGCATATCATTTGAAAAAAACACAAAAAAGAGACAGAGCGTCACGCGCTCTTTTGAGAACTTATTGAAGTTTTTTTAGAATATTGAGTGAAAGAATAGATAAAAAACCAGGCCAGCGCGGCGCGAAGAGGAGATATAATGTTTCTTAATTGTTACTATTTGTAAGCTAAAAGTGATTTTTATTAAATTATTTGTAACTTTACGCAAAGAGTTCAAGCGTAATCATACGATCCAGATGGTATTTAAACGCGGGATCGGCCATTTCCGGAATACCCAGCACATACATACCGTCTAGCCCGCACACCAGTGCGATAAGCCGCCAGGCGATATCCGTGGCGTTAGCAGTAAACGTAAATTCTCCTGCCTGTTTGCCCTGCTCGATAATTGTGACCGTTTCCTCATGCCACATCTGCATCGTGAGGAGATAAGCATCTCTGATGTGCGGATCCCGATCGGCCAGAATTTGCGCCTCTCGCCACAATTTTATGTAAGGCTCAAAGCCGCCGTCTTCGCTACCCAACATAGCGTGAAGCCGTGCACGCCAGGTGGCAGGCGGCGGAACTTGCCCGGCATCAAGCAGGGTACGGATCAAATGGACAAAGGCCAGCGCTTTGAGCTCACCCGCCGAGCTGAAGTGGTGATGCACCTGTCCGGCGGCGACATCGGCTTCTGATGCGATTCGTCGCACCGTCATGGCGGCAAACCCCTCTGCCAGCGCCACGCGCATCGCCGCTTGCAGGATCACTTCGCGGCGTTCATCCCGGTTAAGGTAACTCATATTTTCCCCACATTAGCCAATGCGCGCAGTGTAACAAAAAGCTGGACATTCGTTCAACTTACCGTAGGATCCTGAAACTGGACAAGCGTCCAAATTTGAGTTTTTGAAGGGAGAGTTATGTTTCGTCAGTGGTTAACGTTAGTCATTATTGTGCTGGTCTATATTCCTGTCGCCATTGATGCCACGGTCTTGCATGTCGCCGCGCCGACACTGAGTATGACACTGGGGGCCAGCGGCAACGAGCTGCTGTGGATCATTGATATTTATTCTTTGGTCATGGCTGGCATGGTGTTGCCGATGGGCGCGCTTGGCGATCGTATCGGTTTTAAACGCCTGCTGATGCTGGGCGGGACGCTCTTTGGCCTGGCATCACTGGCGGCGGCGTTTTCGCATACCGCCAGTTGGCTTATCGCCACCAGGGTATTACTGGCTATTGGCGCGGCGATGATTGTACCGGCGACGCTGGCCGGGATACGCGCCACCTTTTGTGAAGAGAAGCATCGCAACATGGCGCTGGGCGTCTGGGCAGCGGTAGGTTCGGGCGGAGCGGCGTTTGGGCCGCTCATCGGCGGCATATTATTAGAGCATTTTTACTGGGGATCGGTTTTCCTGATCAACGTGCCGATTGTGCTGGTCGTCATGGGCTTAACCGCCCGCTATGTTCCTCGCCAGGCGGGCCGTCGCGATCAACCGCTCAATCTTGGCCATGCGGTGATGCTGATTATTGCCATTTTGCTGTTGGTCTATAGCGCTAAAACCGCGCTGAAAGGGCATCTGTCGCTGTGGGTCATCTCGCTTACCCTGCTTACCGGCGCGCTGCTCCTGGGACTCTTTATCCGCACACAGCTTGCGACATCGCGTCCGATGATTGATATGCGACTATTTACCCATCGCATTATCCTGAGCGGCGTCGTGATGGCGATGACCGCGATGATCACTCTGGTGGGCTTTGAGCTGCTGATGGCGCAAGAGCTGCAGTTTGTTCACGGGCTATCGCCTTACGAGGCCGGGGTATTTATGCTGCCGGTGATGGTCGCCAGTGGATTCAGCGGGCCGATTGCGGGCGCGCTGGTCTCGCGTCTGGGACTACGGCTGGTCGCGACGGGC
This sequence comes from Salmonella sp. 2020_1395, assembly GCF_043848115.1. Taxonomy (NCBI): domain Bacteria; kingdom Pseudomonadati; phylum Pseudomonadota; class Gammaproteobacteria; order Enterobacterales; family Enterobacteriaceae; genus Salmonella; species Salmonella sp. 2020_1395. The sequence continues at coordinate 436,210 of NZ_JBCMFH010000001.1, read as the reverse complement.
GGCATGGCGTTAAGCGCGCTGAGTTTTTATGGCCTGGCGATGACGGATTTCAGCACCCAACAATGGCAGGCCTGGGGGCTGATGGCGCTGCTGGGATTTAGCGCCGCCAGCGCATTGCTGGCTTCCACGTCGGCAATTATGGCCGCTGCGCCGGCAGAAAAAGCGGCGGCGGCCGGCGCGATAGAAACGATGGCTTATGAACTGGGCGCGGGACTGGGCATCGCCATTTTCGGTCTGTTGTTAAGCCGTAGCTTCTCCGCGTCTATCCGTCTGCCTGCCGGGCTTGAGGCGCAAGAGATTGCCAGAGCGTCATCTTCAATGGGAGAAGCCGTGCAGTTGGCGAATAGCCTACCGCCCACGCAGGGGCAGGCAATACTGGACGCCGCCAGACACGCCTTTATCTGGTCGCATAGCGTGGCGTTAAGCAGCGCCGGGAGTATGCTTCTTTTGCTGGCGGTAGGGATGTGGTTCAGCCTGGCAAAAGCCCAACGCCGATAACATAACGCCTGATGAGATAAGCGCTTAATGCGCTAGCTGACAGGGGGAGTCCATTTCCTCAACTTCTTTACCGCTGAGGCGTGCGTATTGCCCCGTCAGTCGCCAAAAGGCAGGCTGGGTTTCGGTATAAATTTCCGCAGCCAGAATCAGCCGACGGCGATCAACTTCGTTCAGTTCCAGTAAGGTCCAGGGAATAAAATAGCGATCGGTATCGGTAAGCCGAAACCACAGCGGACACCCGCAGCCGGAACAGAAGTAGCGTTCGCCGCGCGAAGAGGATGAAAAGTATGGCGGTTCCGGGGAAAGGGGGGCTAGCTGTGGTTGCCCGCAGGCTTCCAGATACATGGCTATTCCACCCGACCATTTTTGACACAGCGTACAATGGCAGGCATAGACATCCAGCATTTCGACGTCAACGGTAAAATGGCTCTGTCCGCAAAGACAACGACCAGTGAACGTCTGCACGGCATACTCCTTATGACCGAGTCTACATCAAGAGAAAAAGCCAGCCCTGAAAGGACTGGCTTTGTATTCAGACTACAACAAAATTAGAACTGGTAGTTCAGACCAACAGCAACGATGTTGTCAGTGCTGATCTGCGCAACATTTTTAGTGAAGTTGGTGTCATCCAGCAGGTTGATTTTGTAATCAACGAAGGTGGACATGTTTTTGTTGAAGTAGTAGGTAGCACCGACATCGATGTACTCAACCAGATCCTGGTCGCCGTAAGCACCCAGATCTTTACCTTTGGATTTCAGGTAAGCAATGGACGGACGCAGACCGAAGTCGAACTGGTACTGAGCAACAGCTTCAAAGTTCTGAGTTTTGTTAGCAATACCGTCGATTTTACCGAATGTGGTCATATTCAGCGTTTCGGAGTAGGTGGTCGCCAGATAGATATTGTTCGCATCATATTTCAGACCAGCAGCCCACACTTCCGCATTCTGGCCAGAAGCATACAGGCCATTGGTGCCGTTGCGCACCTGACGGTCAGTACGGTCAGACTTCGCATAGGCCGCACCCACGCCAAAACCTTCGTACTCATACGTTGCGGACAGACCGAAACCGTCGCCGTTTGCTTCTACTTCATTGTCACGATCGTTTTTGCCCTGATACTGCGCGGCAAAGTTCAGACCTTCAACCAGACCGAAGAAATCGGTGTTACGGTAGGTGGCAACGCCGGTAGCACGCTGGGTCATGAATACGTCAGTCTGGGTCCAGGTATCGCCACCGAACTCTGGCAGAACGTCGGTCCATGCGCCGATGTCGTAAGCAACGCCGTAGTTACGACCGTAGTCGAAAGAACCGTATTCAGCGAATTTCAGACCAGCGAATGCCAGACGGGTTTTGTCTTTGTCGGAACCTTCAGATTCAGTACGGTTGCCTTTGAATTCATATTCCCACTGGCCAAAACCAACCAGTTGGTCATTGATCTGCGTTTCGCCTTTAAAGCCCAGACGCGCGTAAGTTTTGTCACCATCACTTCCGTTATCATCAGAGAAATAATGCTGAGCGTGAACTTTACCGTACAGATCCAGTTTATTGCCGTCTTTGTTATATACCTCGGCTGCATTTACAACGCCTGCTGCCAACAGGGAAGTCACTGCCACTGCCACTAACTTAAGTTTCATTTTAATAATCCTTATAATTTTCTTAGCGTGTTTCCTCAACCATTGTTAAACGAGGCGTTTGTCAATGGCAGACTATTTTTAAATGACGGAGTGGCATAAGTTCAATAATAAGTTTCATAAGATTACAAATTATTTTAATTTGTGTGATCGAGATCTCCTTAATACATTTGAGAGTATTAATTCAAATAGGGACTGTCTAATAAGATATATTTTCGGAGGGGACTATTGGGCTGTTTATGGTTTTATTTTTGGTAGTAACGACTGATTATTATATGCACTAATAACAGTTGCGAGCTAACGTTAATTATATATTTGTTAATATAATTATATCATTACATTAACATATTTAACGATTTTATAAAATTCATTTTTACCAGCGCAATCCTGGTATGGCGCAGGAGGAGCACGTGAAAATGGAAAATCGTCAAATACGCACAGGCGATAGATAAAAGCGTAGTTGTGTTATGAAGAGTGTCAAGGTACAGCGGGTCGATTTAATATCAATATCGGCCCGCCCGTCGCTATTAGCGCCGCCGCGTTGCCAGCCAACAAAGTAGTGAACCTACGCAAACCATGACTGCGCCTTGCCAGAAGGAGAATGACAGTGGTGAGCTGAGTAACAGCGCTGCCAGAGCAGAGGACATGACGGGGGTAAAATACGACCCTACGGCCATGATAGTCACATTGCCATGAAGTATGCCCACATTCCATGCGGCGTAGGCAAACCCTAACGTTAATGCCGCGGTAAAAAGTTTAGCAATCACCGGTAGGCTAAATATCATGGCAGGTTGCGGTGTAAGAAAATAGTGGAACCACAACGCCACGGCGGTGAGTAACACAAAGACGGTGATACCGTTAAAACCACGCGCATATTTATTGGTGACCGTGCAGTATGTCGCCCATATAAACGCCCCAAGAAATGCCAGTAAATAACTTAGCGGACTGGTGGCGACATTGTTGATAATTTCTCCGGCATTAAGACCATTCTCGCCCCCCAGAACCCAGCAAACGCCAGTAAGTGCAATAAGCAATCCAGGAACAATAAGCCAGTTAGTTTTTTGCCCATTAAAAAGAATGGCAAACAGAATAGTCAGGCTGGGCCATAAATAGTTAACCATGCCGACTTCGATAGCCTGATGGCGAGTGGCGGCATAACCGAGAGAAAGCGCCAGGCATATTTCATAACTGACAAACAGTACGCTGCCTGCGATGAGGTATCGCCCCGGGAAACGGCGGATATCAGGTAATCCGACGGTAAAAATCAGCAGCAGGCCGCTTAATGAATAGATCATGGCTGCGCCGCCTACCGGTCCAAGACCTTCGCTGACGCCGCGAATTAACCCAACCATCGTGCTCCACAGAACGATGGCAACAAGCCCTATTAGCGTTGCTTTTTGTGATGTCATGCTTTGTGACTGTCCTGAATACCGCGCAAAATAAACTGCCACTTATAGCACTTTTTCCGAGGGCGATGCCATGCAGTGTCATTTTTTAGTACCTCCCTGGAGTTATTGCAGTTTAAAAATAGGGCTATTTAATAGCGGAACCGTTTCAATATTGATTTGACGCAAAAAAGTTATCGATTTTGCTGTTAGTTTCCTCGCGAAGTTATACACGCATCCTGGGCTGAGGTTTTGCTGCAGTTCGAAGGAGGCGTGCATCCGTGGAAAAAAGAGGAAAGCAATGGACGTCAGCCGCAGACAATTTTTTAAAATCTGCGCGGGCGGTATGGCGGGAACAACGGTGGCCGCACTGGGTTTTACCCCTAAAATGGCCCTGGCTCAGGCGCGAAACTATAAGCTGTTGCGCGCAAAAGAGATCCGTAACTCCTGCACATACTGTTCCGTAGGTTGCGGGCTATTAATGTATAGCCTGGGAGATGGGGCAAAAAACGCGAAAGAAGCGATTTACCATATTGAAGGCGACCCGGATCATCCGGTAAGCCGTGGCGCGCTGTGCCCGAAAGGGGCCGGTTTGCTGGACTATGTTCACAGTGAAGATCGCCTACGCTATCCGGAATACCGCGCGCCGGGTTCCGACAAGTGGCAGCGCATTAGCTGGGATGACGCTTTCACTCGTATTGCTAAATTAATGAAAGCCGACCGCGACGCCAACTTTATTGAAAAGAATGAGCAGGGCGTCACGGTTAACCGCTGGCTCTCTACCGGAATGCTGTGCGCCTCGGCGGCCAGCAATGAAACGGGTATGCTGACGCAGAAGTTTGCGCGTTCTCTCGGTATGCTGGCGGTAGATAACCAGGCGCGCGTTTGACACGGACCAACGGTAGCAAGTCTTGCTCCAACATTTGGTCGCGGTGCGATGACCAACCACTGGGTGGATATTAAAAACGCCAACGTCGTGATGGTGATGGGCGGCAATGCCGCAGAAGCGCATCCGGTGGGTTTCCGCTGGGCGATGGAAGCGAAAAACAATAACGATGCGACGCTGATTGTCGTTGATCCACGCTTTACGCGTACGGCGTCGGTGGCGGATATCTATGCGCCAATACGTTCCGGTACAGACATTACCTTTCTGTCCGGCGTTTTGCTGTACCTGATCGAAAATAACAAAATCAACGCTGAATACGTTAAGCATTACACCAACGCCAGCCTGCTGGTGCGGGATGATTTTGCCTTTGATGACGGTCTTTTCAGCGGCTATGACGCCCAAAAGCGTCAGTACGATAAATCCTCCTGGAACTACCAGTTCGATGAAAACGGCTATGCCAAACGTGATGAAACGTTGACGCACCCACGCTGTGTGTGGAATCTGCTGAAGCAGCACGTTTCGCGCTATACGCCGGACGTCGTGGAAAACATCTGCGGTACGCCGAAAGCAGACTTCCTGAAGGTGTGTGAGGTGTTGGCCTCTACCAGCGCTCCGGATCGCACTACCACCTTCCTGTATGCGCTGGGCTGGACGCAACATACCGTCGGGGCGCAGAACATCCGTACTATGGCGATGATCCAGTTGCTGCTCGGCAATATGGGGATGGCTGGCGGCGGTGTGAACGCCTTGCGCGGCCACTCTAATATTCAGGGTTTAACGGATTTAGGACTGCTCTCCACCAGCCTGCCGGGTTACCTGACGCTACCGTCAGAAAAACAGGCCGATCTGCAAACTTATCTGGCAGCGAATACCCCCAAAGCGACGCTGGCCGATCAGGTCAACTACTGGGGTAATTATCCTAAGTTCTTCGTCAGCCTGATGAAATCTTTCTATGGCGATGCGGCGCAGAAAGAGAATGACTGGGGCTTTGCCTGGCTGCCTAAGTGGGATCAGTCCTATGACGTGATCAAATATTTCAACATGATGGATAGCGGGAAAGTCACCGGCTATTTCTGTCAGGGCTTTAACCCGGTGGCGTCCTTCCCGGACAAAAACAAAGTGGTGCAAAGCTTAAGCAAACTGAAGTATCTGGTCGTTATCGATCCGCTGGTGACTGAAACGTCAACGTTCTGGCAGAACCACGGCGAATCTAATGATGTCGATCCGACAACGATTCAGACCGAAGTCTTCCGTCTGCCGTCTACCTGTTTTGCGGAAGAGGATGGCTCTATCGCTAACTCCGGTCGCTGGTTACAGTGGCACTGGAAAGGTCAGGACGCGCCGGGCGAAGCGCGTAACGACGGCGAGATTCTGGCCGGTATTTACCATCGTCTGCGTGAAATGTATCGCGCAGAAGGCGGTAAAGGCGCCGAACCACTATTGAAGATGAGCTGGAACTACAAGCAGCCGGATGAACCGCATTCGGAAGAAGTGGCGAAAGAGAACAACGGCTATGCGCTGGAAGATCTCTATGACGCTAACGGTACACTGCTTGCCAGGAAAGGCCAGTTGTTGAGCAGTTTTGCATTACTGCGCGATGACGGTACGACATCCTCCTCCTGCTGGATTTATACCGGTAGCTGGACGGAGCAGGGCAACCAGATGTCCAGACGTGATAACGCCGACCCGTCAGGGCTTGGCAATACACTGGGTTGGGCGTGGGCGTGGCCGCTAAACCGTCGCGTATTGTATAACCGCGCTTCGGCGGACCCGCAGGGTAAACCGTGGGATCCAAAACGGATGCTGATCCAGTGGAACGGCGCGAAGTGGACAGGGAACGATATTCCGGACTTTAACAACGCGGCGCCGGGGAGCGGGACCAATCCGTTTATCATGCAGCCGGAAGGGCTGGGACGTCTGTTTGCTATTGATAAAATGGCGGAAGGGCCGTTCCCTGAACACTACGAGCCGATGGAAACGCCGCTGGGCACTAACCCGCTGCACCCGAATGTGGTCTCGAACCCGGCGGCGCGTCTGTATGAAGAAGATGCGCTGCGCATGGGTAAGAAGGAGCAGTTTCCGTACGTGGGCACGACTTACCGCCTCACAGAGCATTTCCATACCTGGACCAAACATGCGCTACTTAACGCTATCGCTCAGCCGGAACAGTTTGTGGAGATCAGTGAGACGCTGGCGGCAGCGAAAGGTATTGCTAACGGCGACTATGTGAAGGTGAGCAGTAAACGCGGGTTTATTCGCGCGGTCGCGGTGGTAACTCGTCGTCTTCGCACTCTGCATGTCAACGGTCAGCAGGTTGAAACGGTGGGGATCCCGATTCACTGGGGCTTTGAGGGTGTCGCGCGCAAAGGCTATATCGCCAATACTCTGACGCCAAATGTCGGTGATGCCAACTCGCAAACGCCGGAATACAAAGCGTTTTTAGTTAACATCGAGAAGGCGTAAGGGAGGCGAACATATGTCTATGGAAACGCAGGACATTATTAAACGGTCCGCAACAAACGCCATCACGCCGCCTCCGCAGGCGCGTGATTACAAAGCTGAAGTCGCGAAACTGATCGACGTCTCCTCCTGTGTCGGCTGTAAAGCCTGCCAGGTAGCCTGTTCTGAATGGAACGATATTCGCGATAACGTTGGTCATTGTGTCGGGGTGTACGATAACCCTGCCGATCTCAGCGCCAAGTCCTGGACGGTGATGCGCTTTACCGAAACCGAGCAGAACGGCAAGCTGGAGTGGCTGATTCGTAAAGATGGTTGTATGCACTGTGAAGATCCAGGCTGTCTTAAAGCCTGTCCATCTGCCGGGGCTATCATCCAGTACGCGAACGGGATTGTTGATTTTCAATCTGAACACTGTATCGGCTGTGGTTACTGTATCGCCGGGTGTCCGTTTAATATTCCGCGCCTCAACAAAGAGGACAACCGCGTTTATAAATGTACGCTCTGCGTCGATCGCGTCAGCGTGGGCCAGGAACCGGCCTGCGTCAAAACTTGTCCGACCGGGGCTATTCACTTCGGCACCAAAAAAGAGATGCTGGAACTGGGTGAGCAACGCGTGGAGAAGTTAAAAGCGCGCGGCTTTGAACATGCCGGTATCTACAACCCGCAGGGCGTCGGCGGTACGCACGTCATGTATGTGCTGCACCATGCCAATCAGCCGGAGTTGTACCACGGCTTGCCGAAAGATCCGCAGATCGATACCTCAATCAATCTGTGGAAAGGGGCGCTAAAACCGCTGGCCGCAGCGGGCTTTATCGCCACTTTCGCCGGTCTGATTTACCACTACATCGGTATTGGCCCGAATAAGGAAACGGACGACGATGAGGAGGATCATCATGAGTAAGTCGAAAATGATTGTGCGCACGAAATTTGTCGACCGCGCCTGTCACTGGACGGTGGTGATCTGCTTCTTCCTGGTAGCGCTGTCGGGGATTTCGTTTTTCTTCCCGACGCTACAATGGTTGACGCAAACTTTCGGCACGCCGCAGATGGGACGTATTTTGCACCCGTTCTTCGGTATTGCCATTTTCATCGCGCTGATGTTTATGTTCGTGCGTTTCGTCCACCACAACATCCCGGATAAAAAAGATATTCCGTGGCTGAAAAATATTGTCGAAGTATTGAAAGGCAATGAGCATAAGGTGGCGGATGTCGGCAAATACAATGCCGGACAGAAGATGATGTTCTGGTCCATTATGAGCATGATTTTTGTGCTGCTGGTGACTGGCGTGATTATCTGGCGTCCGTATTTCGCGCAGTATTTCCCCATGCAGGTGGTGCGTTATAGCCTGTTAATTCATGCGGCGGCGGGCATTATTTTAATGCACGCGATCCTCATCCATATGTATATGGCGTTTTGGGTGAAAGGCTCGATTAAAGGCATGATCGAAGGGAAGGTCAGCCGTCGCTGGGCGAAGAAACATCATCCACGCTGGTATCGTGAAATCGAGAAGGCGGAAGCAAAAAAAGAGAGCGAAAAAGGTATTCAGTAATTCTTTCGCGATCTGATAAATAAGGCGCTATCCTCGTAGCGCCTTGTTTTCATCTGCTGTCTGTATACTCAGACGACCACAGCAAATCGTTTAACGACGGAAATCGATGACCATACGGCCACGAATTTGCCCTTGTTCCATCTCTTTAAAAATAACGTTGATATCTTCAAGCGGACGTAGAGCGACTTTTGGCACGACTTTTCCTTCCGCCGCGAACTGGAAGGCTTCGGTCAGATCCTGGCGTGTCCCCACCAACGAACCGACAACCTGAATGCCATCCAGCACCAGGCGAGGGATATCAAGGTTCATGGCTTCTGGCGGCAGCCCGACTGCCACCACGCGGCCTCCGGCGCGAACGGCATCTACTGCGGAATTAAACGCCGCCTTAGCGACCGCGGTAACCACCGCTGCGTGCGCGCCACCGGTTTTTTCCTGCACAATTTTAGCCGCATCTTCCGTACGTGAATTAATGGTCAGATCTGCGCCCATTTCCTCGGCCAGTTTCAGTTGTCCATCATTGACATCAATGGCGATCACTTTCGCATTGAAAACGTTTTTCGCGTACTGCAAGGCCAGATTACCCAGACCGCCCAGACCGTAGATGGCAATCCACTGGCCAGGTTTAATATGAGAAATCTTCACCGCTTTATACGTGGTAACGCCCGCGCAGGTAATACTACTTGCCGCCGCAGAGTCCAGACCTTCCGGTACTTTCACCGCATAATCCGCGACGACAATACACTCTTCGGCCATGCCGCCATCTACCGTGTAACCGGCATTTTTCACGTTGCGGCATAAGGTTTCATTGCCCGTATTGCAATACTCACAGTGTCCGCATCCTTCATAAAACCACGCGACACTCGCGCGATCGCCGGGTTTCAGCGAGGTGACACCAGGACCGACTTCCGCCACGACGCCAATGCCTTCGTGTCCCAGAATGACGCCGGTTTTGTCACCGAAATCGCCGTTTTTCACGTGTAGATCGGTATGGCATACGCCGCAGCACTCCATTTTTAGCAAAGCTTCACCGTGGCGAAGGGGACGCAGCGTTTTCTCAGTAACATCAACCTGATGATCTTGTGTGACAACAGCAGCTTTCATAACCTTCTCCTTTTATTAATAGTGAACTGCATAGCAGGTAATAGCAGGTAAGGTGCTATTACCTCTTTAGGATTAATATTTCTGATGAGTTATGCAAGGCGGCAGAAATACAATGTAATAGTTTAGCCAGGATTATCCTGATAAATCCCCGTTCAATACATAAAGGTGGCTAATATTAGTAGCTTGACAAATAAGCAGGGAAAGGAATTCAGGTGTGTCGACAGACTCACCAAAACTAAAGAAGAAAGTGATATCCGGCGGCATTCACCGCCGGGTACGTATTAAATGGAAGTCCGACGGTAGTCGCGGTATTCCGGTTTCCAGAAGTTATCGTCAATCGCCTGTTGCAGCGCTTCCGCAGAGGTTTTCACCGCTACGCCTTGTTGCTGCGCCATTTTGCCTACGGCAAAAGCGATAGCGCGCGACACGACCTGGATGTCTTTAAGCGCTGGCAACACTAATCCTTCGCCGTTATTGACCAGCGGAGAATGTTTCGCCAGCGTCTCACTGGCTGACATCAGCATTTCATCAGTAATGCGCGATGCGCCGGAAGCGATAACCCCCAGACCGATGCCGGGGAAAATATAGGCGTTATTACATTGTGCGATCGGATAAACCTTATCTTTCCAGATGACTGGCGAGAATGGGCTGCCGGTTGCCACCAGCGCGTTGCCTTCCGTCCAGGCGATAATGTCCTGTGGCGTGGCCTCCACGCGAGAGGTGGGATTAGAGAGCGGCATGACGATCGGGCGAGGGCAATGCTTATGCATCTCGCGGATGATCTCTTCAGTAAAGAGCCCGGTCTGGCCGGAAACCCCGATCAGAATATCCGGCTTCACGTTACGCACCACATCCAGCAGCGACAGCACGTCATTTTCGGTATCCCAGTGCTGGAGATTGTCGCATTTCTGCACCAGTTTTGCCTGGAACGGCAATAAATTAGGCATCCGGTCCGTCAACAGGCCGAAGCGATCGACCATAAAAACGTTCTGTCGAGCGGCGTCTTCGCTTAAACCTTCACGCTGAGTCTGCGCGATGATTTGTTCAGCAATCCCACATCCGGCGGAACCCGCGCCGAGAAAAACGATTTTCTGCTCGCTAAGCTGACTGCCGGCAGCGCGGCTGGCGGCGATCAACGTACCGACGGTCACGGCTGCGGTGCCCTGAATATCATCGTTAAAGGAGCAAATCTCATCACGATAGCGCGTCAACAGCGGCATTGCGTTTTTCTGCGCGAAATCTTCGAACTGTAGCAGGATATCTGGCCAGCGCTGCTTAACGGCCTGAATAAACTCGTCGACAAACGCATAATACTCATTGTCGGTAATGCGCGGATGACGCCAGCCCATGTAAAGCGGATCGTTGAGTAACTGTTGATTGTTGGTGCCGACATCCAGCACAACGGGAAGGGTATAGGCCGGACTAATGCCGCCGCAGGCGGTGTATAATGACAGCTTACCGATAGGGATCCCCATCCCGCCGATGCCCTGATCGCCAAGCCCCAGAATCCGCTCGCCATCCGTCACCACAATAACTTTAATGTTGTGGTTAGGCACATTCTGCAAAATGTCGTCCATGTTGTGACGATTCGGATAAGAGATAAACACGCCGCGTGCCCGGCGATAAATCTCAGAGAAGCGCTCACAGGCAGCGCCCACGGTCGGGGTATAGATAACCGGCATCATCTCTTCAAGATGGTTTTGCACCAGTCGATAAAAGAGCGTTTCGTTGGTATCCTGGATGTTACGCAGGTAAATATGCTTATCGATTTCTGTTTTAAACCCCTGATACTGGAGCCAGGCGCGTTCGGCCTGTTCTTCAATCGACTCGACGACCTCCGGCAGCAGCCCTGACAAATTGAAGTTGCGGCGCTCTTCTACGCTAAAAGCGCTGCCTTTGTTTAACAGGGGGAATTCCAGCAATACAGGGCCAGCGTAAGGGATATAAAGGGAACGTGCTTTCTTGGTTGTAGTTTCCATGTTACTCACTCTTTTTCGAATAACTGTCCCTGGCACCGTCGTTTATCATCATATATTGCCTTCCACCAGGGAACCGACCCTGAGTATAAAGCATTGTGAGACGTTAAGGTCATTCCTATAAACAAAAACACCATTGCAGATGCAATGGTGTTTAACGTCATTTCAGGACTGTACGATTACTTTTGGCTGTCGGCGCGGCGCTTTCTGCCGGTTGGGTTATTCACCACGCTGCTGGTGTCGCCTTCAGTAACAACCTTACGCTGGTTGGAAATTCTGTAATCCAGTCCAAGTATATGACGAGCCTGACGGTTCGATTTCATGTTAACTCCTCAATCCTGTTGCTAGTTTTAAGGACAAATTCGCTTACGCGAAAGAAACGTAACCCCTAAGGTTGCCGATACAGCATAGCAGGTTTTACAGAGTCGGGTGCTGCCCGCTTACCACATAGTTGATGGTCTGCTGGTAGATGTCACTGAGGATGTCATTGTCGGAAGCCTCAACCCATTTGGTCAGCTCCATTAAAATATCATCTTCAGTGACAACGCCTAACTCCGCGCGTAATCCTTGTTCAATCGCGTTGACCAGGGCCGGTTGTGCTGCTGAGGTATTTGCTGAGTGATAAGTAAACATATAATGCCTCCGTGAACATGTATTTATTTAGTACGGCTCGCAGAAAATTAATTCGTATTCAGCATGGCAAATATTTTTGCGGCTGTGGTTAAGATTAGTCCTGGAGTTATTTTAACGCAAGGCGGAACTCTAATTGCTTACCCCACAAGAAAATATATTACGTTTGCCAATTACATATCCTCATACTAGTGGCGGTCAATTAATATACATTTAAAAGGCTACTTATTGCGATTTTTATCCTTTATTACAACGAGATAAGACAAATCTTAATTTGAATGAAAATATACATAATGGAATACGCCTCCGAAAGAAAAAGTAAGGATAAAAAGAAGGATATATTCTTTAAAGAAAGGGAGGCCTGTTGGTTTAATATTCATCACTGAAAAAGCATACAACTATTTTCTATATCTGAAATACGGGTAATCGACAACATGCTACCTCCATCGGCATGGACAACGCAGATTAGCAGCATGGTCTATACTTTATTTTTTGAGCCAACAGGAGAGCAAAAATGACAATCCATAAGAAAGGTCAGGCACACTGGGAAGGCGACATCAAACGAGGTAAAGGTACTGTATCAACAGAAAGCGGCGTGCTTAATCAACAACCGTATGGATTCAATACCCGGTTCGAAGGCGCGCAGGGAACCAACCCGGAAGAGCTAATTGGCGCCGCACATGCGGCCTGTTTCTCCATGGCGCTATCACTCATGCTGGGAGAGGCTGGATTTACGCCGACATCCATTGACACCACCGCTGACGTATCGCTTGATAAGGTGGAGGCGGGCTTCGCCATTACCAAAATTGCGCTACAAAGCAAAGTTGCGGTAGCAGATATTGATGCTTCAACTTTCGATCAAATCATCCAGAAAGCAAAAGCCGGGTGCCCGGTATCGCAGGTTCTGAATGCGGAAATCACCCTCGACTACCAGCTTAACGCCTGATAACCTCTCCAGCCCGGTAACGACTCTTGTTTATCGGGCTGATGAATATACCTTCAGGCGGAGGGCTCGCTCCCGGTCTATCTGAGATCCTGCCGTATTTTTATCACCTCAACGCGCCGTAGACCACGTCTGTGGCTATTGTCGTGGTCTACTTTTTCGCCTTAAAATCTGCTCGCCATGTTGCTTTATTCATCAAACATCAAAATCAGTCAACGTAAATATCAATAATAGCCATATCACGGAGGGTGATCTTTATTCCTGAGAGAGGAGGGGTATTATTTTCTGTGTTCTACATTAACGGGTTAACGCGCAGATGTAGAGGTTATTTATATAATTATTGGAGCAACAACAATGAATAAATTCTCCCTTGCTACAGCAGGTATTATCGTGGCAGCGCTGGTAACCAGTGTTAGCGTGAATGCGGCAACAGATACTACTAAAACAAACGTTACGCCTAAAGGTATGAGCTGCCAGGAGTTTGTTGACCTCAATCCGCAGACGATGGCGCCAGTCGCTTTCTGGGTGCTGAATGAAGATGAAGATTTTAAAGGCGGGGACTACGTTGATTTCCAGGAAACTGAGACGACAGCAGTGCCGCTAGCCGTTGAGCTTTGTAAGAAAAACCCGCAGAGTGAATTAAGCAAAATAAAAGACGAAATCAAGAAAGAACTCTCAAAATAAGAGTAAACTGATATCAAAACCCGGCCTGTGTGTCGGGTTTTACTATTTGTGACACCGTCACAAATAACATCTTCCATTTCTTCTACCAATCACGTGGTATTGCACTATTTTCATTAGAGCCCTTTCACTATATGGAGACCTAATGAAAATTTTACCGCTGGCACTCTTTATCATTCCTTTTCTGGCCGGATGTGGCGCCAATAATACGCCGCCGCAAACGCCTATTCCCGGGGAAAAAACATCTGCCGAATTACGTACCCTGGAAACAGGCGCGGCGGCTATTCAATCCAGACCACCTGTCGATGCCATTAGTACCTACCTTGACGGGTTCCATTTTTATAGCGGTGATAAAAACGGACAGATGGAAGCGCACCATTACGTTACCGTCCTGAACGAAGATGTCATGCAGGCGGTGATTTACGACGGCAATACGAAAAACGCGCGCCTGATGGGGGTGGAGTACATTATCAGCGAACGTTTATTTAAAACGCTTCCTCCCGAGGAGAAAAAACTGTGGCACAGCCACCAGTACGAGGTGAAATCCGGTAGCCTGGTGGCGCCTGGCTTACCGCAGGTCGCTGATAAAGCGTTGATGAGTAAGATTGTTAATACTTATGGCAAGACCTGGCACACCTGGCATACCGACCGGGATAAAACCCTGCCAATGGGTATCCCTGCGCTGATGATGGGCTTTACTGGCGACGGGCAGCTTGACCCCGCGCTGCTGGCCGATCGGGATCGCCGTCTGGGAATTGATACCCAGGCCATTAAACGCGAGCGGCAGGATCTGCCTGAGCATCCCGTTGTTAAGGGGGCTAACGCCTGGGAGCAGGGGGAGGTTATCCAGCTACAGCGTGTTCAGGGCTCTGGCGAACACGGGCGAGGCGATACCGCGCACTTCGGTACATCTGAGCAATCCCGACAATAATTCCACGGTTTTACACGCAGATACGAAAAAGAATGCCTGTTATGTGACAGTGTCACGTAAAGATTAGCCCCATAGTCTATGCTTGTTCTTCGGATGTTGTAGAGGTTATGGGTTAAACGGAGCGACAAATGAGTTCAAAAATTTTTTGCAAAAGCTGGGGGGCTGAATATATCGCCGCTGATGTTGTCCGCTTTCGTCTTTGGGCCACCGGTCAGCAAAAGGTTATGCTCAGGCTTGCGGGTAAAGACCAGGAAATGCAGGCGAGCGGTGACGGCTGGTTTACGCTGGACGTCTCCGGGGTGACGCCAGGTACGGAGTATAACTTTGTACTCAGCGATGGCATGGTGGTCCCCGATCCGGCTTCCCGCGCCCAAAAAAATGACGTCAACGGTCCGTCATATGTGGTTGATCCAGGCAGCTACGCGTGGCGCAACACCGGGTGGAAAGGTAGCCGTTGGGAGCAGGCCGTGGTGTATGAGATGCATACAGGCACGTTCACTCCGGAAGGCACCTTCCGCGCCGCAATAGCGAAGCTGCCTTATCTCGCTGAACTCGGCGTTACCGTTATTGAAGTGATGCCCGTTGCGCAATTTGGCGGCGAGCGTGGCTGGGGCTATGACGGCGTACTGCTTTACGCGCCGCATTCTGCCTATGGGACGCCGGATGATTTCAAGGCGTTTATTGACGCCGCGCATGGGTATGGTCTTTCCGTCGTCCTGGATATTGTGCTGAACCATTTCGGCCCGGAGGGAAATTATTTACCGCTATTGGCGCCAGCGTTTTTCCACAAAGAGCGCATGACGCCGTGGGGAAATGGTATCGCCTATGATGTCGACGCCGTGCGGCGCTATATCATCGAGGCGCCGTTATACTGGCTGACAGAATACCATCTCGACGGCTTACGCTTTGACGCTATCGATCAGATTGAGGACAGTAGCGCCAGGCATGTGCTGGTTGAAATCGCACAACGTATTCGGGAAGACATTACCGACAGATCCATTCATCTGACCACCGAAGATAGCCGCAATATTATTTCTCTGCATCCCCGAGATCAGGATGGCAATGCGCCGCTGTTTACCGCCGAATGGAATGACGATTTTCATAATGCCGTCCACGTTTTTGCGACCGGAGAGACCCAGGCCTACTACAACGATTTTGCTGATGCCCCGGAAAAACACCTCGCAAGAGCGCTGGCCGAAGGATTCGCTTATCAGGGAGAAATTTCACCACAAACCGGCGAACCTCGCGGCGTAAAAAGTACCGGACAACCCCCGGTCGCTTTTGTGGATTTTATTCAGAATCACGATCAGGTCGGTAACCGCGCCCAGGGCGACAGACTGATAACCCTGGCGGGTGCTGAACGAACAAAAGTATTGCTCGCCACGTTGCTGCTTTCACCGCATATTCCGCTGCTTTTTATGGGCGAAGAGTATGGCGAAAGCCGTCCTTTTCTTTTTTTTACCGATTTCCATGGGGATTTAGCCCGCGCCGTTCGTGAAGGTCGCGCAAAAGAGTTTGCCGATCATGCAGGGGAAAATGTTCCGGACCCGAATGCGCCAGAGACCTTTCAACGCTCAAAACTTAACTGGAAGCAACAGCACAGTGAAGAGGGTAAAGCGTGGCTGGCGTTTACCCGCGAACTACTGCTTTTGCGCCAGAAGCATATCGTGCCGCTGTTGTCCGCTGCCCGTGAGAGCTCAGGAACGGTATTGCAAACCGCGCCCGGGTTTATTGCCGTTAGCTGGCGTTTTCCGGGAGGAACACTGTCACTGGCGCTGAATATTAGCGCCACGACGGTATTGCTGCCCGATTTACCGGGTAAGACCCTCTTCGCCTGGCCGAATGAATCCACCGGGTCGCTTTCCCAACATTCTCTTATTGTCCGCTTAGCCCAGGGAGAGTCTGCATCATGATCCCAACTGCAACGTATCGTCTTCAGTTTCGCAATGGCATGACCTTCGACCGCGCTGCGGCGCTGGTGCCTTACCTTAAAAATCTGGGTATCAGCCATCTTTATGCCTCACCCATCTTTACCGCCACCAAAGCGTCAACGCATGGTTATGATGTCACCGATGCGAATGAGATTGAGCCCTCTATTGGCGGGCGCGAAGGATTTGAAAGACTGGTGGCCGAACTTAAAGCGCAAGGGCTGGGATTGATCATCGATATTGTGCCTAATCACATGGCCAGCTCGCTGGAAAACGCCTGGTGGCGCGACGTGCTTGAATATGGCAAGGAGAGCCGTTACGCGCGCCATTTCGATATTGACTGGTCGCGCCGACTGACGCTGCCTTTTTTAGGCGACACGTTTGACGCCGTGCTGGAAAACGGAGAAATTGCGATCAAGCCCGATCCCGCTACGGGTAACCCCACGTTCGCCTATTATGATAACTATTATCCGCTTGCGCCGGCGACGTGGCAGGGGCGCGAGGCCGAAATACTGGCGCTTACCGATAAAGCCGCTATTGCTGATTTGCATGAGCGCCAGCCGTGGAAATTAATGTCCTGGCGCGATGCCGCTCGCTCGCTTTCATATCGGCGTTTCTTTGAGGTCACAGGGCTGGTGGGAATGCGGGTGGAAGATAAAACCGTCTTCGACGATACACATCGGCTGATTCTGGAGCTGGTCAGAACGGGGGCGGTTGACGGTTTACGTATCGATCATATCGACGGCCTTGCCGATCCGAAAGCCTATCTTGCGCGTTTACGTCAGGAAGTGGGGCCGGCGTGCTATATCACCGTGGAAAAAATTCTCGCTAAAGGCGAGCAACTTCCTGATGACTGGCCGGTTTCCGGCACCACAGGCTATGAATTTATCGCCTCGCTGGCGGAGGTGCTGGTTGACGATGGGCAGATAGACAATCTGCGCCAGGCTTACGAGACCGTAACAGGCGCGCCAGTGGATATGCGGGCGGAATTACGGGCGGCTAAATTGCTGATGGTCGATCGCAATTTCGAGGGGGAATTTACCCGGCTGCTCGCGCTTGCGCTGTCGATTGCCAGCGAGCTACAGATCGCACAGGAAGAGAGCGTCGTTCGGCAGGCGTTACGCGAGTTATTAATTGCCTTTCCCGTATATCGCACTTACGGCACGGCAGAAGGGCTACCGCCGACCGATATTTGCCTGTTACACCGTATTGTGGAACGGGTAAAGACGCTTGAAAATCCTCCGCAGCCAGAAGCGCTTACATTTCTGAGCCGCCTTCTTACCGGCGATGTTCCCACCTCCAGCCAGGAGGAGGCGACACAGTTTCGTGTTCGGTTCCAACAACTCACCGGTCCGCTGATGGCGAAATCGGTAGAGGATACGCTTTTCTTTCGTCAAAACATGGGACTGGCGTTAAATGAAGTTGGCGCCGAGCCCGTCACGCATCACTTCTCCATCGAACGCTTTCACCATGAGATGAAAACCCGACAGGCGCGACAGCCTGATGCGTTATCCGGTACGTCGACCCACGATACCAAGCGAGGCGAGGATGCGCGAGCACGCCTGTATACGCTTACCGAAGCGCCGGAACAGTGGAGCGAATGCCTTGCCCGCTGGCGGCAGATGAACCAGACCCATGTCAAATTTTTGAATGATGGCACTGCGCCAAAATCGGCGGATACGTGGATGTTATATCAGGCGCTGACCGGCGTCTGGCCCCCGGTGCTACAACCACAGGACGAAACAGGTTTAAACGCGCTGAAAATACGCTTTGAAGCCTTTGTGGAGAAAGCGCTACGCGAAGCGAAGCTACGTACCGATTGGGTGGACAGTAATGAGGCTTACGAAACCGCAATGCTTGATTACGCCCGTTATTTACTGGCGCCGGATAATCAGACATTTTTGCAGGATTTTTATCGTTCCTTGCAACCCTTCATCCGCGCAGGGCTGGTTAACAGCCTGACGCAGACCGTTATCAAGTTAACCGCGCCGGGGGTACCTGATATCTATCAGGGGAGCGAGGCGTTAAATTTTAGTCTTGTCGATCCCGACAACCGCCGCGAACCGGATTTCGCCACGCTGGCGCAGCAGTTAGACCAACTGACGCCGGGAGTTTTCTCGCGCGAAGAGAGTTGGCTGAACGGGCAGGTGAATCAGTATGTCACCGCTGCATTACTGCGTTTGCGTCAGCAGAATCATGAGCTCTTCCGTTTTGGCGACTATATACCGCTGCGGGCTGTTGGTCAGCGTGCCGACAAGGTCATCGCTTACGCCAGAGTCAATCATGATGATGCGCTGATTGTTGTTGCGCCCCGACTGGTGTTCGCCGAATGTGACGGCTTATTGTCACAATCGCATAGCGGTTTCTGGTCAGGAACCGACATTATTATACCCGGACAGCTTAATCAGCATCGTTATCGCAATGTGCTTACCCAGGAGAGGTTAATGCCTGGTGAACGCCTGTCGTTGGCCTCACACCAGGGCGGCGTACTGGTTTTAATGAGCGACTGAGTTTATGTGTTGATGTGCCGTGACAGGACAACGTTTACCGTGGGTGGAGAAAGAGAATGACAACAAACAGGGCTTTTGAAATCAGATCAGGATACAGCCATACGCTTGGCGCAAATTATGACGGCGAAGGCGTGAATTTCGCTATTTTTTCCGCCCATGCGGAACGCGTCGAGCTTTGCCTTTACGATCCGAGCGGGGAGCATGAAATCGCTCGTCTGGAGTTACCGGAATATACCGACGAAATATGGCACGGCTATGTCCCGAAGTTGCAGCCCGGCGCGCTGTATGGGTACCGCGTTTACGGTCCTTATGACCCGGAAAATGGTCATCGTTTTAACCCCAACAAGCTGCTTATTGACCCTTATGCCCGTGAGCTGGTGGGCGATATTCAGTGGAACGATGCGCATTTCGCGTATCAATTACTTCATGACGATAAAGATTTGACCTTTGATGACCAGGATAGCGCGCCATTTACGCCTAAATGCCGGGTGATTGATCCGGCTGAGGCGAATTGGGAGGATAGACAACGGCCTTCCATACCGTGGTCGAACGCCATTATTTATGAAACGCATGTAAAAGGCTTTACCCAGCTTAATTCCGCGATCCCTGAGCCTCTACGCGGTACGTTTGAGGGCATGGGGCATAAAGCCAGCGTGGATTACATTAAAAGTCTGGGGATTACCTCCGTCGAGCTTTTACCCGTTCACTGGTTCCCGGACGATCAGCATCTGCTCGATAAAGGGCTGAAAAATTTCTGGGGATACAACTCGCTGGGCTTTTTTGCGCCAGCGACGCGCTACTATGGTCCAAAAGGTATTCAGGGATTCCGCGATATGGTGCGCGCTTTCCATGATGCCGGCATCGAAGTGATACTGGACGTGGTCTATAACCATACGGCAGAAGGGAATGAACTTGGCCCCACGCTGTCATTTAAAGGTATCGATAACTTCTCTTACTATCGCACGATGCCCGATCAGCATCGCTATTACATTAACGATACAGGGACAGGTAATACCGTCAATACCTCTCATCCACGGGTACTGCAAATGGTGATGGATTCCCTTCGCTATTGGGCGGAGTCAATGCATGTCGACGGCTTTCGTTTTGATTTGGGCACCATTCTTGGTCGTGAGCCGGAAGGCTTTGATCAGAGAGGCGGCTTTTTTGATGCGGTAACGCAAGACCCGGTGCTGGCAAAACTGAAACTGATTGGCGAACCCTGGGATATCGGACCGGGCGGCTATCAGGTTGGCGGCTTTCCACCAGGGTGGGGCGAATGGAATGATAAATACCGAGATACGGTACGCGAATACTGGAAAGGTGACAACGTCACAAATGATTTCGCCGCACGCCTGCTGGGTTCCGGCGATCTCTATGATTTGCGCGGCCGTCGCCCCTGGTCAAGCGTTAACTTTATTACTGCCCATGACGGCTTCACGCTGAACGATCTGGTGTCTTATAACGACAAACATAATGAAGCCAATGGCGAAGATAATAATGACGGGCATAATGATAACCGCTCCTGTAACTATGGCGCAGAAGGGCCAACCGACGACGAAGGCATCAATGCGATACGCGAGCAACAGAAACGCAATTTCCTGACCACCTTGCTTTTCTCGCACGGCACGCCGATGTTATTAGCGGGCGATGAGTTTGGCCGCAGTCAGATGGGCAATAATAATGGCTACTGTCAGGACAGTGAAATATCGTGGGTCCACTGGGATAATTTGCCGGAAACCGCCAATGCGCTACGAGAGTTTACCCGTCATCTGATTCAACTGCGCGCCATGCAACCGTTGCTGCGCCGGGAGAGCTGGCGCGACGGTCTGGAGATCCGCTGGTTTAACGCCGGCGGAGGGGCGCAGCAATCCGAACAATGGGATGAGGGATCGACGATAGGCGTATGCATTAGTCGACCCGATCTTCAGCCAGAAGCGGGGATCTGGCATGACGCCTTACTGCTTTTCAATCCGTTTGAAGGCAGCGTACCGTTCCGTATTCCGATGTGGGGAGAAGGCGGCTGGGTACTTGAACTGACGACTGCCGATAACGCGCAGCAGGGAATGCGGATTACCGAAGAAATGGATTTCGATCTGGCCGGGCGCAGCATCGTGTTATTCAGACGCCCCTGATAGTGAAACCGCGCTCCGGACCCAACCGGCCTTGATGGCCGGTTTTTTACTGGCGCTCAGGCGATATCATGCCGAAGAAATAACACCGTTGTCAGTTTACCGCCCGAAAAATTCATCCGCCTATTGGTATTCCTTTGATTGTCTTCACCGATATTCGCTTCAGGCCGTCTATTGCCATTTCAAGGTAGGTACGTGGACATCCCAGATTTAAACGGATAAAACCGCTGCCCGCCGGGCCAAAGCCGCTGCCCATTGAAGGAGCAATACCCGCGACATCCGCCATCACCCATTTTAGCTGTTCGTCATCCAGTCCCAGTTTTTTACAATCCATCCATAATAAATAGGTTCCCTGCGCCGGGACAATTCTTGCCCAGGGAAGGTACTCTGTCGCCTGTTCAACAAACCAGCGGCGGTTTTCCGCCAGGTAATCCAGTAGCGAATCCAGCCACTGTCTGCTTTCATTCCATGCGATAGTCGCCGCCTGAACGGAGAGAGCGTTAAAGACGTCCAACCCATGAGCGTCCAGACGAGACAGGAATCGCTGGCGAAGCGTAGGATCGGGAATGAGAAAATTAGAAATTCGCAACGACGATAAGCCAAATGTTTTGCTGGCCGCAGTGGCGGAGATGACCCGTTTATGCCAGCGCTCCCCTAAATGCAGTACCGAGGTAAAGGTTTCGCCGGGCAGCAATAGATCGGCCCATATTTCATCCGAGATGAGAGTGACATCATAAGCTTCACATAATAAAAGCAGTTGCTCCAGCTCGTTGGCCGACCAGCAACGCCCGGTTGGATTATGTGGATTACACAAAATCATCAGCGGAGGGCGCTCATGGCGAAACAGCCTTTCCAGTTGGCAAAAATCCATCTGGTAGCCATCGTCCGGCGACTCGCTAAGGGGATTCTCCAGCAGTTTTCTACCATTAAGCGTGATTATTTTGGCGAAGGAGCCATAGTATGGCCCCTGTACCACTACGCCGTCGCCTGGATGCGTCAACATTTGCACTAAGAGCGCCAACCCTGGTACGACGCCTTCCACGCTGCATACCCATTCTTGTTTTAACGTGAGCTGGTGGCGTGATGAAAACCAGTGAAGCAGGGCGTTAAAATAGGCCTCATCGCGTTCGCTATAGCCAAATACGCCGTGCTCGATTCGCTGATGCAATGCCGCCTGAACCTCAGGCGGGCAGGCAAAATCGAAATCAGAAACCCACATCGGCAGCAGTTTTCCAGCGCCGTCGCCAAAGTGACGCTCAATAAAATCCCACTTTACCGAACCAGTATTGTTGCGATTGATAATCTGGTTAAAATCCATCTTGTTTCCTTATTATTTCGTCACTGACGCTTGCGGCGACTTTTCTGAAGCGGAGGCAGTTCTGGCAATACCAATTCCGCTAAAACCATAAATTAATGCGAAGAAGATCGCCGCATAGCACTGGATAGCCCAGGGCAGAAGATCAAGCGTGCTAACGCCCAGCGTGGTCGCCATGTAGACACCAGCCGAGGTCCACGGCAGGAGAGGTTCGATAACGGTACCGGCATCTTCTATCGTCCGTGAAAGGTTTTTAGTATCCAGCCCCATACGACGATAGGCATCTTTAAACAGTTCGGCGGGAACTAACAATGCCAGTTTACCGTCGCTGGTCGCTCCTGTGACCAAAATTGTGGTGCCGATAGTGGCGGCAATGAGCTGACCAACGCTATGAATAATAGTCAGCAGCCGGTTAATGATGATCGTTAACGCGCCGGTTAACGTTAGCGCTCCGGCAAATGAAAAAGCGCAGAAAACTAACAGTATTGTTCCCATCATCGAGAACATTCCGCCCCGGTTTAGCAGGCGCGGAACATCGGCCACGACACCTTCAGCGCCTTGTGGGAACATGGCGATATCAAATCCATCAATGAAAGCGTCCAGTCCCTGTTTGATGCTCAGTCCCTGCATGATGACGCCGAGGAATAAGGCAAGTACGCAGGCGCTTAACATTAATGGGATGACAGGCTTCTTGCGAATTGCGCCCCACAGTACGATCACCGGCGGCAAAATAAGAACAATATTAAAATGGTATAGCGACTCCAGCGAGTGGATGATGTCCGTAACGCGCTGCGGAGTGGCCACCTCGCCCAGCATATTACTGTGTCCGGCGATAAGATAAACCACGGCGGCAAGCAGGAAACTTGGCAGGGTCGTCCAAAGTAAATGCTGAATATGCTCAAACAGAGTAGTGTCTGCGACAATCGCGGCAAAGTTAGTCGAGTCGGACAACGGTGAGATTTTGTCGCCGAAATAAGCGCCAGAAACAACGGCGCCAGCTGCTGCTGCAAGAGACACGTCCAGCCCGGCGGCAACCCCCATTAACGCAACGCCAACCGTCCCGGCGGACCCCCACGATGTGCCGGTACAGACGGAGACCACGCTGGTTAAAAAGAAGGCTGCAATCAAAATATATTCCGGGCTTATGAGTTTTAGCCCCCAGTACACCATGTAGGGAATGGTGCCGCTAAACATCCAGGTGCCAATCAAACCGCCCACGCAGATCAGGATCATGATAACCGGCATTGCTTTAGCCAGCTTATCCACCACTGAGTTGATGATGTCTTCCCAACAGTATCCTTGCCACCATGCAATGCCTGCCGCTACCGCCGCAGAGCACAGAAGGAGCGGTTCGATACGTAGCCCCATGATGCCGTAACCGATAATCAACAATAACAACATGGAGATGACTGGGATTAGCGCTAAACCCAATGACAGCGTTTTCTTCTTGTTTTGTGATGCACTCATAATGGAGCTCCGGTCAGTAAGGTAGCTCAAGGGTAGGGGGATACGCTTCCCACTACTGTGATCCATTACTTTCGTCCATGTAACCGATTACATGAGAAGGGTTAATTTGATAGTCATCACAGTTTTTACTGTTGACGACGCATTCATCGTGAAAAATAGGGCGCGACAGAATCGCGGATCACCAGTTCGGCATTGAAATGATTGCTGCTGGGCGGCGGCGTAATGCCCTGGTATAACTGTATCGCCAGTTGCGCGGCACAACGCGCCATTTGTTCGACCGGATAATGCATTGTTGTTAACGCCGGATAAAGATACCGGGCCAGCACCACATCATCAAAGCCGACAATAGAGAGCTGTTGCGGAAGCTGAACGCCGCGTTGATGAAGAATACGCATAATGCCAGCGGCCATCACATCGTTAAACGTGACCGCTGCCGTAAGGGGAAGCCCGCTATTAATAAGTTGATGCGCGGCCCGCTCGCCGCCTTCTTCGTTAAACGGAACGCTAATCACCCAGCGAGGGTCTGGAGAAATACCATATTCTTCCAGCGCCTCACGGTAACCATCAAGGCGTTCCTGACGATCGATAATTGGCAAGTCAGATGTCACACAGGCAATGCGCCGATGCCCGTTCGCCAGGAGATATCGGGTCGCTTCCCTGGCGGCGCTGCGATTTTCCAGCCAGATACACCGGTTGGCCATACCGGCGATATAACGATTAACAACAACCAGCGCTGGAAAGTGGGCTGCGTAGCGCAGCAGCTCTTTATCCGGTAATCGGCTGGCGTGTACAACAATAGCCTCACAGCCTTGATTAACCAGAAAATCCAGTCCCGCTTTTTCCATTTCTTCATCGTGGCCGCCGCTACATACCATCAAGCGATACTGCTGCTTACGAGAAACATCTTCTACGCCGCGAGCAAGGTGGGCAAAAAAAGGATCAGCCAGATTGCCGGTTAACAATCCGAGCATATCGCCGCTACGTTTCGCCAGCGCGATAGCGGCGGCATTCCGGCGATAATTGAGATCGCGCATGGCTTTCTCTACACGTTCGCGCGTGACGGGTTCAACCCACGCGGTCTGGTTAATGACACGTGATACAGTCGCGGTTGATACACCGGCCAAAGATGCAACATCCTTTATTGTCGCCATGTTAAGCTCATATTTGTTCGTTTAAAGGGTATCAAAGCCATTGATTATCATGTTACGTGGAAATCAGTGCAATCACTGCGGCGCAGCCTGAATTTATAAACATTTTTAAAATCATCCTAAATCCTGGTAACTGCAAATTTTAGTAGCTACCTCAATGAGTTATTGACCACTGAATTTTCTACGATAACATGACTAACAATATACACATGATAAGAACCACTACACTGGGAAATCGTTGCGTGGTGGTTCGGAGATAGATGATGAGTAGTATTACAAAAAGCATACAGAATGAATATGTTTTATTGATGGAAAACGCTTTTTCTGAAAAATATAAATATGCGTTTAGAAATTTAGAACTGAAAGAATTACGTAGATTCATCCTGAAGGAGCTAATTAGCTCTCCCGAGTTAGATAATCAACTTACAAACCTAATCGTGTTGCTAAATAAATTTTGGGATACTCACGCCGCGGCGCTTATAACAGAAGTGCGGGCGTCTAAAAGTTATCGATTATTACTTCCGATTCAACGCTTTGGTTATAACATATCTAATCACCTTAGATCTCTGGGGATTTATTTTGATAGCATCATAATGGTTGATCCATTACATTTTCCTTCTCTTAGCTCTCTGCATTCATTTTTGTCATTGCCACCAGATAATAGTTATGTCCGCATGCGCAGGTTGGTATTACTTGAACATGTTTCTAATCTATTTCGCGCCATCCCGTTTATGACTATTGATGATGATTATCCAATTTTTCTAATCGTTCCTGAATTACTGGATTTTGATAAAGAACGCAATCATGAACAATCTGCCGCTTTTCTAAGTCAGCTCTTTTTTAAAGATAGAAAAATGGATTACGCTACTTATTTAGCGTTTCTTGAGCACTTTGGGAGAAATGAAGAAACATTCCAGAAGATCCTAATAAATAAAGAATTATTAAAAACATTGCTTAATAATTTTAATAACATCGAAAAAGAAGTCTGGGTTTACGATACAGATTTAAAGAGTTTTACAACAAGAGAGGTAGATCTTCTGGATTACGATCTGCCGTCAGCTATAGCAACCTTACTGGGTAAGGTTGAAGGTGCAATTTATGCACAACGATCAACTCAATTATCGGCAACACTATTAGGCATTGATCCGGTTATTTATAGTAACCATATGTTTTTACATGAATGGACTACGGAGCAGTTGGTCAAGGATTATGGTAAATTAAATCCTCTTTCTTCTGAAGAGCAAGCGATTACAATGGGCCTTTCAGCCGCGGAAGTAAAATTCCTTACTGCGCTTTCCGATCTGGAATTAAAAAAGATTAGAGAAAGAGGTCAACTGGAATCCTTAAGGCATGAACTAAGAATCTCAAGGCATGACTTGCAAGGAAAAACACCAGATCAAATGCAAGATGCGGCAGATAATTTTTCAAAACATTTAATCAATGTGGTCGAAGAGTATGGAAAATCGCATGAATCAGCCATTAAGAATTCAAAGAAAAAAAAGATCTCATCTGGATTAATTTTTGCAGGAACAGCCACGTTAGGTATAGCTTCACTTGCCATGCCGCAATTGACATTACTTTCAGCAGCAGCAACGGGAATTGGCCTGGCCTTTGGAGGTAAAAGTCTGGCAGATATTTTTAGTGAACATAAAGCACATAAAAATGAAATCCAGATATTAGAAAAAACACCCGTATCGCTTTTGTATGGGGCATATAAAAAGAAATAGTCATACTGTGTATACCGTCTGGTAGCGGAAGTCAGTTTTTGAAGCAATTGTCGTAAAGTTACTCAAACAATCATTTCGGCTTTGCTGATAAGCACAGCGGCTTGTCCGGTGGTGAGCCGGTAGTCACAGGGTAGGGGAGGAATACATCCTATGGCGTTTCAATGTCTGAAAACACTACCACATCTTGTGTCAGAGGGCCGCTGCGCGCCAGGCCGTTTCGCAAAGTTCGATTGCTTTTGCAGTCAGTACTGCCCTTAACAAATAGCCAGCTCGTTCACGACCTCAGCTACGCTCTTGATGCTGCGGATATTTCCAATGCCCGTGCCCAGCGCAATGTATCCTTCATCTGTATTACCTTCCAGCATGCCGATACGCAACCCTCGTAAACCTCCCATCGTCTGGGCCAGTTCTTCATTGCTTGCACCAGCTTTATCCATCGACACGAGCTTGTCAGCCAGCTTGCCAGGAAGTGAGCGGTAGTAATCTGGCAGGGTACGGAAAAGCAGCAAATCCAGGCCGTTAGCATTAATGATTTTATCCTTTACTGACTGCGGCACACGGCTTTCTTCTGTCCCAATAAACACCGAACCAGCAAAGACACCCTTTGCTCCCAGCGCATGGGCAGCACGGGCGGTACGGCTATCGGCAATCCCGCCTGCAGCCATGACGGGAACACTCTTCACCGAGTCCGCAATCAGCGGCACGATCGAAAAGGTGCCAAGCGCGGTGCCCGGCAATGTGCCACCTTCATCAAAACCTGTTGCAACAATAATGTCGGCGCCGGCTTTTTCCGCTAAACGTGTATTTTCAGGTGTCGGATTAATATCGCGGTAAATAATTGCAATACCCGACGCTTTTAGTTCATTAAACAGCGAAGTGATAATAGCTCCGTCTCCGTAACCGGTATAAACAACAGCTTTTACTCCCTCTTCCTTTATTACCTGTAGGATAGGCGGAGTCCAGATGTCGTTTTCAGGGGTTGGAATAAGGTTCACCCCGAATGGTTTTTCGGTAAGTTTTTTGGTTTTACGAATTTCTTCACGCATTTTTTCTGCTGTTTCTTCAGGCGTTGATACAGCAGTTTCCGCTGTTAAGCCCGCATTTGGGCCAAGCACACCCAAACCACCGGCGTTGCTTACGGCTGCAACCAGTCTTGCATCGGTAAGCCAGGACAGTGGGCCTTGTATAACAGGTTTTTCGATACCCAGGATCTGGCAGATACGGTTGTACTTCATGACGTGATCTCCTTCGAACAAATTTTCAGCCAGCCTTTTAGGCGACTGTGGTAGTTAATTAATCTGAAGAAGATCTTAAACCTCTTTATTGTTACGAAAAACCATCCAATCTTTAAAACAGAATTACTGATAAAGTAACAATCTTCAGGTCGGGTATGCACGAAAGAGCGTTATCAGAGATGTGCATCCGGACCAAAAACCTCGCACAGCCAGTCGATGAATACGCGAACTTTAGGTGCCAGATACCGACGATCCGGGTAAAGCAGTGAAACCGGTTTTGGCGGGGGCGGGAAATCAGTGAGGATCTCTGTCAGCTCTCCACTGGCAATAAAGGGTGCAAGAGACGGACGCAATCCGTGTAGAACCCCCAACCCCGCCAGCCCGCATGAAAGAAACGCTTCTGAATTGTCTACCAGGATGCTGGAGGGAATTTTTATTGACGCGATACTGCCATCAACCGTGAATTTCCACTCCATTATCTGCAGGCTGTGATTACTGAAAAAATTTACAGCCCGGTGGGACTTCATCAGCTCATCGATAGAGTGCGGCGTGCCATGCTTCGCAAGATAAGATGGCGCAGCACAGGTCACCATGGCTGCCGTTCCCAGACGTCTGGCAACAAAACTGGAGTCATTAAGCTCACCAAGTCGGATGACGCAGTCCACACGCTCGGCAATCAAATCAATCTTGCGATCGGACGTGCCAAGTACAATCTCAATATCCGGGTATCGGTTCTGAAAATCTCCAAGAGCCGGAATGATGACTGCCCGGGCGAGCGTAATAGGGACGTCAAGGCGCAGGCGGCCTTTCGGCGGTTGCGTGCTGGAAAATAATCGCCGGACGTCGTCCAGCTCGCTTAAGAGCGACAGGCAACGCTGGTAAAACTCTTCCCCTTCATCCGTCATACTGACCTGTCGTGTTGTACGATGCAGGAGCTTAACGCCCAGATCATGTTCCAGATTCTGAACGGCGCGGGTAACAGCAGGGCGGTGCAGCTCAAGCACCTCCGCCGCGCGGATAAAGCTCCCTTGCTCTACCACATTGACATAAATATTCATGGCTTCCAGCATATTCAGCTGCATCTGTTCTCAGTCCTCAACCATTATTTGTGTCGAAGGGGGAAGCTCCTTATAACATTCCTGTCTGCTGGAACATATCCCTTTCTGAACCGATTGTTTCATCTGGAGTAACATACTGCTATCGATATATGACTTTTACCGGGTGGTTGAGGTAAGACATGTCATTTGTAGAATCGCTACCAATTCTTCGCAACTTTTTTGGATGTTCGGCGGCGTCGTATACAAAAACAAACAGGCCAGGCGATACGGTTACGCATGTGCAGGTCATGCCAGGCGCGACGTTAAAATACGAACTGATAACCGATGAATTATGTTTGACCGCCGCCAGTGTAGGTGGCGAGTATGAATGCAAGACAATGGCAGACAGTGAATAATCAAACCTCATGAAATGAGGTTCCCATTGATTTTTTAGTCCATGTCAGCGCAGCGCAGGAAAATTGCCCGTCGTCTGGAAAAAAGCCCGTTATTAAAACGGGAACTGTCGGAAATGGCTGTTGAGTCCTACGGCGATGCCATGTTATCTGCAGCGCGTGAAAAGAGTTTTCCGTCTGAAATGCCGTGGGCGCTCGCTGATGCGCTGCGCGACGATTTCATCCCGGACTGACACACTGACAGTGACGAATCGGTCACAATGGCCGGTTTTTTTATGTCTGCGCGGCGTGTGCTGCGTGAAATCGTGTGCAGGATAGCGGGTGCAAATCAACAGAATTCGCGCAGCGTCACGGTAGGGAAGGGATCAAACTTATGGGCCAGAAGTTTTTTGGCATGCACGAATCCAGCCGCCTTAACATGTCTTTTAAATGTTCTGGTGCATTTAACATAATATACATTATGCGCACTATAATAGCGAAAGGCGAAAAGCAGCCCCCAAGCGTGAATCAGTCATACAACCAGCGACCAGCCCTGGCAGACGCAATGAGCATACCTATCGTGAACTCCGGCACCTGAGGAATATCGTTTTTGCGAAACAGATTAAGCAAATGCTTTAGCGGTGGTTCTGGCGGATAGTATGTTGTGATCGAGAAATTCCCTTTATCTACATTGAATGTCGTAAAAAAATCATCCATCAATGCCAGTGCTTCATCATCTTCCAACCGTAGATCTGAATCCAAATCTGTTGACGGTGTCAGTTCTTTTTTCTTAAAAAGGTAAATTCCATCATGGCTTCTTACCAGTTCATAAATCCGCTGTTCAAGAGTATCACTTACCATATTTTATCGCTTCCCCTGGCAATGCGTTTGAAGGACGAGCGCCGAAATGCTGCCTGCTTGTTTTTATTGATGATGCTATCGGTCACCTGATGCACCTCCGCTTTGGTGAGACTGAATCAGCCTTTGGTATGATGAGTTAAGCCGCAGGGCTATCGGGAAGTATATCGAGGTCTGGCACTACCCGGATGGTCATAAAGAACTCCGCCTTAATGACGCTGTTCTTCCCTACTCCACCTGTGATCGGCTCCAGGAAATCGTTGAGCGAACAGCGGAGTTCGCATAGTTACCCCTTCCGGATGTGTTTCCGACACCGTGCCGATGCCGGCTATTTTCTGCAGCCAATACGTTTCCGCATAGGGTCAGTATATGCAGATTATATATGTAGCAGATGCAGGACATATGGATATGTGTTACCTATCCCTCTGAAGTTTGCCAGTGCAGTCCGCTGCTCCACCATCAACTGACGAGTGCTTCGAAGAGCCTTCATATCCTGCTGCTCAACTGTTTTGATGGCAACGAAATGATTTCCTGGATTTATTGATATTGAGGATGAATGGTCAGATTGCCAGGTTGATGGCGAAAGATTGAATGAAGATATTACACGCGCAGTAGATAACTATTAAACATGGAGTTTTTCCGAAAAATCTTAGGGTGTTTAAAAACAAGTTATTATATTCGCCACTTCACTATATCATCCTGCTGCTATTGGTAAATCTGCACCTGATACACGAGGATCATACACCACTAGTACAAAAGATTTATGAAAAAAGCGATGTCTGGAGAGGTGTAAAAAAATTAACAGCCTCAGGAATGAGACAAACGTGCAGTATTACCAACACTGAATGTTCTTGGTTGGGTGATTTTTAAACACAAGGAAAGGGTAAATTATGAACAAAACCGTGTATGTACCAAGCTACTTCCAACCTATCTACAAAGAGGTAACGGTCAAAGTTCCCACCGGAAATACAAAACGATTTCTTGGATTTATTGATATTGAGGAAAAAATCCGCAAAAAAGAGGTAGTACAGGAAGGATGGTCAGATTGCCAGGTTGATGGTGAAAGATTGAATGAAGATATTACACGCACAGTAGATAAGCTCAACCAAGACGGATTTGAAGTTATTAGCATAACGCCAGTAACGTCCGGAAACTGGGGATTTAAATATGACTCAGGGTCTATCAACAATGGAACCGGCAGAGGTGGATATGGTTACGGATATGGTTACTCTTATACCGAAGGTGTTTTAATCCTCGCAAAGGAAAAGGGAGCTTATTAAATATGGAGTTATTCCGAAAAACTTTAGGGGGTTTAAAAGCAAGTTATTATATTCGCCATTTCATTTTTGGCGCGATAATTTCAACATTCTTTATTTACATCTCTATGCAGAATCCTTCTGGGATGAAGGTGGGTAATGTAATATTCTTTGTTATCAATGCGTTACTTTATCCATATGCAAGATTCGTATATGAGCAGGTTGTTTCGTTCATAATGGGTGAAAATGTCTTCTTCATCAATGCGATAGTGATGTTAATGGCTAAGGTCATCACAATGTGCTTATGTTGGATATTTTCAATATTTATCGCTCCAGTTGGATTGGCATATCTTTATTATTATCATTCCAGGGGTGATTAGGTATTGGAAAATAGCAATTGGTTCGCCCAATGACGTTATGCTAAAAAGGCCGTTGCGGGATCCGATTTTCGCAGCGGCCTTTTCAACAGCCGTACATTATGCGCATTTAAATTGTAGAGGCCCAATGCTAATGCCTATTTGTAGCCATTTTTGTCCAGGTTTGTCGACCAGTGTCCTGAGCACCCAGATGGCCGCGCTGCGCCTGGGTATCTCTGTCCGTCACTTCCGAGTGTGATCTTACTCACATAATGTGGACGCTCTAAGCGAGGTTCTGGACATCTGAACTTAGCCTTGAAAAAACCGTCAGCTGCCCGCATCACTGACCGGGCTGGAGCTGAATCCCCTTCGTGAAGGATGCTTTTATTAGTACTATTAAAGGTGCTATATTTAGTCATCAACCAGGAGGTAAATTATGGCATTTCAAATTTTAACGACTACTGCAGCAAGCATTACAGAACTGAAACGTGATCCAATGGGAACTTTCAATGCCGGAGATGGCGCTCCAGTTGCCATTCTTAACCGTAATGAACCGGCTTTCTACTGTGTGCCTCCGGCACTTTATGCTCATCTTATGGATATTCTTGAGGATGAAGAACTCGGTCGTATTATCGATGAGCGTGCGAATGAACGCGTCATTGAGGTCAACATTGATGACTTATAAGCTGGCATTTAACGAATCAGCACTAAAAGAGTGGAAAAAACTGGGTCATACTATACAGGAACAGTTTAAAAAAAAGTTACGGGAACGGCTTGAAAACCCTCGGGTTCCGGCTTCTCAATTACATGGAAGAAAGGATCAGTACAAAATTAAGCTGCGTGGTGCAGGATACAGACTGGTGTACAGCGTCGAAGATGAAATTATCACGGTAACTGTCATTGGTGTTGGAAAGCGTGAAAATGATGCCGTCTACAAAATGACACGACACAGAAGCTAATCACTCAGGAAATGCTCTCTTTCCCGTCAAGCGATACGACAAACAGGCTCAGTTCTTTTATGTGACGGCACCTTGACATATGCCACGTATATGAAACTATGACCTACGTTGTGTATGTGACATTCATTTTATTCCCGCCCGAAGTGTTTACGCTATCTGAGGATAACATTATGACGCAACGTATCGCGGTTTTTCCTGCTGACCGCCATTCTCTGTATGAGGAACATGGGTATTCCGCAGCCATCCGTTCTGGTGATTTACTGTTTGTTTCAGGCCAGGTAGGCAGTCACACAGACGGCACGCCGGAGCCTGATTTTCAAAAACAAGTGAGGCTTGCTTTTGAAAACCTGAAAGCAACACTGACTGCAGCAGGATGCACATTCGATGACATAGTGGATGTCACCACCTTCCATACCGATCCAGAGCAACAACTTAACGACGTGATGGCGGTGAAACAGGAGATATTTGCCCATCCCCCTTATCCTAACTGGACCGCTGTTGGCGTTACCTGGCTGGCCGGCTTTGATTTCGAAATAAAGGTTATTGCCCGAATCCCCTGATGCTTATTCTCGGCAAAACCGGTAGCATTATATGTACCGGTTTTATTTTATTCACCCCTGCCCTTCATCCTGTATGATTAACATGCAATCACCAAACATATCGAACTGACATGACTGGATATCTTCTGAGGCATAGGCCTTCATGAGTAGATCAACCCCAGCAAACTGACCGGTTAACACCATATGCGTCGTTTTTGGCTGATGTAAGTTCGTTAGCAGGCAGTCAACCACTTTCAGTTGATAACCTGGATGTATATAAAGCGCAGTCCAGCCAGAACTTGCTTTGAGGCAATTGTGCTCCCTCGAATACGCGGATTCCAGGCATCGTGTAACGGTAGTTCCTACGGCAAAAATACGTCCGCCATTTTGCTTCGCAGTATTAATGATATCCGCTGTTGCTTGCGGAACCTCGTAGTATTCTTCGTTGATAGTCACTTCCTCTACACATTTTGTTTGTATTTTTCTGTTGGACAACATTTCTGTTGATGCAACATGTAAAGTAATAAAAGATATTAACCCACCTTTATCTTTGATTCTTTGGATAAGATCCCAGGTAAAATGAATGCCGGCAGAAGGTATTTCCAAAGAGCCATACTTTTTAGAAAAAACGGAACGGTAAGCATCTGGATATTTATAAAACAAGCTGGAGTCCACATACTCATCAAGACGCTCACCATGACTGGCTAAATAGCAAATTAAGGCCTCATGATTTTCCACGACAGCCCGGTACTGACTCTCTTCGCTAAACTTTTGCTCTACCTTAATGGAAATTTCAGGGTTATCAACCAAAGAGAAAACATCATTCGCGTTAAGCCTTTCTTTTAAAAGTCCTGAAATAATTACTCTATTATTTGGTAAAAATCCCTCTAAAACAACTTTAATTAATCTATTTCGTCTTGTTTTACAGATAAACATATGGTTTATTATAGTACTGTCGTTAAAACAGATTACATCACCTTCTTTGATATAATCTGTTACTTTACTAAAGTCTACCTTATGAATTTCCCCTTTACTCCGGTTGAGGACAAGCATTTTACACTTTTCCCTGTATGAATCATTGGCTATCCAATGAGGTCTGAGTGGGATAGTCATCTGATCGGTAATGCGAAAATCATATTTTTCGGTAAGCATATATTTACCCTTTGAAAAACCATTGATACGGCGATTGTTATATAGCCGTATTCTGCAGTATACGTTGGGCTTTCAAAAGATAAAAATTAACTCAATAAATGTTGTTATTATATTTACTTTGCTGGCTATTTAATCAATGTCAGATACCGATATTAAGCTGGACGATCGGATTTGACCGCCCTTTTCTTTTGCTTATTCCGGCATTGAAGCATCGCTATCCATTGCATCGGCAAACTTTTGCATTAACCGAACAAAGACATCAAGTTCCTCCTGAGGCCAGTCTTTAAAAACAACTTTGCCCATTTGCTCTCGCGCAGCGTCTATACGCTCCGTCATCGCCTTTCCTGTCCGGGAAATAACGGCCTCGCGTATACGACGATCGATGGCATTATGTTGCCGTATTATCAATCCCAGCTTCTCCAGTTTGGCGACCTGTCGGCTCACAGTCGTATAATCACGACCGGCACGTTCGGCTAACTCAACAACGCCAATCGGCCCTAAACGTTCGATACTAATAAGGATCGAAAATAGCGCACGATCGAGTTGTATCCCCGCCTCTGCAATTAATTTCTCATCATTACGAGGCCGGTTAAGCGCGCTCACCACGCGAATCAACGCACCGTGAAGCGCCTTCATTTGCTCGGAAATATGTGTATCTTGCACATTTTTATTTTCTGACATAGCATGTCTCCTCTTATGTGCATAATACACATATCGGAGAGACGATGACAAGATACACCACTACAGATGTACTGATCTGCGGCGCTGGCGTTACCGGGCTTACTTTAGCCATCGAACTGGCGCGTCACGGGGTCTCATTTCGCCTGATTGAGAAAAGAACGACGCCTTTTATCGGCTCCCGCGGTAAAGGTATTCAGCCGCGAACGCAAGAAATCTTCGAGGATCTTGGAATACTCAATAAAGTGGTCGCCGCCGGCGGGCTCTATCCCCGATTACGAACCTACCGTCACGACGGAAGCTACGTAGATTCAGATATTGCGCATCATACAAAACCGACCCACGCCGAACCCTACCACCTGCCATTGATGGTTCCACAGAACGTGACAGAAACGATTATGCGGGAGCAATTAAAAGCATGGGGACATCGGGTGGAGTTCGGCTGCGAGTTACGACATTTTGCGCAAACCCCACGCACGGTCACCGCGTATGTTGCCGGGCCGGCTGGAGAAGAGGTCATCATCGCGCATTATTTGATAGGCGCGGATGGCGGCGGAAGCTTTGTCAGAAAAAAATTAGGCGTCAGCTTCCCCGGCCGTACGTTGGGAATCCATGCGCTTGTGGCTGACGCTTCACTTTCCGGTCTGAACCGGGATGTATGGCACCATTTTAATGATGGCGATATGGCGCGGATGATAACGATTTGCCCTCTCGCCGGTACGCAGCTCTTTCAAATCCAGGCATTGTTGGCCCCGGACGACTCGCAGAATTTCTCAGCCGACGTGCTCACGGCTTTTCTTACTGAACGAATCGGGCGGACGGATGTTCGCATCCATTCGATTCCCTGGGTATCGAAGTACCAGATGAATGCGCGCATAGCGGAACATTACCGTGTGGGTAAGGTATTTTTAGCCGGTGATGCCGCTCATGTGCATCCGCCGACGGGTGGGCAAGGGTTAAATACCAGCATCCAGGATGCCTATAACCTGGGATGGAAAATGGCAGCCTTGCTGCGGGGCGCAGGAGAAGAGCTTCTCGATAGCTATGAACAGGAACGCCGCCCGGTAGCCGAATCACTGCTCCACCTTTCTACCCGATTACTTGACTCTCAAAAACAGGGTGGCATCAAACGAGAACGCGACGTTCAACAACTTGACATCCAGTATACCAACTCCCCCTTAGCCCACACGTTGCCCGAACGTCAGCATGGGTTACAAGCGGGAGAAAGAGCTCCGGATGCTCCTCTTTTGGGCGCCGGCGGCCAATCATTGCGATTATTTCAGTTACTCCAGGGTCCGGACTGGAATCTGTTGGCCTACGAAACCCACGGTAAGGTCATCGATGCGCGGCGAGGTCTGCGTATTCATCACATTGGCGAGCAGGACGAGCTCATCGATACCCTGGGGCACTTCCGGGAATCCTATCATCTGGCGCCGGGTCAATGCGTGCTGATCCGACCCGATGGCTATGTCGGCGCATTCTTTCACAGCAAACAGAGCAACGATATTGAAAATTATCTCTCTCGTTTTGCCATAGGGATTAAAGATGAATACTAATGTCTATGAGAACACCGACAGCGAAACTATTACCCCGCTCAACAAGCGGCGTATTTTGCCTGTTTTCCTGCTTGTTGGCCTTTACGCCGCCAGTACAGCGGCTGTAATGTCGGTACTGCCTTTTTATATCCGCGAGATGGGCGGTTCGCCGCTTATCATTGGAATCATCATCGCCACTGAGGCTTTTAGCCAATTTTGTGCGGCGCCCCTGATTGGCCACCTTTCCGATCGCGTTGGCCGCAAGCGAATACTGATTGTCACGCTGGCTATTGCGGCGATAAGTTTACTATTACTCGCCAACGCGCAATGTATCCTGTTTATCCTGCTCGCCCGCACGCTTTTTGGCATTAGCGCCGGGAATTTGTCAGCCGCCGCAGCCTATATTGCCGATTGTACGCACGTCAGAAATCGGCGTCAGGCAATCGGTATCCTCACAGGCTGCATTGGTTTAGGCGGTATTGTCGGGGCAGGCGTTTCCGGGTGGCTATCGCGTATCAGTCTGGGCGCGCCGATCTACGCCGCCTTTATACTTGTCCTTGGGTCTGCCCTGGTCGCGATTTGGGGGTTAAAAGACCCTTCCACAACATCACGTACCACAGATAAAATAGCGTCGTTCTCTGCCCGCGCTATTTTAAAGATGCCAGTCCTTCGCGTCTTAATCATCGTAATGCTTTGTCATTTCTTCGCCTATGGCATGTACTCTTCACAATTACCTGTTTTTCTTTCTGACACCTTCATCTGGAATGGGCTTCCCTTTGGGCCAAAAGCGTTAAGCTACCTGTTAATGGCGGACGGGGTTATTAATATTTTCGTTCAGCTATTTCTGTTAGGTTGGGTGAGCCAATATTTTTCGGAGCGAAAGCTAATTATCCTCATCTTCGCCCTTCTTTGTACTGGATTTCTCACTGCGGGTATCGCCACGACCATACCAGTGCTTATTTTTGCTATCGTTTGTATTAGCATCGCTGATGCGCTAGCCAAACCCACTTATCTTGCTGCCTTGTCCGTCCATGTATCGCCTGCCCGACAAGGTATCGTCATCGGAACGGCACAGGCATTAATCGCAATCGCTGATTTTATATCCCCCGTATTGGGCGGATTGGTCCTGGGGTATGCCCTGTACGGCGTCTGGATCGGTATAGCTATCGCTGTCGCCATTATTGGTCTGGTGACGGCAATGATTTACCTTTCAAAAAGTTCAGTGCTAATAGTGAAACCAGAAACAGAATAATGTGACAACGTCACAAACATTATTGTTCCCTTCTTCCCTTATTTATCAAAAGTATTGTACTTATATTGAATGTTTAAGAGGTATTTATGGAAATTATGCTGGCTGGCATTTGCCCTTGTAACGCGCGGGGAAAGCATGAAAAAAATATATCTCGTTGTTATCGTACTGTTTTTTATTTCTACAAAAGTTTATACACTACTTCATAACAACATCTTCTTTTGTCGAAACAGCCCGGAGTGTGATTTGTCTCATGTTCTCCCCGACTACCGGGAGCAGATTTCAGGCACACCGCTAAAATATACCTTGATTAGTACAGCTCCATTAGCACAGGTGGTAGTCAGACACTATGAATTATTATCGCAACACTGGTCGCCAGATGACATGGTAACCCCTGCGCAATGGCGACATAACGTTGATATTTATATCCCTGAAACGGCAAAAGAGCACCATGCTTTGGTGGTTGTAAACAACGGAATTAATTATGAAAAAGGCGTACAAATCTCCAGTAAACCCGGTGATTTCTCCCAGGAAACACTGGCAAGCATCGCCCGTGATACGAATACCATCGTAATATCAGTGAGTGATATACCTAACCAATATTTAACCTTTCAGGATGATAAAAAACCATTGAAAGAGGACGAGAGCGTTTCCCGAAGCTGGGCATTATTTATGGAAGCGCCGGAGCAACGTGAGTTAATGCCTTTAAATATTCCTATGGTCACTGCCATATCGCAAGCGATGAGATTAGCAAAAAAGGAGTTAACGCAATGGAATATAAATTCCTTTATCATTACAGGTATTTCAAAGCGTGGGTGGACCACCTGGTTGTCAGCTATTGCCGATCCTGATGTTGAAGCAATTGTTCCCTTCGCCATTGATCTACTTGATATTGATGCTTCACTTGAGCATATTTATCAATCATACGGTGGAAATTGGCCCATTACATTCTACCCCTACTACCAGCAAGGCATAGATGAGAAAATAAAATCCCCCACATTTACCCAGCTAAGGCAAATAATAGATCCGCTAAGATATCTCAACACTATTTATCAACCCCGCCTTGCAATACCGAAATATATTATTAATGCAAGTGGCGATGATTTTTTCGTACCAGACAATACTCGCTTTTATTATAGCAAACTTCCTGGCGTAAAATCATTACGTATAGTGCCTAATATGAACCACTACTCAATTAACCAGTTCGCTGAAGAAAGCCTCGTTCCATTTATTAATAGGTTTCAAAGTAAAAAAACATTACCACAGTTGATCGGCCTTATTCACCACCATCTTCTTACGGTCTATTTCTCAGAAGCGCCGGTAAAAGTCGTTCGCTGGACAGCCAACAATCCAAATGCGCGTGATTTCCGTTATGCCTGTGGCATCCGCTATCAGCCGCTTACAATAGATATTCCCGCCAACAATAAGATCAGTATTACGTTAAATGAACCGAAGACAGGTTGGGAAGCTACCTATATCGAAGCCACTTTTAATGATGGCTATGTCGCCACGAGTCAGGTTTATATTACGCCCGATGAAAAATACC
This sequence comes from Salmonella sp. 2020_1395, assembly GCF_043848115.1. NCBI lineage: Bacteria > Pseudomonadati > Pseudomonadota > Gammaproteobacteria > Enterobacterales > Enterobacteriaceae > Salmonella > Salmonella sp. 2020_1395. Next base: position 396,525 of record NZ_JBCMFH010000001.1, on the reverse strand, counting down.
CACAGACAGCGCCACCTTCCGTTAACGCCGCATGTCAAACGTTACCGGGGCGTGGATTAGGGGAAAACGATAGCCCCGATTGAATTTTCTAGTAATTGTCTGATTTTAAATAATTTTATCCATCACGCTTGCGATGGATAAAAATCCTCTGCGATAAATTTTTGTTATATTGATCACGTTCTAACCACAAGAGAGGTGATTTGAAAATAACCTTAAAATATTGTGGTCAGGCCGCTAGACCACAATAAGAGGATTAATCATGAAAAGAAAAACAATGGGATGGCTTATCGTTTTTCTTCTATTTATAGTTTACATGCTCAACTATATGGATCGTTCAGCATTGTCGATAACTGCCCCCTTGATCGAAAAGGAGTTAGGATTTAACGCCGCGGAGATGGGGATGATCTTCAGCGCGTTTTTTATCGGATACGCCCTGTTTAATTTTATTGGTGGCTGGGCCAGCGATAAAGTTGGGCCAAAAACGGTTTTTCTCATCGCAGCGTTACTATGGTCTGTATTTTGTGGCTTAACTGGTTTAGTCACCGGATTGTGGACAATGCTTATCGTGCGCGTTCTTTTCGGTATGGCTGAAGGGCCGGTCAGCGCTGCCGGAAATAAAATCATCAATAACTGGATTTCCCGAAAGGAGTCTGCCACGGCGATCGGAATTTTTAGCGCCGGTTCCCCGCTCGGCGGCGCGGTGTCCGGGCCGATTGTGGGCCTGTTGGCGTTATCCTTAGGCTGGCGCCCCGCATTTGGCATTATTTTCTTATTTGGCCTGGTCTGGGTACTACTGTGGTACTTTATCGTTAGCGATAAGCCAACAATGAGTAAACGCCTGGCGCCGGAAGAACGCATTGATTTTGAAAATCATGAGGACGTTATTTTATCTGATGATGGCCGGGCTACGCCTTCACTCGGCTATTACATGAAACAACCAATGGTATGGGCAACAACTCTGGCTTTTTTCAGCTACAACTATATTCTTTTTTTCTTCCTGACCTGGTTCCCAAGTTACCTGAACCATTCGTTACATCTCGATATTAAAGAAATTAGTATCGCCACGGTAATTCCCTGGGTCATCGGCGCCATTGGTATGGTGCTCGGCGGCGTCTGTTCTGATGTAATTTATCGGATTACCGGTAATGCTCTGCTCTCACGTCGACTTATTCTGGGCGTATGTCTGGCAGGCGCGGCGGTATGTGTTGCCGTTTCCGGTACTGTTAGCACTATCGGCAGCGCAATTACGCTCATGTCAGTTTCACTCTTCCTGCTCTATTTAACGGGCCCAATTTATTGGGCGGTTATTCAGGATGTTGTTCATAAAGATAAGGTAGGGAGCGTCGGCGGAGCCATGCATGGCCTGGCTAATATATCCGGCATTATCGGCCCGCTTGTCACCGGTTTTATCGTTCAATTTAGCGGTAAATATGACTATGCGTTCTATCTGGCTGGTGCTATCGCTATCGTTTCAAGCCTGTTGGTCTTCGTGTTTGTAAAAAGTAAAGGATTCAAAGCCAATGAAAGTCAAAGCTGTGTTCATTAATAAGCCTGGTGAAGTTGAAACCCGCTGGGTGGATTATCCCCATAAGAAAGAAAATGAAGTATTAATTAAGGTTGATGCTGCAGGCATTTGCGGATCGGATATCGGGGCTTTTCGTGGAACGAACCCACTGGTTACTTACCCAAGAATTATTGGGCATGAAGTGACCGGAATTGTTCTTCAGGAAGGTACCGGAATGCCGGGCAATATTAAAAAAGGCGACCGCGTGATTGTTGACCCCTATATTTATTGTGGTCACTGCTACCCTTGCTCTGTCGGCAGAACTAATTGTTGTGAAAATTTAAACGTCATTGGCGTGCATGTCGATGGCGCAATGCAGGAGGTGGTTACTCATCCCGCACATTTAATTCATAAAATACCAGATAATGTGCCTTCTGAAATGGCGCCGCTGGCAGAACCGCTGACCATCGCTCTGCACGCGCTGCATCGGGCAAACGTTAAGGCCGGGGAATATGTTGCCATCATCGGCGCGGGGGCCATTGGTCTTATGGCGGCATTAAGCGCGCGTCATTACAAGGCAACGCCTATTCTGATCGATATTGTGGAAGAAAGGTTACGCTATGCGCAAAAGCTTGGCGTTCCTTATGTACTGAACGCCGCTGACGATCAGGTTATCGACGCTATTAAAAATATCACCCACGGCACCATGGCGCAGGTCGTGATAGAAGCCTCCGGCGCAAATAGCGCTATTCGAAATACGCTTGATTTAGCATCGTTTGCTGGTCGTATTTCGTTTACCGGATGGCCAAAACAGGAAACGTCGCTGCCGACGAACCTGATCACCTACAAAGAACTGGATTTACGCGGTTCCCGCACCAGTGCCGGTGAATTTGATGAGGCATTACGTATGCTGTCTACGCTGGAGATTAATCCGCAAGATGTTGTCAGTAAGGTCGTCAATCTTGATGAGATCCCTGATGCAGTTAAAGAACTTGATCGCTATCCGGAGCGCTACTTAAAGATTAATGCTGTTTTCCATTGAGTTACGGCAAGCTCCACCGCATGGCATGACCGCCATGCGGTGTTATTCATCGACAAAATTAGCCGCCGACAATCTTTCTCACATAGCGTAAATGTTCCAGAGATCCCTCATAGGCGCTGTCAGCATCAGACTGGCGCATCGCATCCACTATCGCTTTATGTTGTTTGTTGAGATTAAGTAAAACATTTCTGTCTCCAGACTGCTCATCAAGCCCGGCATAAGGGATATTAATCCGTTGTTCCCATAACATACGGGACATATCGAACAACACCCGGTTACGGCTGGCCTCAGAGATCGCAAGGTGAAACTCTTTATCCAGCGAGTAAAAGCCGTGGACGTTATTATCGTTAATGGCTTGATCCATACGATGATAAATCGCCTCTATTTGATTGATGACGTCAACGTTATCGTTTTGTGCGGCTAAGCGCGCACAATGGCTATCGACCAGCTCGCGAGTAGAGAGAATTTCTTCGATGGTATAGTCGCTGGCAAGGTGTTTTTTATCTGAAACGATAACCCCATTACCGGACTGAATCACGATCCATCCGGAGATCTCCAGTACAATAAGGGCTTCTCGCAAGGAGGCGCGGCTCACGCCAAGCTGTTTTGCCAGTTCGCGTTCTGGCGGTAAAAAAGTTCCCGGTGGAAAAATATTATCATTGATCAGCTTAATGATGAGGTTGGCTATCTTCTGATAGAGCCTCTCCTGCCTGACCTCAGGTATAACCATGCGCCCTCCAATCCATATCCAGGGGATTTTGAATGGATTTAGCATACCATCCTGGCGCTGGTGATCGTGATAATTAATTACCGTGCATGATAAAGAGAAGCAACCGCCGGTAGTCTCCATTACCTTCGCCGAGACTACCGGAGAAACTAAACCGAGATGAGCGGTTTATCCTTTGACGTTGATTTTCTCGAACACGGGCGCTGTCGCGTTCTTAAACTGAGAAAGAGACCAGGTTTTATAGTTGATATCATTGTAGCCGCGCACCATCATCTCACCGTGCGTTAAGTCAGATAGCGTTGTCCAGACCGTATATTCTGAGACCGGTTTGCGGGTGGCGTTGCCTTCCCCTTCACTCCCCATATAATCAACCGTAATATTTTTCGGACGATCGAAACGGCTCATAATATGCGCAAGCGTATTCATTGCATCGTGGGCAGATGTCGCTTGCGGCGCATATGTGGTGTAATAAACGCCGCGTATAAAACGGGAAACCGACGTATCGGACGATGGCAAGTCTGCAATAGCAATCCCGCTATCAGGCTGCATCACTTTTATCCCGCCCAGTGTGCCTGAAGAGCGGTCCACATTGGTTAATTGCGTATAATTATTCAGATTTGTCAGATGCCAGGGGAATGCGGGACCATTTGTCATCACGCGAGTGGGATTGTCATAGACATGGAATTTGCCATTTTCCACTTCAACGACAATGCTTCCTCCTTTCTTGTCGTAAAACGCGTAATGAAATGGCGATTTCAGATCGCCAAACCGATGCAGTTCCGGTGACCAGAATTTGCCCTCTTTTATTGCCTGTTTTACCTCGCCGACAGTAGCAAAACGGGCCAGCGCCCATTCTCCCAACGAGGTGACAGGAATTGCCTGTTTATATTCACTCGCGGGCAATGGCGGCAACTGCGCATTCATGATCATGTTTTCACTAAATGACAATCCCGCGCTATTCATGCCTTCAAGTATGTCTCTGCTATCGCCATCAGTAATGGTGGAAGTAATGGCCAGTATCGGATACTTCGCCTGATAGCTTATCCCCTGGCTGCCATCCGGCGTTTTTTTATCAAACTGTGTTCCCGCCGGATAATACGTTAACCATGAGGGTAAATCCTGCATATATTCCAGCGTACGTCCATGAAAAATATCGCCTTGTTTATCCTGAATGGCAAGGGTTGTGCAGGCCTGTGCAGCCAGGGCGTATGAAAACAGCGCCGGAGCGATAAATAACATTGTTTTACTTTTGTTCATCATGCTCTCCTTGTTTGTAAAATGGATTGGATGAATATATTAAATTAAACCTATCAATGGTTATGCGGCACGTAATTAATTGTGATCTTATTTTACAAGCTAATAAATTTAACTGACGGGTTTAAAGGAGAGTTAAACACAGCGAACTAACATGAAAACGCGTTATCCGTGTGACCATTTAAAAAAATCCCATCATGTTATAAATAAAAAACACGGTTTCTTATCAACATTAAGAGATATCTTCACAACGCTATATTTACTCCACATCACCAATAACATTAAATTAATTTATGTTTTTGAGTAATGTGAGTAGCACACATGTAATCAGTTGTTACGAATTAGAAACATAATTGCTACTAAAACACGTTGAGAAAGACAAGAAATGCAACATATGATGCCCACACTAACTATAGTGGTTTGGGATAAACGTTATGCAAACACAAGATACATTTTATCAAGTTATGCGTAGACACGGCGTGACAAGGCGTAGCTTCCTCAAGTTTTGCAGCCTTACCGCAACGTCTTTAGGCCTGAGCAGTTCGATGATTCCTCAGATAGCTTATGCCCTGGAGAATAAACCGCGTACGCCAGTGATATGGCTGCATGGTCTTGAATGTACCTGCTGTACCGAATCTTTCATTCGCTCTGCGCACCCGTTGGCAAAAGATGCCATTTTGTCGCTCATTTCCCTGGATTATGACGACACCATTATGGCCGCCGCAGGGCAACAAGCCGAGCAGGCGTTGGCGGATGTGATGCGTGAGTACAAAGGAAATTATATCGTTGCCGTGGAAGGTAACGCGCCGCTGAATGAAGATGGGATGTTTTGCATATTGGCTGGCGAGCCGTTCCTGGAGAAGTTAAAACGCGTCAGCGCGGATGCTAAAGCGATTATCGCCTGGGGGTCCTGCGCATCATGGGGCTGCGTGCAGGCAGCCCGTCCCAACCCAACTAAAGCCACGCCGGTTCACAAATTAATTACCGATAAACCCATTATTAAAGTGCCAGGCTGCCCGCCTATACCTGAAGTGATGTCCGCCGTTATCACCTATATGCTGGCATTTGATCGCATCCCTCCCCTTGATCGTCTTGGACGACCAAAAATGTTTTATGGCCAGCGAATTCATGACAAATGCTACCGACGCGCGCATTTCGATGCCGGTCAGTTTGTGGAAGCGTGGGATGACGAAGGCGCCAGAAAAGGGTATTGCCTGTACAAGATGGGCTGTAAAGGCCCGACCACCTATAACGCCTGTTCAACCGTTCGCTGGAATGATGGCGTGTCTTTTCCTATCCAGTCGGGTCATGGATGCCTCGGATGTTCGGAAGATGGATTCTGGGATTACGGTTCTTTTTACAGCCGGGCAACGGGCATTCCGCAAACCGGCATTGAGGCGACCGCCGATAAAATCGGACTGGGCGTTGCCGGCGTTGCGGGCGCTGCCGCCATCGCTCACGCCACGGTGAGCGCCATAAAACACGCCCGTAATAAAAACAACACGTCATCAGAAAACGCTCCGGAAGAGAAAAAATAATTATGGCATATCCTTATCAGACTCAGGGTTTTACGCTGGACAATAGCGGACGGCGAATTGTGGTCGATCCGGTTACTCGCATCGAAGGGCATATGCGCTGCGAAGTGAATATCGACAGTAATAATGTCATTACTAACGCTGTGTCGACCGGCACCATGTGGCGCGGCCTGGAGGTTATCCTGAAAGGTCGCGATCCGCGAGACGCCTGGGCATTCGTTGAACGCATTTGCGGCGTCTGCACCGGTACACACGCTCTGACCTCAATCTGTGCCGTAGAAAATGCGCTGGGAATCGCGATTCCGGACAACGCAAACTGTATCCGTAATATGATGCAGGCTACGCTACACGTTCACGATCACCTGGTGCATTTTTATCATCTGCACGCGCTGGACTGGGTTGATGTGGTTGCGGCCCTGAAAGCCGACCCGCATCAGACCTCCGCCATCGCGCAAAGCCTTTCCGCATGGCCGCTATCCTCGCCGGGATATTTCCGCGATTTGCAAAATCGACTGAAGCGGTTTATCGAGTCCGGTCAACTTGGCCCTTTCCGTAATGGCTACTGGGGACACCCGTCGATGAAACTTCCGCCGGAAGCCAATTTGCTGGCGGTCGCCCACTATCTTGAAGCGCTCGATTTTCAAAAAGAGATCGTAAAAATTCACACCGTTTTCGGTGGTAAAAACCCGCACCCTAACTGGCTGGTGGGCGGCGTTCCTTGCGCCATCAACCTTGACGAAACGGGCGCGGTCGGCGCAGTGAATATGGAACGCCTGAACCTTGTCAGTTCCATCATCCAAAAAGCTCGCCAGTTCTGCGAACAGGTTTATCTTCCGGACGTCTTGCTGATTGCCAGTTATTACAAAGACTGGGCAAAAATCGGCGGCGGGTTATCGAGCATGAACCTGCTGGCTTATGGCGAGTTTCCGGATAACCCTAACGATTATTCCGCCAGTAATCTTCTGCTTCCGCGTGGGGCTATCATTAACGGTCGTTTCGACGAAATTCATCCTGTCGATTTAACCGCCCCCGATGAGATTCAGGAGTTTGTCACTCACTCCTGGTATACCTATGGTAACGGCAATAACGATAAGGGCCTGCATCCCTGGGATGGTCTGACCGAACCGCAACTGGTCATGGGCGAACACTATAAAGGCACAAAAACTTTTATCGAACAGGTGGATGAGTCCGCTAAATATTCATGGATTAAATCGCCGCGCTGGAAGGGACATGCGATGGAGGTAGGTCCGCTGGCGCGTTATCTGATTGGATATCATCAAAATAAACCGGAATTTAAAGAACCCGTGGATCAACTGCTTAGTGTATTAAAGCTGCCTAAAGAAGCGCTCTTTTCTACATTAGGACGTACTGCCGCGCGTGCGCTGGAATCCGTATGGGCAGGCAATACGCTGCAATATTTCTTCGATCGTCTGATGCGTAACCTCAAGTCCGGCGATACGGCGACGGCAAACGTCACGCTCTGGGAACCCGATACCTGGCCTACATCGGCAAAAGGCGTAGGTTTCAGCGAGGCGCCGCGCGGCGCGCTGGGGCACTGGATAAAAATTGAAAATCAGAAAATCGACAGCTATCAGTGTGTGGTACCGACAACCTGGAATGCCGGACCACGTGACGATAAAGGTCAAATTGGCGCGTACGAAGCGGCGTTAATGGGGACTAAACTCGCCGTTCCCGATCAACCATTGGAGATTTTACGTACTCTGCACAGCTTCGATCCCTGCCTGGCCTGCTCCACCCATGTTATTGATAATCATGGAGGGGAGCTGGTCAGGGTTCAGGTACGATGACGACGATTCGGAGGTCTCAATGCATCTCAAAGAAATAACCAGCCAGGGGTACTATATCTATGAAGCGCCGGTCCGTTTATGGCACTGGATCACGGCGTTATCCATTGTCGTCCTGGCTGTTACAGGATATTTCATTGGCCGCCCCCTGCCATCGATTCAAGGTGAAGCGACCTTTATGTTTTGGATGGGCTGGATACGACTGATCCATTTTACCACGGCGTATATTTTTACTGTCGCGCTGCTGTTTCGTATTTACTGGGCATGTGTCGGCAATGAGTACGCCAGGGAGATGTTTCTGGTTCCGTTCTGGCGCCGCGCCTGGCGCAAAGGCGTTATCAGCGAAATCCGCTGGTATTTTTTCCTCGAAAAAGAGGCCCATCGTTACTATGGACATAATCCGGTAGCGGGACTGGCGGTAATGTTCTATTTCTGGATGTCCGTACTGATGGTGTGTAGCGGCTTTGCGCTCTATGGCGAAGGGCTTGGAACAGACAGTTGGGCGTATCAATGGTTTGGCTGGATGATTCGCCTGACTGGCAACGATAGCCTCGCGCTACATTTCTGGCACCGGCTGGGCATGTGGTTCATTATCGCCTTCGTCATTGCGCATGTTTATACCGCTATCCGTGAAGACATTATGAGCCGACAAAGCGTGATTTCCGTCATGATAAGCGGCTGGCGCTGGTTCAGGTGATAACAATGGCAGAAGTAACGATCTTAGGGCTTGGCAACCTGCTTTGGGCAGATGAAGGGTTTGGCGTCAGAGCGGCGGAAAAGCTGTTTGAACAGTATGCCGATAACGAGAAAGTTGACGTTGTTGATGGCGGTACGCAGGGGCTGGCACTGCTGCCCTGGCTGCAACAGACCGAAAAACTGTTAATCATGGATGCTATCGATTTTGGTATGGCGCCAGGTTCGCTGGCGATGTTTCGTGATGAACAGGTTCCCGCCTATCTGACGGCGAAAAAACTCAGTTTACATCAGACCAGTTTTTCTGAAGTGCTGGCATTGCTGCAATTAACCGGCGGCCAGTTATCGGAGATTGTGCTGATTGGCGTGCAGCCGGAATGTCTGGATGACTATGGCGGGAGTCTTACGCCGCAGGTAAAGGCGCAACTGATGCCTGCGGTCTGTCTCGCGCAGGAAGTGCTGGCGCAATGGGGTATCACCGCCTCTTCAGCGGCCTTGCCCACTGAAAGACTCAATCATTACAGCCTGTGTATGGAACGCTACGAAGATGAACGGCCAGATGCGCAAAGCGCTTGCCGGGTCGGCGATATTCGGGTGCTACAGAGAGAGAAATCATAATGTGTATCGGCGTTCCTGTGCAGGTTATTTCACCCGGTCAGTGGTTCGCCAAATGCCGCGACCGACACGGCGAGCTTATCGACGTTGATATTCGGCTTGTGGCTCCCCCCTTAGCAGGCGCATGGCTGCTGACATTTGGCGGCGCAGCACGACGAGAAATGGACGAAACGGAAGCCGTTGAGGTACTGGCGGCGCTGGACTCGCTGGAACAGGCCATGCTCACGCAAAGCGATCCGCTGACCGGTTTTGCCGATTTATTGTCTCGCACGCCTGAATTACCGGAGCATTTAAAAAAATGACTATCTCACCCCAAAATTCTGTTTGTCCACTGGCGGATAAAGGCTTTCTGGTTACCGATGCACAAACGCTCCCGTCGTTGATTAATGCGCATCCGACTGTGCTGGTTTTGCTGCAAAGCGACCCCAACAAACATCCGGAAGTCGCCGACAGTTGGGTCATTATCCCGGAGATCCTCAAGCAATTTCCGGCGACGTCTTATACCGCGGCATTTGCGGATAGCGAACAGAGTGAACTGATCGCCCGGGAGTATCGCATTCTGAAATATCCGGCGCTGCTTTTCTTTCGCCAGCACCGTTTTGTCGGCAGTCTGGCGGGATTATATAGCTGGCAAGAATACTCTCAGCGGGTGGCCGCATTGCTGACCACACCGGGCTATCGTCAGGATATTCCCGTTATCACGCAATAGAATGAAAGGTAACACACGTGAATCATTCCAGAACTATTCCAGTCGTTAATATTGCCGGACCAGGCTCGCAGCCAGAAGAGGAAGACTTTAACTTTCTTCCTATCCCCGCCGGCATTAATCTCCCACTGACGCCGGTTTTACCGGAACAGGCGCTGCCCGCTGAGCTTCGTGTTGCCAGACACATCCTGACTACGCTTATTCGCGATATGAATAACCCGGTGGCAACGCTCCCCTTTCCCCTGAGCTATAAGCTGAATGCCACTGAGCAACAGAATAGCGGTTTGTTGGATCAACTGCTCGGCGAAGGTGAAATATCCGCCCGGGTACTATTACCCGATGGAAAAGAACAGCGTATTCAGGAGACGGTTTTTACGGGCGTCTGGCGTGTGCGTGAATATAACGCTGACCAGCAACGGGTTGCCGATGAAATTATCATTGGCCCGATCCCGGAGAGCATCTGGCAGACGCATCCGCAGCCGCCGATTACACCAGAATTGCCGCCACAACCGGCGGGATTGATGAATGGCGCCTTTATCGCGCATGAAATAGCCGAGCGCGTAAACCAGCCGGTAAAAGAGCCGCATATCATTAACTTAACGCTGTTGCCAGTAAACGATGCCGATCGCGAGTATCTGGATCATTTTTTAGGCGAAGGCTGTAGCGCTATTTTTTCACGCGGATATGGTAAATGCCGGATTGTAAGCACGCATTTTCCCGGCGTATGGCGGGTCAATTATTTCAATGATATGAACACATTACTGCAAGATATGATTGAGATAGCGGACATTCCTGATATCGCCGTTGCAGGCATCGACGATATCGAAGATGCCTACGCGGGGCTAAAAAATACGTTGGAATGGTTGAAAGAATACCCGGCCACAGAAAATGAGCCAGTGGTGCGCATGGAGTGCAAAGTATGTTGGTGGGTTTACGACCCTGCGCTGGGCGATGATGTATGGCAAATTCCACCCGGCGTGCCCTTCAGCCAGTTACCTGATTACTGGTGCTGTCCGGTTTGCGAAACCAGTAAGTCCGGGTTTATGGTGATCGATGAAGGTAATAATTCGTGCAAAGATTGACCGTCTATTCTCACCCGCTACGGATTATCTGGCAGGAGGCGCCGATCGGTCGTTTGTTACAGGGCGCAACGCCGGTATACGCGAAGACGCTTATTTCACGTTTGTTTACGTTGTGCGCTCAGGCACACAGCGCAGCGGCGGCTTTACTGTTGTTTCCTGAAGAGAAGCCAGATATGCAGGCCGCACAACAAGAGCTGGCGCGAGAAACGCTCCGTCGCGCGTTGACCGACTGGCTCCCCCTGTTTAGCCACCGACAGGCAACCGCTGAAGAATGGGCGTTGTTACGTCGCGGAGAGTTATCCCCGCTGGCAAGCACAATCTTTTTTGACGATGATCCTCAGACCTGGCTTGCCGGTGGCGTAAAGGGCTGGGAAGCCTGGTTTTTGCAAGAGCGTTCTGAAACCGCCCGCTGGCTGGCGGCAGTACAGAATATCATTACACCAACACTACCGATGGCGTCGTCCCCGGACCATACGTTAATAACCCCTGGTCCCCTGGATGTCTCGCCTCTGGCTATCGAATATCCGCTACTGTCAGCCTGTTGTCTTAGCGGAAAAACGACTGCGCTACGTCTGCTGGCCCGCTGCATTACGCTCGCCCGAAGTTTGAGCGCCCTTCCTACCCTGCGCTGGAATCGTTTTGATGATGGCGAATGGAAAATAGCGGTAGTGGAAACCGCGCGAGGATGGTTAGTTCATCAGGCCAGACTGACGACGTCAGGCAATATTCTTGATTACCGTATTATCTCGCCTACCACACGTCACGCCCAATCTGACGGCGTCATTGCTCGCGAACTGGCCACTATTCCACTCTCATTGTGGTCGCAACAGTTACAGGTAATTGATCCTTGTGTCGCCGTAAATATTGTTGAATGAAGGAGCTGGCCCATGCATGAATTAGCCCTGGCGCAAAATATTATCGAATTGCTGGAGGAACAGGCAGTAAATCACCAGTTCAGCAAGGTAAAGCAAGTCTGGCTGGAGATTGGCGTTATGGCCTGTGTTGAGGTGCCGGCGCTGCATTTTGGCCTGGATGTCGCCGCTCGTCATACCCTTGCTGACAATGCGCGTTTCCACATTACTATCGCACCGGCGCAAGGTTGGTGTCTGTCCTGTAATCAACCCTTTACCTCTCAAACATCCACACTCTGTTGTCCCTTTTGTCATTCAGGCAAAGTGCAGATAGATGACAGTAGCAGAATGCGCATTCGGGAGATCGAAGTCGAATAGTCAACGAATAGTCAATAAAAAAGGACGCCAGAAGCGTCCTGAAATAATAAAAGAATAAATTAACAATAATAAAGGTTAAGCAGTGACACAGTTTTGGGAAAAGGAGGGTATCCCTAAACTGTCTTAATCAGCAAGTTTTATCAAAACTCGTAGACTAAGCCGAGCGCCACGGTGTTGTCTGTATTAGGATTCGATGGGTTGCCATCTTTTAGCAGATTGATTTTGTAGTCAACATACGCGGACATATTTTTATTGAAGTAGTAATAGGAACCCACATCAATATATTTCACAAGGTCGAACGAACCCAGTCCATTAACATCATTGGCTCTGGATTGCAGGAACGCCAGTGACGGGCGTAAGCCATTATCAAATTGATATTGCCCTACCATTTCCCAGTTATCGGTTTTATGTGCAAAGCCGCCCAATGTATCGCCCATATAGGTCATATCATAAGTACGGGTATAGTTTGCCGCCAGGTAAATATTATTGGCATCATACTTCACGCCGCCAGTCCAGGCTTCAGCGCGGTCACCATTGTCGTATTTATCTTGCGTCATCTGATCAAGCGTGCGTTTGGAACTGGTATAGGCTGCCCCCAGGCTCACCCCCATGCCCAAATCATATGTCGCTGATGCCCCGAAACCATCGCCATTCTGGTACGCGATACTTTTTCTGGCATTATTACTTAAAGGATCACCTTCTTTCGACAGGCCGTCATTTTTACCCTGATACTGCAACGCAATATTCAGACCATCAACCAGACCAAAGAAATCATTATTGCGATAAGTCAGAACGCCATTCGCGCGTCCGGTCATAAAATTATCGGAAGCTTCATACGAATCATTACCAAATTCAGGCAGTACGTCAGTCCATGAACCAATGTCGTATAACACGCCATAGTTACGACCATAATCAACAGACCCCATATCGGCAAATGCCAAACCAGCAAAACCGAGACGCGTCCAGCTTTGCGGGGAACCGCTGGAGTCACCATCTTCCGGACGATTGGCGTTGACCTGATACTCCCACTGTCCAAAACCGGTTAGTTGATCGGTAATTTGAGTCTCGCCTTTAATACCCATACGGATATAAGATTGATCGCCATCCGTACTATGATTACTGGAAAAATAATGCAGGCCGTCGACCTTGCCATACAAATCCAGTTTATTGCCATCCTTGTTATAGATTTCTGCTGCGTTGGCGGCTCCAGCCATCATTACGGCTGCGGCTACCGCAGATAACACCACTACTTTTTTCATTTTATATGCCTTATTTGTCTTATTTTTGGACTTTCCGCAAAACCTGCTCGCGGAACTGTCCAGGACAATATCACTAACAATTACCGCGCGTTAAGTTTCAAAGTGTAATATTAGCTTGCTATGTATTAGTGATGTTAAAATGCAAGTTAAGCATAGCTACATCAATGATATGCCCTGTTTTCTGCTGTAATAACAAGGAGATTACCAGTAGAGAACTGGCTTGCGGTCGGGGATGCCAGGGCGAGAATGGCACTGAACACTCGGCTGACATTCGTTAAGACGGAATCATAATCAAGTCAGTTGAGACCACAGCCCTTCTTATTTTTGTGTATAATTTGTTACGTTTACATTTATTTTTAAATTAGCGTTATGAAAATATCAGTACTACTGAAATAGCACTTCTTCGCTTCGTGTATTTTTACTATGGTTAATTATCACATAGCGCAAACGGTCATTTGTGTATCACTATTCATAAGATTAACTATTTACCAGTGGTAATAAATATAAAAATAAGTCAAAGGACAACAACAATACTGAAACTCTAAATGTTGATATTTTGAGTCATGCCGTTACAAACAAATACGATATTCTTAATTGCACTACTCCCTTTTCGGGGTAATTTTATAGAAGGATGTTTTTTATTGTTCGTGAGCCATGCTCCTTTAGTATAAAGGTGAACGTAACAGGAAAGATAAAGCGTCTCAAAAACAGACCATATGGGTATAACTATTATGCAAAAAACGTCACTATTGTTTTCGGCCGCCGCGATAACGTTAACTCTGATGGCGTCATCGGCATCAGCGGCAACGCCAACCGCCGCACAAAATGAAGCTACGTCGACCGTTAAACAAGAAATTACAGAAGGTATTAACCGCTACCTTTATTCAATAGATAAGGCAGACCCAACGTTAGGCAAGCAGCTCTTTTATGTTTCACCGGAAACCAGTTTTATTCATCCACGCGGTCACGAACGCGGATGGTCGCAGATCGCTGAAAATTTTTATGGCACCACTATGGGTAAAACCTTCAGCAAACGCACATTAAAACTGGACGCTCCCCCTGCTATTCATGTGTATGGCAATGCCGCCGTTGCAGAGTTCGACTGGCATTTTACCGCGGTACGCCGTGATAATGGGCAGACTCAACACACTACAGGCCGCGAAAGCCAGGTGTGGGCGAAGATACCAAACACAGGATGGCGAATCGTTCATGTCCACTACTCCGGTCCAGCCAAAACCGGCGTTGGAGAAGGCTATTAAGCTTTGCTCTTCAGGTTATGGCGCAGATGAACATTCTGCGCCAGTTAAGTCGAGCTCAGGTCAGTTGATAGCGTTTATCCGGTATCCGTTTTGCCGGAATATCCCTTTCATCATTCATTTGCAGTAAATCGATTTCTATCGCATTGCATATCGCATCCAGCGGTAAATCATTATTTTCAGTACCGAACGGATCTTCCAACTCTTCTGCTAACGCATCCAGCGCGATAAACGTATAAGAAATCAGCACCGAAATAAACGGCGTCATATAGTGCAGATCAACCACCAGTGCAAATGGCAACATAATGCAGAAAAGATAAACCGTACGATGCAAAATTAACGTATAGGCAAAAGGCACCGGCGTGTTGGCGATGCGTTCACAGCCGGCCAACACTGACGACATATCATTTAAGCGGTTGTTGAGGCTATGAAATAAAATATCGGAAAGCTTTCCGCTGCGGCGGCGAATCGCCAGCCACTCTCCCATCAGCAATAAGATACGGTTAGCGGGGGAATGGGAAGCGACAACTTTCTGTAACGTGTCCTGGTCAAGATAGTTGCCCAAAACTTGCGCCTGAGGCTGTCGACGCAATGTCATGCGCAAACAGTGGGCAAAAGCGATTTGTAACCGAACAAAATCCTCGATACCGCGTTCATCAGGCAAGGTTGTTTTCACCTCTCGCAGTATTGAGCGTGAAGCGATCATCAACTGCCCCCACAAATGTCGCGCTTCGACGTAACGCGCATAACAGGCATTATTGCGAAACCCAAGAAAAATGGCGATAGCGACGCCCAGTATGCTAAACGGCGCAAGGGTAAACTTAATACCCAGCATTGTGTACCAGGGCAGCATGATAATAACGGCGATAGAAAGAAGAAAGTTAAGGAGCAGTCGTGAAAAGATTTTAGATAACACGGAACCATGCCAGACAAATATCAGGCGAATCCAGTGCTGTTGTGGTCTAACGATCATGATTATCTTCAGCAGGTAAAAAAGCACTGTCATTAAACGTGATCCAGATCAAGGTTGCAAGCTTCTGGTGATACACGGATCCCCTGCCCTGTAGAACATTTTTTTGCACAGTGCTGACAGGCGTTGAAAAAAAACAACCAAATGCATGTTGTAACTAAAAAGACACTTCAGCACATGAGATATATGACGGTCAACGGCTGCTATCAGTGGTATAGGGTGATTTATCGGGGAAAGCGTCAGCAACGACGCACTGCCCTACCGCTGATTCATTTGTATGACCAGCCAGTAATGGATAACGCTGACAATATACTGTTGCTGCGCTTCGCTCAGCGGTTCTCCCTGAGGTATCTGGTGCCACTTCGCCAGGCACCCGCGACAGCAGGTTGCCGTCGCATGTTGCGCGATAAATACCGGATGGCCCCGCATCGGCGTTTGCTTACCATCATTCGCCGGGTGAGCTGGCGCCAGTCGCTGGGCGATAAAATCGGCGGCGTGTTTATCAATTACCTCCGCGCCTTTATCCCAGCAATATTGTCTTTCTTTTATCCCGAGACGAAAACGCGAACGAAATGTCGATCGCGCCAGGCGGGCAAAGAGCGGTTCAAGCGCATTCATCAGTATACCGAACGTCCTAACGTTTGTGTTAATTGCTCAAGTGCGGCGATGCCTGCCAGAGAGTTTCCCGCAGGATCCAGCTCCGGACTCCAGACGGCAATCGCCATTTCATGCGGCACTATGGCGACAATACCGCCGCCCACGCCGGATTTAGCGGGCAATCCCACCCGCCAGGCAAACTCTCCGGCATTCTGATACATACCGCTGGTCGCCATTAGCGCATTAATCTGCCGGGCCTGCATGGGGGTAACTACCGGCTCGTCGAGATGAAACGCCTCGCCCTGATTCGCCAGAAAGACAAACGTCCTCGCCAGTTCCATGCAACTCATTTTCAACGCACAATAGTGGAAGTAATTTTGCAACACGGTAGGCACATCATGATGAAAATTACCGAATGATTTCATCAGCCAGGCAATAGCGGCGTTACGGGCGGAATGCTCAAATTCAGAGCGCGCGACCGTAACGTCATACGTAATATCCGATACGCCGCAAAGCGCGCGCACAACTTCCAGCATTCGCTGACGCGGCGCGCTAAGCCGCCCTTGCAACATGTCGCATACCACCAGCGCGCCCGCATTAATAAATGGATTACGCGGGATGCCTTGTTCCATCTCTAACTGAACCAACGAATTGAACGGCGAGCCGGAAGGATCTTTTCCGACGCGCTGCCAGATCTCCTCTTCCGGATAATGACGCATCGCCACCACCAGACTGAGCACTTTCGAAATAGACTGAATAGAGAAGCGTTCGTGCGCATCGCCCGCCTGATAATGCTGCCCGTCCACGGTACAAATCGCTATCCCCAGCTTTGAACCTTCGACGGACGCTAATGCCGGAATATAGTCAGCGACTTTGCCCTGGCCAATGAGGGGGCGAACGCGCTGTAAAATCGTCTCTAAAATTGCATTATCCATGGCCCTGGCCACAACATGCTCCTTGCTCGCAGGTCTGAAAAGGCCTGCGAGTATAGCAGAGGGTGCCACGCGACGTCAGGGCGATTAGACGCGGTTCTTCCAGACGGTCTGCACATTACAAAATTCGTGTAAACCAAAGTGCGAAAGCTCGCGACCGAAGCCGCTTTTCTTCACCCCGCCGAATGCCACACGCGCATCGCTGGCGCTGTACCCATTAATGAATACCCCGCCGCACTCAAGACGCGCCGCCATCTCCGCGGCCAGCGTATCGTCGGCGGTAAAGATCGTCGCCGACAGGCCAAACTCACTGTCATTCGCCAGCGCGAGGGCGTGCGCCGCATCTCTTGCAACGGTAATGGCGGCAACAGGCCCAAAAAGTTCCTGACGAAATGCCGTCATGTCAGGTGTGACATCCGCCAGAACGGTCGCGGCATAATAGTTGCCCTCCCCGGCGATTTTCTCCCCGCCCAACAGTAGCCGTGCGCCTTCGGCGACGGAAGCCTGCACCTGTTGATGGAGTTCATCACGCAAATCAAAGCGCGCCATCGGCCCCTGGTCATTCTCTTCAACCAGAGGATCCCCCATCTTTAATGCTGCGGCAGCCGCCACAAAACGATCGGTAAACGCCTGCGCAATGCCCTCTTCGACAATAAAACGTTTGGCGGCGGCGCAGACTTGTCCGGTGTTTTGATAGCGTCCGGCAACCGCGGCTTTTACCGCCAGTTCGAGATCGGCGTCATTGAGTACAATAAACGGATCCGAGCCACCCAGTTCCAGTACGCACTTTTTCAGCGCCGCCCCAGCCTGAGCGCCAATCGCCGCGCCGGCGCGCACGCTACCGGTCACCGTCACCGCCGCGATTCGCGGATCGTTAATCATCTGGCTCACGCCCTCATTATTGGCGTTCACCCATCCATAGACGCCAGCGGGAGTACCGGCTTCCGTCAAGATTCGGGCTATCATCTGCGCGCAACCCGTGACATTGGGCGCATGTTTTAACAAGTAGCTATTCCCCGCCAGCAGTATCGGCACTGCCCCGCGTAACACCTGCCATAAAGGAAAATTCCACGGCATTATCGCCAGGATGACGCCCAGCGGACGGTATTCAATCACCGCCTGCTGATTTTCTACCAGCGTAGGCTCAGGATTCAGCATTGCCGGGCCATGTTCCGCATACCAGTCGCATAACGCGGCGGATTTCGTCACTTCCGCACGCGCCTGCTTTATGGGTTTCCCCATTTCACGCGTAATACATTGCGCCATCTCTTCTGCATGAGCGCGAAGCGCCTGACCAATATCACGTAATGTTTGCGCCCGTTGCTCTACCGATGTCATTTTCCACTTTTTGAAACCGCTCGCCGCCAGACTCAGCGCATGTTCAATCTCTTGCGCGTTAGCCCAGGGCATTGCCGCCAGCGTCTGGCCGGTCGCAGGATTCACGGATAACGCCTGTGTTGCAGTCATCATGGTCATGTTCTTTCTCTCGTTATCAGGGAAGTTGTACCATCATGACGCCCTTTACCCTTTCTGAAAAATGAATAATATTAACCAGACTATTCACGAATTGAGAAAACCATGGACCTGACGCAACTGGAAATGTTTAACGCTGTCGCTCTGACGGGCAGCATTACGCAGGCGGCGGCAAAAGTGCACCGCGTTCCGTCCAACCTGACCACGCGTATCCGTCAGCTTGAAGCCGACCTCGGCGTCTCTCTGTTTATTCGCGAAAACCAGCGACTCAGGCTGTCACCAGCCGGGCATAACTTTTTACGTTACAGCCAGCAGATCCTGGCGCTGGTCGATGAAGCCCGCATGGTGGTTGCCGGAGAGGAACCGCAAGGACTGTTTTCACTCGGCGCGTTAGAAAGTACTGCCGCCGTACGTATCCCCGCGCTGCTGGCGGGTTATAACCAGCGTTACCCTAAAATTCAGTTCGCGTTAACGACCGGTCCTTCCGGCGCCATGCTGGATGGCGTGCTCGAGGGAAAGCTGAACGCCGCCTTTATTGATGGCCCGCTAATGCATCCGGGGCTGGAAGGTATACCGGCTTACCAGGAAGAGATGATGATCGTCGCGCCACACGGCCATTCCGTCGTTTCGCGGGCCAGCGAGGTGAATGGTTATAACATCTATGCTTTTCGCGCCAACTGTTCTTACCGACGGCATTTCGAAAGCTGGTTTCATGCCGATGGCGCGACCCCCGGTACGATTCACGAAATGGAGTCATATCATGGAATGTTGGCGTGCGTAATTGCCGGCGCAGGTATTGCGCTGATGCCAGCAAGTATGCTCAACAGTATGCCAGGACATCATCAGGTGGAAGCCTGGCCGTTGGCGGAGAAGTGGCGCTGGCTTAACACATGGCTAATGTGGCGGCGCGGGGCGATGACGCGTCAGCTTGAGGCCTTTATCGAGTTACTTAACGCCCAACTGGCGAGCGTCGACTGAAGACGAAACGGCCTGCGAAGTAAATGAGAAGCAGGTCACAAAATGATTGTCTTTTCGCCAGTAAACGTTTTAAGATCGCGGTCTCACCTTCTCGCAACTAACCCGAAATATTTTTATGACAATCAATCCAGTTTCCCGCAAGGTCGCGTGGCTACGGGTAGTTACGCTTGCTATTGCCGCTTTTATTTTCAATACCACAGAATTTGTGCCGGTTGGTTTGCTATCAGACATTGCTGAAAGCTTTCATATGCAAACCGCGCAGGTCGGCATCATGCTAACCATTTACGCCTGGGTAGTTGCCGTCATGTCGCTGCCTTTTATGCTTCTTACCAGTCAAATGGAGCGCCGTAAGCTACTCATTTGTCTGTTTGTTTTGTTTATTGCCAGCCATGTGCTCTCCTTTCTGGCATGGAACTTTACCGTGCTGGTCATTAGCCGTATTGGTATCGCTTTCGCCCACGCTATTTTCTGGTCGATAACCGCCTCGCTGGCGATCCGCCTGGCCCCTGCCGGGAAACGCGCGCAGGCATTAAGTCTGATAGCGACCGGCACCGCGTTGGCCATGGTGCTTGGGCTGCCCATAGGTCGCGTTGTTGGTCAGTATTTTGGCTGGCGCACCACCTTTTTTGCCATCGGCATGGGCGCATTAATTACGCTGCTATGTCTGATTAAGCTTCTACCGAAATTGCCGAGCGAGCATTCCGGCTCACTAAAAAGTTTACCTTTGCTATTCCGGCGCCCGGCGCTGATGAGCCTCTATGTACTGACCGTCGTTGTGGTGACTGCGCATTACACCGCTTATAGCTATATTGAACCGTTCGTTCAGAATGTCGCCGGGCTCAGTGCGAATTTTGCTACCGTCCTGTTACTGATCCTCGGCGGTGCCGGGATCATCGGCAGCCTCGTGTTTGGTAAACTGGGTAATCGCCATGCCTCGTCGCTCGTCAGTATCGCTATTGCCCTGCTGGTTGTCTGTTTGCTTCTGCTGCTGCCTGCGGCGGATAGCGAAGCGCATCTGGCCATACTGAGCATTTTCTGGGGCATCGCGATTATGGTGATAGGGCTCGGTATGCAGGTGAAAGTACTGGCGCTGGCCCCGGACGCGACCGATGTCGCAATGGCGCTATTTTCAGGCATCTTTAATATTGGTATTGGCGCTGGCGCGCTGGTAGGTAATCAGGTGAGTTTGCACTGGTCAATGTCGGCCATCGGCTATATTGGCGCCATACCCGCCTGTGCCGCGCTGGTATGGGCTGTGCTCATATTCCGCAAATGGCCAGTGACGCTGGAAGAACAACCGCATTAAGACATTCGTCTGCCGGGAACAGGTTTCCGGCAGACGACAATGCGCCTTAGTGGTACGTTTTAATAATTTCCAACACGCCGTTGATAATAAATTGCACGCCCATACACACCAGCAGGAATCCCATTAAGCGGGAGATCGCTTCAATCCCCCCTTTACCCACCAGCCGCATAATAGCGCCAGAACTGCGTAAGCATCCCCACAGGATCACCGCCACGGCAAGAAAAATAATCGGCGGCGCGACCATAATGACCCAGTCGGGAAACTCGCCGCCATGACGCACCGTGGAAGCGGAACTGATGATCATTGCGATGGTTCCCGGTCCTGCGGTGCTTGGCATAGCCAGTGGAACAAACGCAATATTGGCCGTCGGTTCGTCTGCCAGCTCCTCCGATTTGCTTTTCGCTTCCGGCGACTCATGCGCCTTCTGCTGCGGGAAAAGCATTCTGAAGCCGATAAACGCCACGATTAACCCCCCGGCGATCCGTAGCCCTGGAATCGAAATACCGAAGGTGTTCATGACTAACTGCCCGGCATAGTACGCCACCATCATAATAGCGAAGACATAAACCGAAGCCATATAGGACTGCCGGTTGCGTTCCGCACTATTCATATTGCCCGCAAGGCCAAGAAACAGCGCCACGGTGGTTAGCGGATTGGCTAACGGGAGCAGTACGACCAGCCCCAATCCAATCGCTTTAAACAAATCCATCATAATACTATCTCTTACCCATCAGCGTTTCATGAACCGGAAGTATAAAGTGAAATTGCCCAGGCACGCCATTTCGCCAGTGTGCAAGTTAATATCCTCTACAACCTATAACCTGTAATTATCAATTAGTTACAAGTTATCACAGCACAATACCCCGGACGCCTTTTAGCAAATCGTGGCATCGGCCAATTCATTTAGTTGACTTATACTTGCCTGGGCAATAGTATCTGACGAAATTAATTACTTGCCGGGGCAACCATTTTGAAAAGCACCAGTGATCTGTTCAATGAAATCATTCCGCTGGGTCGCTTGATCTACATGGTAAATCAAAAAAAAGATCGCCTGTTAAATAACTATTTATCTCCGCTGGATATCACCGCAACACAGTTTAAAGTGCTGTGCTCGATACGCTGCGCGGGATGTATTACCCCGGTTGAACTTAAAAAAGTGCTGTCTGTCGATCTCGGCGCATTGACGCGGATGCTCGACCGCCTGCTGTGCAAAGGCTGGATCGAAAGACTGCCGAATCCTAATGACAAACGCGGCGTACTGGTGAAGCTAACGCCGGACGGCGCGGCAATTTGTGAGCAATGTCATCAACGACCAGGGCAAGACCTGCATCAGGAATTAACAAAAAACTTAACGGCGGACGAAGTGGCAACGCTTGAGTATTTGCTCAAGAAAATTCTGCCGTAGACAAAAAAGAGGTATGACGATGTCCAGACGCAACACTGACGCTATTACTATTCATAGCATTTTGGACTGGATCGAGGATAACCTGGAGTCGCCGCTCTCACTGGAAAAAGTGTCTGAGCGTTCAGGATATTCCAAATGGCACCTGCAACGGATGTTTAAAAAAGAGACCGGTCATTCATTAGGTCAATACATCCGCAGCCGTAAGATGACGGAAATCGCGCAAAAATTAAAAGAGAGCAACGAGCCCATTCTCTATCTGGCGGAACGCTATGGCTTTGAGTCACAGCAAACATTGACCCGGACGTTCAAAAACTATTTTGATGTGCCGCCACACAAATACCGGATCACCAATATGCATGGCGAATCACGGTATATGCTGCCGCTGAACCATGGCAACTACTAGTTTGTTTATGCGCCACGCGAAGAGCACCATGAAAATGCTGTTTCCCGCTCTGCCGGGTCTGTTACTTATCGCCTCCGGATATGGCATTGCAGAACAAACTTTGTTACCTGTGGCGCAAAATAGCCGCGATGTGATGCTTCTGCCCTGTGTGGGCGATCCGCCAAATGACCTTCACCCCGTGAGCGTGAACAGCGATAAGTCAGATGAATTAGGCGTGCCCTATTATAACGACCAACACCTTTAACCTCTTTGCCCCGTTTTGCGGGGCATTTTTTTAGTACTGTCTGGCGATGACAAGTCCGCCGCTATTACCTCGCGGCATGGTCTGAAATTAGCGTTTGTCTTCTTAGTAACATAATGCCTCATCCCCTGACGCGCGCAGTACGGCGCACACGAAATCCAAACACATTGATATAGAGTCCAGCCATAATCAGTACTGCGCCCGCAAGCTGCATCCCGGTCAACGTTTCCCCGAGTAACACCGCGGCACTCGCCAGCCCGACTACCGGCACCAGCAATGATAACGGCGCCACGCGCCAGGTCTCATACCGCCCCAGTAACGCGCCCCAGATGCCGTAGCCAAGTATAGTGGCGACAAAAGCCAGATAAAGCAGCGACAATATCGTCGTCATATCGATGGTAATAAGGCTTTGCGTAATGTGATCCGCCCCCTCCAGTAGCAGCGATGACAGCAGGAACGGCAGGATCGGGATCAGCGCGCTCCAGACCACCAGCGACATCACCGCCGGGCGCGGACTATGTTGCATAATTTTTTTATTAAAGATATTGCCGCAGGCCCAGCTAAATGCCGCCGCCAGAGTCAGCATAAATCCCGACATCGCTATATGCTGTCCGTTGAGACTGGCTTCAATCAATACCAGTACACCTATAATCGCCAGGGCGATCCCCGCTAACTGCTTACGTTGTAACCGCTCACTAAAAACAAACGCCCCCAAAGCCATGGTAAAAAAGGCCTGCGCCTGTAATACCAACGACGCCAGTCCTGCGGGCATACCAAACTTTATCGCGCAAAAGAGAAAGGCGAACTGCCCAAAGCTTATCGTCAGGCCATAGCCCAGCAACAGCGTAAGCGGGACTTTAGGCCGGGCGACAAAGAAAATTGCCGGAAACGCCACCAGTAAAAATCGTAATCCTGCCAGCAATAATGGCGGCATATGGTGCAGGCCTACTTTGATGACAACAAAATTGAGCCCCCATACGACAACCACCAGTAACGCCAAAAAACCGTCTTTACGCGACATCATCGGCCCCTGTCATTATTAAAATTTTGTAAAAAGGTAAGTTATCGGAAATCAGTGCGCCATAACAGGACTTTTCTTTTTACCGTGAGCATGGCATTGAACAACACACGATGGGCAAAATCCTGCGTTATGGTATGTTAAGACTACGCTATAGCGTATAGACATCATGCTTTTGCGGGCACGGTAGATTAAAACGTCCCGATACGTAACCTCCATTTCAGGCAGGAAAAATGAATCCAGGATTGAGACGTTCGACGTTGGCTCTACTCGCCTCATCGCTGTTATTGACAATTGGACGCGGCGCCACGCTCCCCTTTATGACCATCTATCTTAACCGTCAGTACGGTTTAGGCGTGGATCTGATTGGCTACGCGCTGACCAGCGCGTTAACGATTGGCGTCGTCTTTAGTCTTGGCTTTGGGATTCTGGCGGACAAGTTTGATAAAAAGCGCTACATGTTACTCGCGATTATCGCCTTCGCCTGCGGATTTATCGCCATCCCAATGGTGCATAATGTCGTACTGGTTGTCCTGCTTTTTGCGCTTATTAACTGCGCCTATTCGGTTTTTTCTACCGTCCTGAAGGCCTGGTTCGCCGATAATCTCACCGCGACAACAAAAACACGGATTTTTTCGCTCAACTATACCGTACTCAATATCGGCTGGACGGTTGGCCCGCCGCTTGGCACGCTGCTGGTGATGCAAAGCATCAATTTACCCTTCTGGCTTGCCGCCATCTGTTCCGCATTTCCGCTGGTCTTTATTCAGGTATGGGTGACACGATCGGTTGCCCCCAGCGAGGGGAAAAACGCCGCTATCTGGTCTCCCTCCGTTCTGCTGCGCGACAAAGCATTATTGTGGTTTACGCTTTCGGCATTTCTGGCCTCCTTTGTGGGGGGCGCCTTTGCGTCCTGTATTTCACAGTACGTTATGGTCGTTGCCGATAGCGGCTTCGCGGAAAAAGTGGTAGCCGTCGTCCTGCCGGTTAATGCGGTTATTGTGGTCAGTTTGCAATACGCCGTGGGCCGTCGACTTACCGCCGTCAATATTCGACCAATGATGACGACCGGCACCGTCTTTTTTATCGCCGGGCTCATCGGATTTATTTTTTCAGGCGACAATCTGTTTTTTTGGGGACTTTCAGCGGCAGTATTCACGATTGGCGAAATTATTTATGCCCCCGGCGAATATATGTTAATTGACAACATTGCGCCTGCCGGGATGAAAGCCAGCTATTTTTCAGCGCAATCGCTGGGCTGGCTGGGTGCGGCGGTAAACCCGCTGGCCAGCGGCGTCATCCTGACGACGCTTCCCGCCTGGTCGCTTTTCGTTGTCCTGATAATCGCCATTGTGTTCGCCTGGGCACTGATGTTAAAAGGAATGCGGATTACCCCTACGCAACAGGCTATCACCTGTTAATTATCTGCAGCCAGTGATGTGCGCAGTTTCTGGCGCACCGGGTTAACCCTATATATTGCAGGCTAATTATCTGCTGTCACTGCGGTAATTCAGGAATATTCCTGGGCGCTGACGAAAATATTCTAATGCTTTACCCTTCCAGTAAAATAAATACGCAATTCAGACTTTGCTTAAGTATAAATTAGTACTATAGTCTGTACGAGGTTTTTTAAAAAAGAGGATGCACGCTAAAATAAGGAGAAACGAGATGTTAGGCAGTATTAACCTTTTTATCGTTGTATTAGGAATTATTTTATTTTCCGGATTTCTGGCCGCCTGGTTCAGTCACAAATGGGATGATTAATGAACGGAGATAATCCCTCGCAGAGCCGGCCCCTTGCTGCATCGTTGCGCAAGGGGCCGCTTTTGTCTGGATGGCAGGCAAAAAAAACCGCCGGTTCACCAGCGGTAAATGCTTGCATGGATAGATTTGTGTTTTGCTTATACGCTACCGGGCAAATTCTTGCGAGGATAACGGATCGCTAACGACTGTAGCACCGTCAATATCAATGAAGCTTAAACGATACGCAACCAGACCTGAATAAGACATTATGGGACCTTTTGTCCCCCAGGCGCTTTTACAAGACCCATGGTATCAGGCCAACCGCATGCCCCGTATGGCTGACCTGGAGATTGTCGGTTAGCGCGCGTTATTTTTGCAGTCGGTTCACGCGAACAAGCGGTTCCTTCGCTTTCTTGTCCAGACTACCGTTAATGTTGATCATTTGATCCGGCTGAACTTCCCGCCCATCAAATACGGCGGAAGGAATTATCACGTTAATCTCGCCGGATTTATCACGAAATACATAGCGATCGTCGCCTTTATGATCAATAAGGTTGCCGCGCAGCGAAACGGTCGCGCCATCATGCAGGGTTTTTGCCTGTTCGATGGTCATTTTTTCTGCATCATCCGTACCGCGATAACCATCCTCAATAGCATGAGGCGGCGGCGGTGCCACGTCTTTTTTTAATCCCCCTTGATCATCCGCTAGCGCGTAAGGCATTATCAGAAAACTTAAAAATGCAGCCACCTGTAGTTTCATGCTCTCTCCTTAATAACGTCTATTTGACGTATTAAGTCTGGCCGCTATTTTTAGTTTTTACAAACATGAATTTACCCGCAGAATATTAAGCAATAAAATCAACCCATCCGGATTAATATGCAACCGATATCAGCGCCGGTGAGCGCGAAAGCGTAACGGCGTAATAGAGAACTTGCCACATAGCTGAAGTCATATGCATCAACGTTTTGATAGCAATTCAGAATAATCGTCTTTATTTTTTGAGGATAATGGCCTTACGCATAATCAATGACAGTCATCGCCGCAGGAAAATAGTCATTCACTGACAATGTCATAAAATAAATATGCCATACTTGAGAAGAACGAACATATTTCATTTGTCTCTGTAACGGAAAAATAAACGATGAGATTAGAACAGCACGATATTGTCACCCTTGATGAAGCCGAATCCGTCGATAGCCTGACAAAAAAACTTGGTGATTTACTGGTTAACCAGAAACTCCGTCTGACCACTGCAGAATCCTGCACTGGCGGGAAACTGGCTTCAGCATTGTGCGCAGCAGAAGATACGCCCTCATTTTACGGTGTGGGTTATGTCACCTTTACTGATGAAGCCAAAGCAAAAATCTTACGCGTACAACGCCACAGTCTTGCCGAACATACCGCCGTCAGCGAAGCGGTCGTTACTGAAATGGCACAGGGCGCTAAGGATCAGGCTGAGGTCAATATCAGCATAGCGATCAGCGGCTATGGCGGTCCGGAAGGCGGCGAAGATGGCACGCCGGCGGGCACAGTTTGGTTTGCCTGGAATATTAACAATACAACTTTTACAAGCCGACAACATTTCAACGGAGATTGTCAGGAAGTATTGGAAAAATGCGTACGCTTCGCCCTCGCTGAATTGCTTTTTCTGTTAACGAAGAAAGCATAAACAATAATTTCATCTGACCGGTCAGAATAACTCCCGGTCAGAATAAAAAAATGCGAGCCTATGGCCCGCATCGTATGCGCAATATTTCAGAATATATTTATGAAATATCAGCAGTAAAATTAATTGCCGGATTTCCGTCCGCCACTGTGGCTATTCTGGCCACCTTTTTTACCCGCTTCAGATGCACGCTGTGGGTCGTTTTTAAAGTTCCCACCGCTATGCTGGCCGCCTTTACGACCTGCTTCTGAGGCTTTCTCTTTATCTTCTGCAAAATTACCGGAACCGCCGCGATGTTCTGCCATAATATAATCCTCATGATGATGTTGCGTTTTAAATATGATATGTCTTCTCATATCATGTGATACAGTTCTAAATCTAGTCGCCCTGTGCGCAGTGTCAAATTCATTTCTGCATTATTTACATAATGCCAATGCATGGCGGAAAATATATTTTTTGAAAACATCAACAGCGAAGCGGTAATAAATCTTTGGCAATCAAGCCACCACGGGAAAATAAGTAGAAAAATCCGAATGCACGCCCTCTTTATATTCAGACAATTTAACCCCATAAATTTAACTGGCTGTCATCAGAAGTGCAGGATTCATTTTCAGGCGGTTGTTCGACAGTGCCGAACAACCGTATCAGCTTAGCGATCGAGCCCACGATATTGCAACATGGGGTCAATATGCGGTTCATGTCCCCGCCAGGCTGAATAAAGCGTTTCTAAATCAGTACTATTCCCCCGGGAAAGGATAGCATCACGAAAACGCTGCCCGTTTTCACGCGTCAGGCCGCCCTGCTCTACAAACCATTGATAACCGTCATCCGCTAACATTTGCGTCCACAGGTAGGCGTAGTATCCCGCTGCGTAGCCGCCGCCGAAGATATGGGCAAAATAACTGCTGCGATAGCGGGGCGGCACTGCCGGTAAATCAAGATGCTCGGCGGCCAGCGCCTGCTGCTCGAACTCAGCGACAGACTGCTCTGCTACGCTCTCCTCCAGCATATGCCAGCGCATATCCAGCAATGCGGCGCCGAGCAATTCAGTCATATCGTAACCTTTATTAAATAAACTCGCCTTGCGCATTCTTTCCTGTAAATCAGCGGGCATTTTTTCACCGCTGTCGACATGACGCGCGTAGCGTTCGAACACGCGTGGATGGCTCGCCCAATGCTCATTAATCTGGGAGGGAAACTCGACAAAGTCGCGGGGCGTATTGGTACCTGAAAGCGTGGCATAGCGCTGAACGGCAAACAAACCATGTAACGTATGACCAAACTCATGGAAGAGCGTAATAACGTCGTCCCAAAGCAGTAATGCAGGCTGCCCATCAACCGGTTTCTGATAGTTACATACATTGTATATAACGGGCCGGGTTTCATTGAGTGTGGATTGCTCGACAAAATTCCCCATCCACGCGCCGCCGCTTTTCGAGTCCCGCGCGAAGAAGTCGCCATAAAATAACGCCATGCCGACACCATCGGAGTCGAAAATCTCCCACACCCGAACATCAGGGTGATACACCGGAATGTCAAAACGCTCGACGAAGGTGATGCCGAATAGCTGGTTGGCGGTCCAGAAAACCCCCTCTTGCAACACCGTATTTAAGGCAAAATAGGGCTTCAGTTGCGCTTCATCTAACGCATATTTTTCCCGCCGTACCTGTTCGGCATAGAACATCCAGTCCCAGGCCTGAACGGTGTAGCCGCCCTGCTCACCATCAATGACGTTCTGAATTTCCGCCTGTTCATTGAGTACACGCTGACGCGCTGGCGGCACAATGCCACGCATAAAGCTCAGTGCGGCTTGCGGCGTTTTCGCCATCTGATCGGCCATTTTCCATGCGGCATAATTGGGGAAACCCAGC
The DNA here is from genome assembly GCF_043848115.1 of Salmonella sp. 2020_1395. Lineage (NCBI taxonomy): Bacteria > Pseudomonadati > Pseudomonadota > Gammaproteobacteria > Enterobacterales > Enterobacteriaceae > Salmonella > Salmonella sp. 2020_1395. The sequence continues at coordinate 367,214 of NZ_JBCMFH010000001.1, read as the reverse complement.
AGTTTTGCCTGACAGCGACGAATCTCTACCAGACGCTGAACGATAGCGCGGGTATCGTGGACATCTCCTTTTTCCGCCCGAGTCCATGACGCTGCGAATAAATTTTCGCGGGTCTGGCGATCGCGCAGTGTAGCAAGCGCAGGCTGTTGCGTCGTATTAAGGAGCGGAATGAACCAGCGCTCCTCCAGGCCTTTTTCACGCGCCGCTTCAGCAGCGACGGTCATTTCTTCCGGGCTTAATCCTGCCAGGCAATGCGCGTCATCGACCGCCAGCCCGCCCGCTTTACTTGCCGCCAGCAGACGCTGATTAAACTGACTCATTAAGGTCGCGGATTCAGTATTCAATACCTTCAGTCGCGCTTTATCCTCTTCGGCAAGCTGCGCGCCTGCCAACACAAAACGCTGATGGATAACATCGACCAACCGTAGCGACTCATCATCCAGCCCCAGTGAGTGACGCTGTTGCCAGACGGCATCCACGCGAGCGAATAACGCGCTATTCAGATAAATATCGTTGGAGAGCGCCGCCAGCTCGGCAGAAAAGGCCTCATCCAACCGCTGGAGTTCATCGTTAGTGTGCGCGGCCGTCATCGCGAAAAAAACGCTGGTGACGCGTGACAGAAGCGCCCCGCTTTGCTCCAGCGCCAGAAGCGTATTCGTAAAATCAGGGGCCGCCGGATGATTGACGATGGCCTCGATTTCCACGCGTTTTTGCCGCACGCCCTCATCAAAAGCAGGACGATAATGGCAATCTTTGATCCGATCAAAACGCGGTGCCTGATAAGGCAACATACTCTGGTCTAACAAAGGATTCGTCGACATTTTTCACTCCTGAAAATAGGTTGATCATAAGAGTAAGCTTCCCCCTATGCTGACCGCAACCGTGTTAACCAGGATTACCCTTTCATAAACGCCGCGTGCTATGGTAATACAACACAAAAAGCGTTGAGGAACTGTGTGATGATCGTTTTAGTAACTGGAGCAACCGCAGGGTTTGGCGAGTGCATTGCACGCCGTTTTGTTGAGAATGGACATAAAGTCATTGCCACGGGACGTCGTCATGAACGCCTGCAAGCGTTAAAAGATGAGCTTGGCGAGAACGTATTGACCGCCCAACTGGACGTGCGCAACCGCGCGGCCATCGAAGAGATGATGGCCTCTCTGCCTGCGCAGTGGCGCGATATTGATGTGCTGGTCAATAACGCCGGTCTGGCGCTGGGTCTTGAACCGGCGCATAAAGCCAGCGTAGAAGACTGGGAAACTATGATCGATACTAATAATAAAGGCTTAATTTATATGACCCGCGCCGTGCTGCCAGGAATGGTCGAACGTAATCGCGGTCATATCATTAACATCGGTTCAACCGCCGGCAGTTGGCCTTATGCTGGTGGCAACGTCTATGGCGCGACGAAAGCCTTTGTGCGCCAGTTTAGCCTGAATTTGCGCACGGATTTACACGGCACGGCGGTTCGCGTGACCGACATTGAACCGGGTCTGGTTGGCGGTACCGAGTTTTCCAGCGTCCGTTTCAAAGGCGACGATGAGAAAGCGGGTAAAACCTACGAAAATACCACCGCGCTCACGCCAGAAGACATTACCGAAGCGGTATGGTGGGTGGCCACACTCCCCGCGCATGTGAATATTAATACCGTTGAAATGATGCCTGTTACCCAATCCTTCGCAGGGCTCAGCGTCCACCGTAGCTAAGGGGTTATACCCGGTCTGCGGGCCGGGTAATCCCTGGCAAACGTATCTGCAACCAAGAACATGATCGGTATAGACCACCACGGAAAAGTGGTAGAGTATCCGGGTCAACCGCCTAAAAAGTAAGAATGAATGACCGTCGAAACGCAGCTTAACCCTACACAGCCTGTCAACCAGCAAATTTACCGTATTCTTCGGCGTGATATCGTGCATTGCCTGATCCCGCCTGGCACGCCGCTATCAGAAAAAGAGGTCTCAACCCGTTTTAACGTTTCGCGTCAACCGGTGCGCGAGGCTTTTATAAAGCTGGCGGAAAATGGGTTGATTCAGATCCGCCCTCAGCGCGGTAGTTATGTGAATAAGATTTCGCTTTCTCAGGTACAGAATGGCTGCTTTGTTCGGCAGGCGATCGAATGCGCGGTAGTCCGCCGTGCGGCGGCGATGATCACCGACAACCAGTGCTATCAACTGGCGCAAAACCTGCACCTGCAACATATTGCCATCGAGCGCAAACAGATTGATGATTTTTTCCAGCTTGATGACGATTTCCACCAAAAGCTGGCGCAGATCGCCGATTGCCAGTTAGCGTGGGATACCATTGAAAATATCAAAGCGACAATCGACCGGGTTCGCTATATGAGTCTGGATCATGTTTCTCCGCCGGAGATGTTGTTGCGCCAGCACCATGATATTTTCTCCGCGCTGGAAAATCGTGACGGCAATGCGGTTGAGAGCGCAATGACCCAGCATTTGCAGGAAATTAGCGAATCCGTTCAGCTTATCCGTCAGGAAAACAGCGGCTGGTTTAGCGAAGAGTAACCCCCTTTAACGTCGGGGTGAGACGCCTTCTCCGCTTTCTCACCCTGCACATTCCCGCCTAAAAAGCCGTGAGCTTGATCAAAAACAAAAAAAATTCGCAACGATAAGCGTATTTATATGTCGCCCGTCATGCGGGGAAACCTGCGGGCTTTGGCTGTAAGTTTGAAAGGAGAAAACACCATGATGACATACGATCGTAACCGTAACGCAATCACTACCGGTAGCCGGGTCATGATAAGCGGCACGGGTCATACCGGGATTATCAAAGCCATTGAGAGCGAAGGTCTGGATGCAGGTCAAATTCGCCGCGGCAAAACGGTGATTGTCGAAGGTTGTGAAGGTAAATTCGCGCCAGTCGAACTGATTCGTCTTGGCATGAACTGATACTACTGGCCGCTAAGAACCGCTCCGGCCTTCCCGGTAGCATAATGCTACCGGGTCTCTGTTGCGCTACTTCAACCGCTCGGCATATTTCGCCACGCTCGCTTTCGCGCCATATGTCAGTAAACTGTCATAGGCTTCTTGCACTTTTTGCGTAAACCGCGCCGCCTGCGGCAAATCGTTGCCGAAAATTTCTGCCATTCCCAGCAGCGCCTTAACACGACTGGCGCCTTCTTCACTGTTTGCCACGGCGCGCTGAATAACCGGCAATAGCGGATCGCTGACGTCGATCGCCTTGCCCTGCTCATCCACGCCGCCAACGTAACGCATCCACCCCGCTACGCCCAGCGCCAGCAAATCAAAATCGCTATGATTAGCAAGATGCCAGCGAACGGAGTCCAGCATACGCTGCGGAAGTTTCTGGCTGCCATCCATCGCAATCTGCCAGGTACGATGACGCAGCGCCGGATTACGGTAACGCGCAATCAACTGATCGGCATAACGCTGTAAATCTACCCCCTGGACTTTCAGCGTTGGCGCCTGCTCGCGTAACATTAACGCCTGCGCGGTCAGACGATAGTTGTCGTCAGCCATGCAGTCATTAATATGCTGATAGCCGGCAAGATACCCCAGATAAGCCAGGAATGAATGACTGCCGTTAAGCATTCGCAGTTTCATCTCTTCAAACGGAACCACGTCGGCGACCAACGTCGCGCCCGCATTTTCCCACTGCGGACGCCCCGCCACAAACGTATCTTCTATCACCCACTGACGAAACGGTTCGCAGGCGACGCCCGCCGGATCGCGCACGCCGGTCAGTTGTTCGATTTTATCCAGCGTCTCCGGCGTGACCGCAGGGACAATCCGATCAACCATGGTTGACGGAAATGTCACGTTTTGCTCGATCCATATCGCCAGTTCCGCATCCACCTCCCGGGCGTAAGCCGTCACAACCTGACGCGTCACATGCCCATTTTCCGGCATGTTATCGCAGGACATCACGGTAAATGCCGGTAAGCCTGCGGCTTTACGACGCGCTAACGCTTCGACAATAATACCCGGTGCCGTTAGCGGTTGATGCGGATTTTGCAGGTCGGCGGCAATCATGGGATGTTCCAGCAGAAGTTGGCCCGTGGCTGGCGAATGACAATACCCTTTCTCGGTAATGGTCAGAGACACAATCGCTATCTGCGGTTCGCACATCGCCGCCAGCACACGTTCCAGACCATCAACCTGGACATGCAACGCCGCTTTGACGACGCCCACCACACGCGCCGTCCAGGCATCCGCCGACATCTCCGCCACGGTATAGAGGTTATCCTGCTGCTTTAGATCGGCAATCTGCTGTTCGCCGCCAATAAGATTAACCTCATAATAGCCCCAGTCGCTATGCTGCTCCGCAGCCAGAATATCTGTGTAAACCCCCTGATGCGCGCGATGAAACGCGCCAAAACCGAGATGGACCATCCGCGCCGCCAGCGCCGCGCGATCGTAATCAGGAAGCGTCGCCTTTGCCGATAAAAGCCTGTTTTGCATTTTATAACCTCTATATTCTGAAAGCGGAGCAGTCGCAGAGTAACGCCTGCCCTGGTGCATTTGGATTTACACTGATTAAACAAAAGTGACCGGACAGCATGGCCGAAACCGCATTAGCGTTCCGGCCATACCGTCGACACGATTTAACTCGTCTGGGTTGCGGAGTGGCGTAACTTCTCTGCCGCTGTCGCTTCCGCCGCATCCTCAGGCAGACTCAGGTCGCGATCTCTGACCTCCGGCATCAACAGCGCAGAAATCAGACCAATACACGAGTAGAGCACCAGCATAATTAAGATGGGCAGCCAGGAATCGGTCATGTTACAAAAGATCCCTGCGAGGACGGGGCCAAAACCGACCGCCACCAGCCCCCCTGCCTCTTTTGAAATCGCCATCCGGGTGAAGCGATTACGCGATCCGAAAATTTCCGCCATGGTGATGTTTTCCAGCGCAAATAATCCCAGCACGGCAAAGTTATGAATAACAATGAGCGCCGCCATAATTACGCCAGGGCTATACGTTTTATCTACCACAATAGACAGCATCGGCCAGGCGAGAATAATCGCGGAGATATTCAATATTATATACGGCAGCCGACGACCGTATTTATCGGACAACCACCCCAAGAGTGGGATAGTGATAAAACCAATTACGGAACTTATCATTAACGCATCGGTTGGGATAGATTTGTTAAATAATAACGTCTGAACTAAATATCCGGCAAGGAAGGTTTGAATAAGCCCAGAATTCCCCGCCTGCCCAAAACGTAAACCGGTGGCCAGCCAGAAAGATTTGCTGGTAAACATCGCGCCCAATGTATTTTCTGACGCAGGCGTTAACGCTGGCGATTTTTCGCCTTCGCTTACTTTTTCGAATACCGGACTTTCTTTCAAATTCATTCGCAGCCAGATCGCGAATATCATGACAACGACGCTCGCCAGGAAAGGAATACGCCATCCCCAGGCGATCAGTTGTTCGCGTTCAAGCGCAAAGAACATCACCGCCCAGATCGCCGTCGCGCTCAACGTACCGCAGTTGGTGCCCATCGCGACCAGCGAGGAAATGATGCCACGCTTTCCTTTCGGCGCATACTCGGCCAGCATGGTACCCGCGCCGGAAATTTCCGCCCCGGCGCCCAGCCCCTGTATAATTCGCAATGTCACCAGTAATACTGGCGCAAAAATGCCGATTTGCGCATACGTCGGCAGTACGCCAATCAGCGTGGTGCAGATCCCCATCATGGTGATAGTAATAAACAATACTTTTTTTCGTCCGATGCGGTCGCCCATTTTACCAAAAACAAAGGCGCCGATAATTCTGGCTATATAACCTGCACCATAGGTGCCCATTGCCAGAATAAGCGCCATCGCGGCAGACTGTTCCGGGAAAAATATCTCATGGAAGACCAGAGCCGCGCCTAGTGAATATAACTGAAAATCCATAAATTCAAGCGCGGTGCCTAACCAGCCAGATACGGCAGCGCGCACTAAATCCTGAGTCGATCGTTCATGCTTTATTTGTGTCATATAGGCAATCTCTAAGAGGTAAGATGCGTACCACTTACTCGCAATTATTTATATTATTTCGCAAACGTGAGTAAGACTTTGCAGCATTGACGCTGGTCTTTCTCGAAAAGCTCAATCGCGTCGGTGACATATTGATAATCAAATGTATGCGTTATCAGCTTATCCGGATCAATAAGCCCTTTATTCAGCCAGTCAATCACGACCGGAAATTTATTAGCATTAAGACGCGATGAATAAATAGCCAGCTCTTTTCCGGTAATACCCTGCTGTACAATCTCACACGGGTCACTGGAAAATCCCATCAGGACAATGCGTGCCGCAGGCGATGCAAGTGTAATCGCCTCTTGCAGGATCGCGGGATGACAGGCGGCATCGACAATCAAGGTCGGCTTTAGCGCCTTCTGCTGTAGAAATTCCGCCAGTGAATGTTGACCATTATTGAGGGTCCAGTCAGCGCCGCTCTGCTTCGCCATCGCTAAACGCTCTTCAATGCGATCAACGGCTATGACCGTTTTAACCTGATAAACCCCCTTCAGCGCCTGTACGGTCGTCAGTCCCATCGGGCCAGCGCCATAGATAAGCGCCACGTCCTGCTCGGTTGGATTCACCTGCCCCGTCACATTTGCCGCAATGGTAAACGGCTCAACCATGACGGCATGATGATCTGCGATGTTGTCCGGTATGCGATGAGCATTACGGGCCGGCGCCACCGCATACTCGCTGAAACCGCCGTCACGATGCACGCCCAGCACCACCAGCGAGGTACACACATTGGGTTTACCGACTGAACAAGGGTAACAATGCCCGCAACTGATCACCGGATCGACGGATACCCGTTCTCCTATCCGGTCGCGATTGACGTTGTCGCCTACCGCGTCGATGACACCGAAAAATTCATGGCCTATGACACGGGGATATTTTGCAAAGGGATTATGTCCCCGATAAATATGACTGTCGGAACCGCAGATACCCGCCAGTTTCACTTTAATACGAACTTCGCCCGGCGCAGGCTGCGGAAGCGCGCGCGTTTCGATAGTTAATGTATTCGGTTTTTCGATTACGATGCTTTTCATTTTTCGCTCCTTACCAGTTCCACAGTGTGCCGTCTTCCAGGCGGGCCACCGGCAAATAGGCTGGATCGTACGGATATTTCGCCGCCAGTTTTTCATCGAACTCAATGCCCAGTCCTGGCTTGTCGCCCGGATGCATATAGCCGCCCTCGAACGTCCAGTTATGCGGGAAAACCTCCAGCATCTGTTCGGAGTAGCCCATATACTCCTGTACGCCAAAGTTAGGCACCCACAGGTCGAAATGTAATGCAGCGGCCATACAAACCGGCGACAGATCGGACGGCCCATGCGAACCGGTACGCACCTGGTAGAGCGAGGCAAAATCGGCAATGCGGCGCATCCCGGTAATACCACCGGCATGGGTAAGCGTGGTGCGGATATAGTCAATCAATTGCTCTTCAATGAGCTGTTTGCAATCCCAGATACTGTTAAAGACTTCGCCTACGGCAATCGGCGTGACCGTATGCTGGCGGATGAGGCGGAAGCACGCCTGATTTTCAGCCGGCGTCGGGTCTTCCATCCAGAACAAACGATAGTCTTCAATACTTTTGCCAAAGCGGGCAGCCTCAATAGGCGTCAGTCGGTGATGCATATCGTGCAGAAGATGTTCATTAAACCCGAACGTATTACGCACGGCGTCAAACAGCTTTGGCGTAAAATCGAGATACTTTTCCGTTGACCACAATTGTTCTTCCGGCCACTGGCCTTTTGTCGCGGGCTCATAGGCCAGCCCCTTGCCTTTCGCCATGCCGTAGGTGGTTTTCATCCCCGGAACGCCGCACTGCACGCGGATTGCTTTGAACCCTTGCTCTTTATGACGCGCGTAGTCTTCCAGCACATCGTCGATAGTGTGGCCTGTGGTATGGCAATACACCATGACGCCTTCACGCGAAGCGCCGCCGAGTAACTGATACAACGGCATATTGGCGGCTTTGGCTTTAATATCCCATAGCGCCATATCAACCGCGGAAATGGCGGACATGGTGACAGGGCCACGGCGCCAGTACGCGCCTTTGTAGAAGAACTGCCAGATATCTTCGATGCGGCGAGCATCCCGCCCGATGAGCTGTGGGCACAGGTGATCGGTAAGGTACGAGGCCACCGGGAGCTCGCGTCCGTTCAGGGTGGCATCCCCCAGACCGGTGATCCCGTCTTCCGTGGTTATCTTTAAGGTGACGAAGTTACGCCCTGGACACGTAACAAAAACTTCAGCCCCTACAATCTTCATGTTTATTCCTTACATCGCATTATGGGATGCAGGAAATTTACCCAACTGAGCTACTACCATACAAGTATATTGATGTAAAAAGCGCTGCCAGATCACAAAATGTTCTGGTCGCGCGGCAATGTTACGTACGTCCCCATCCGACGACGATAATCAGCATTCCACACAGCGCGATCAGCGCGCCGCACCAGTCATAAACCGTGAGCCGGACGCCATCGACAACACGTAACCACAGGAGCGCAGTACAGACATATACCCCACCGTAAGCCGCATAAACCCGCCCACTTGCCGCCGGATGCAAGGTCAAAAGCCAGACGAATAACGCAAGTGACGCGGCGGCGGGCAGAAGCCACCACACGCTGGCGCCGCGCTTAAGCCATAGCCAGGGAAGAAAACATCCAATGATTTCACAGAGGGCGGTGACAAAGAAAAGCAGAGTCGTCTTTAGCATGAGATTCATTTGGTTACGAAATGATAAGTGATAATACAACAGAATATCGTTACGGTTATCCGGCCATTCTTGTGTATATGCCAGGCATAAGGATTGGTGTAGAATTTACAGGTGGTTTACCGCTTTTTCCCCTCTAATGAAAGGATGTTGTGATGAACAATACGCTGAGCAAACGCCTGTGCCTGACGGCAATGCTTACGTTGGCGGCCGTTGTATATACTACTTCCGCATTCGCTGAAACCAGTAAACTGGTGATTGAATCGGGAGATAGCGCACAAAGTCGTCAGGAAGCGGCGATGGAAAAGGAACAATGGAACGACACTCGCAGTCTGCGCCAGAAAGTGAATACCCGCGCAGAAAAAGAGTGGGACAAAGCCGATGCCGCCTTTGATAACCGCGATAAATGCGAGCAAAGCGCCAACATCAACGCCTATTGGGAGCCCAATACGCTGCGGTGTCTGGATCGTCGTACAGGTCGCGTTATTACGCCCTGATGCAGGATAACTAAAAGGAAGTGTAAGGATACAGTATGACAAGTGACTACAAGGTCAGACTGCGCCCGCTTGAGCGTGAAGATTTACGATTTGTCCACCAGCTTGATAATAATGCCAGCGTTATGCGTTACTGGTTTGAAGAGCCGTATGAGGCTTTTGTCGAACTGTCGGATCTCTACGACAAACACATCCACGACCAAAGCGAACGGCGCTTTGTCGTCGAATGCGACGGTGAAAACGCCGGGCTGGTAGAACTGGTGGAAATTAACCATGTGCATCGGCGGGCGGAATTTCAGATTATTATTTCGCCGGAGTACCAGGGAAAAGGCCTGGCGTCACGCGCGGCCAAACTGGCGATGGATTACGGATTTACCGTACTCAATCTCTATAAATTGTATTTGATCGTCGATAAAGAGAATGAAAAAGCGATTCACATCTACCGTAAACTCGGCTTTAGAGTAGAAGGCGAGCTGATTCATGAGTTCTTCATTAACGGCGAATACCGTAACACCATCCGCATGTGTATCTTCCAGCAGCAGTATCTGGATGAACATAAAACGTCCGGTTCTACGCTCCTGAAACCCACCGCGCAGTAAACGTGGCGCGGCAGTCACGGAGAGTCGCACCGCGCCCGGTTTAGTAGTAATCGATACGATTTTTAATGGTGTAATGGTGGGATACTGCCGGCTTAACGCTCTCATCGACGATAACAAGCCGGCAGTCAACAGGGTTCGCATACGCATCATATTCGCAGCTCTGTGTGACGTTGCCGACCTGTCGATCATCCACCCGGCTGACTGCCGTGTAATCCAGCTTTTTACGCGGGTCCGCGGAGGGTTTTGCCGTCACAGAGAGCGTATTCTGCGAGTTTATGGTTGTCTTACCTAGCGGATAACCTTCGCTATCATAGCGATACTCGACTTTCATCTCTTTGCCCGTCGCCGATACCACAAAACCGTTGTCGTCCGTTTCCCAGGTCACGCCCGCCGAAGGCAACGCCGCCAGCTGGCACTTCCCCTGTAACTGCACCTTTTTTTCCAGCGTCTGAGCATCCCGGTAATAATTGGCATCCAGCACGAGCGCCAGCCCCGTATTATTCTCCAGATCGTGTAACTCAAGCGTATCAAAGCAGCCTTCCTGTGAAAGCGTACCGGTGACCTGCTTCGCCACTTCGCCATTCTCACTCATCAATGTCTGGCTGAAATCCTTTACCGGACCACGTAATGGATCAAAATCAAATTCGTTCGAAAAACTGGCCATTTCCGGCGTAAAAGACTCAAGGGATTTCGGGTTATCACAACCTGCCAGTATCATGCACAATAACGTCAGTAAAAGGGGTTTCTTCACACGTATCACCAGGATGAAAAGATATTTATCATCATATTAGCAAATACAGTTATTTACACGAAAAATGCTAAGCTTAGAACATCGTCATTAATCACAGGAGTTCATGATGAAAATCGCAACTGCAATAGCCGCTCTGGCGTTAGTTAGCGCCCCCTCGCTGGTGATGGCGGCACCGGGATCGTGCGAGAGAGTAAAAAGCGATATCGAACAACGTATCATCAATAACGGCGTGCCGGCGGATAATTTTACGCTCACTATCGTTCCTAACGACCAGGCCGATCAGCCGGACTCACAGGTGGTGGGCCATTGCGCGAACGACACGCATAAAATTCTTTATACCCGCACCAGCAGCGGCAATGCGCCAGCCAATACCTCTCCCGCTCAGGACGGTTCATCCGCCGAACCGCAATAACCTCCTCCTGCCCTCCGGGTCCGGAGGGTAACGCTCTTTGACATGGATTAATAACCCTTACTCCCAAAGGGGTAAACTCATTACATCATTAGCATGTTAATAATTTCGTTATAGTTATCAATATATAGCGAAATAATAACGACAATGGAGTGAGTGATGCCCGGAGAAAAGCAACAAACAGGCGTTAGCCGCAGGACGTTAGTGAAATCAGCGGCGCTTGGCTCACTGGCGCTGGCTGCCGGAGGCGTATCTTTACCGTTTGGGATGCGTACCGCGGCCGCGGCGGTGCAGCAGGCTATGCGCAACGAAGAAGATAAAATCGTCTGGGGCGCCTGTTCGGTCAACTGCGGCAGTCGCTGCGCCCTGCGTCTGCATGTAAAAGATAATGAAGTCTGGTGGGTTGAAACTGATAACACTGGCGACGATGTCTACGGCAATCATCAGGTTCGCGCCTGTCTGCGGGGCCGTTCAATCCGTCGGCGCATTAACCATCCGGATCGCCTTAACTATCCCATGAAACGCGTTGGCCGCCGCGGCGAAGGCAAATTTGAACGCATTAGCTGGCAGGAAGCGCTGGACACCATTAGCGCCAGCCTGAAAAAGACCGTAGAGACCTACGGCAATGAAGCCGTTTATATCCACTATTCATCCGGCATCGTAGGCGGCAACATAACCCGCTCGTCGCCTGCCGCCTCGCCGGTGAAGCGTTTGATGAACTGCTACGGCGGTTCGTTGAATCAATACGGCTCATACAGTACCGCGCAAATTTCTTGCGCCATGCCCTACACCTATGGTTCCAACGACGGCAACAGCACATCTGATATCGAAAACAGTAAACTGGTGGTCATGTTCGGCAATAATCCGGCTGAAACACGCATGAGCGGCGGCGGCATTACCTGGTTTCTGGAGCAAGCGCGTGAACGCTCAAATGCGCGCATGATCGTAATAGATCCGCGCTATACCGATACCGCTGCCGGACGTGAAGACGAGTGGATACCGATTCGCCCCGGCACCGATGCCGCGCTGGTGGCGGGAATTGCCTGGGTATTGATTAACGAAAATCTCGTTGACCAGCCTTTTCTCGATAACTATTGCATCGGCTACGATGAAAAGACCCTTCCGGCTGACGCGCCCCCCAATGGCCATTATAAGGCTTATATTTTGGGCCAGGGCGAGGACGGTATCGCCAAAACGCCGCAGTGGGCATCGCATATTACCGGCATCCCCGCCGATCGGATTATCAAACTGGCGCGCGAGATAGGCAGCGTCAAGCCGGCCTACATCTGTCAGGGTTGGGGCCCGCAGCGTCAGGCGAACGGCGAACAAACCGCTCGCGCCATCGCCATGTTACCGATTCTGACCGGCAACGTCGGCATTCATGGCGGTAATAGCGGCGCACGCGAATCCACTTACACCATTACCATTGAACGTCTGCCGGTCCTGGAGAATCCCGTTAAAACCGCCATCTCCTGCTTTAGCTGGACGGACGCCATTGCGCGCGGCCCGGAAATGACCGCCCTGCGCGACGGCGTACGCGGCAAAGATAAGCTGGATGTCCCGATCAAATTTCTATGGAACTACGCTGGCAACACCCTGATTAATCAGCATTCGGATATTAATAAAACCCATGAAATTCTTCAGGATGAAGCAAAATGCGAAATGATTGTGGTCATCGACAATTTTATGACCTCTTCCGCGAAGTACGCCGATATTTTACTGCCGGATCTCATGACCGTCGAACAGGAAGATATCATCCCCAATGATTACGCCGGCAATATGGGATATCTGATTTTTATCCAACCGGCGACGACGCCTAAGTTTGAACGCAAGCCCATCTACTGGGTACTCAGCGAAATCGCCAGACGCCTCGGCGACGATGTGTATCAGCGGTTTACCGAAGGCCGTACCCAGGCGCAATGGCTGCAATATCTGTACGCCAAAATGCAGGCAAGAGATCCGGCATTGCCCGCGTATGACGATCTGAAAAAAATGGGCATCTATAAACGCAAAGATCCCAACGGCCACTTTGTCGCCTATAAAAAATTTCGTGAAGATCCGCAGGCCAATCCGTTAAAAACGCCGTCCGGTAAAATCGAAATCTACTCGAGCAAACTCGCTCACATCGCCAGTACCTGGGAGCTGGCGGAAGGCGACGTGATAAGCCCACTGCCGATTTATACCCCTACTTTTGAAGGATGGGACGATCCGAAGCGGAGCACCTTCCCGCTACAGCTGTTTGGCTTTCACTATAAATCCCGTACCCATTCAAGCTACGGCAATATTGATGTTCTGCAGGCCGCCTGTCGCCAGGAGGTGTGGATAAATCCGCTCGATGCGCAAAAACGCGGTATCGCGAATGGCGATAAGGTTCGCGTCTTTAACGATCGTGGAGAGGTGCGTCTACCCGCCAAAGTCACGCCGCGTATTCTGCCGGGCGTCAGCGCGATGGGTCAGGGCGCATGGCATAATGCGGATATGGCTGGCGATAAAATTGACCACGGCGCCTGCATCAATACGCTCACGACGCTGCGTCCTTCCCCCCTGGCAAAAGGGAATCCTCAACATACAAATCTGGTGGAAATCGAAAAAATCTAAGCCGCCTGCTCCGGGACGTTTTTACGCGCCCGGAGCTCCCCGTTTTGCGAACACAACGACATTTAAAACTCTTTTTTGGATGAGCATAGTGAGCTGTTATGAAAATCACCAACCCTGAGGCATTAATGGCGGCCAGTATCAGCCGACGAAGCCTGGTGAAAACCTCCGCTATCGGTAGCCTTGCGCTTGCCAGTAGCGCTTTCACCCTTCCGTTCTCCCGCATCGCCCACGCCGCAGCAGACCTCGCATCTGGCAATGTGGCAGAAAAAGCGGTCTGGAGTTCATGTACCGTTAACTGCGGCAGCCGCTGCCTGCTGCGCCTGCACGTAAAAGATGACACCGTATATTGGGTTGAATCAGATACCACGGGCAACGATGAATATGGCAACCATCAGGTACGCGCCTGCCTGCGCGGTCGTTCTATTCGTCGCCGGATGAATCATCCCGATCGCCTGAAATATCCGATGAAACGCGTTGGTAAACGAGGAGAAGGCAAATTCGAACGTATCAGTTGGGATGAAGCGTTGGATACTATCGGCGATAACCTGAAACGTATCCTCAAGGACTACGGCAACGAAGCGGTACATGTCCTTTACGGTACCGGCGTGGACGGCGGCAATATTACCAATTCTAACGTACCGTATCGCCTGATGAACGCCTGCGGCGGCTATCTCAGCCGTTACGGTAGCTACAGCACCGCCCAAATCAGCGCGGCCATGAGCTATATGTTCGGCGGCAACGACGGCAATAGTCCGGATGATATCGCCAATACAAAACTGGTGGTGATGTTTGGCAATAACCCCGCGGAAACACGTATGAGCGGCGGCGGCGTGACATACTATGTCGAACAAGCGCGCGAGCGCTCCAACGCCCGGATGATCGTCATTGACCCGCGTTATAACGACACTGCCGCCGGCCGCGAAGACGAGTGGCTGCCGATTCGCCCTGGTACCGATGGCGCGCTGGCGGCGGCAATCGCCTGGGTGCTGATTACCGAAGATCTTATTGATAAACCGTTTCTGGATAAATACTGCATCGGCTACGACGAAACCACTCTGCCCGCCTCGGCCCCGCGTAACGCGCACTATAAAGCCTATATTTTGGGTCAGGGCGACGACGGTATTGCTAAAACGCCGCAATGGGCCGCGCAGATTACCAGTATTCCGGCGGAAAAAATCATTCAACTGGCGCGGGAAATCGGCTCGGCGAAACCGGCTTACATTTGCCAGGGCTGGGGACCGCAACGCCACTCTAACGGGGAGCAGACCGCACGCGCAATCGCCATGCTGTCTGTACTCACCGGTAACGTCGGCATAAATGGCGGTAATTCCGGCGTGCGCGAAGGCACCTGGGATCTGGGCGTCGAATGGTTTTCTATGCTGGAGAACCCGGTAAAAACCCAGATTTCGGTCTTTACCTGGACCGACGCTATCGATCATGGCGCGGAAATGACCGCCACACGCGACGGCGTGCGGGGAAAAGACAAGCTCGACGTGCCGATCAAATTTTTGTGGTGCTACGCCAGTAATACGCTGATCAATCAGCATGGCGACATCGCCCACACCCACGAGGTGCTTCAGGACGACAGTAAATGTGAAATGATCGTCGGCATCGAGCACTTTATGACCGCGTCGGCAAAATATTGCGACATTCTGCTGCCTGATTTAATGCCGACCGAGCAGGAAGATCTGATTTCCCACGAATCCGCAGGCAATATGGGCTATGTCATTCTTGGTCAGCCCGCCACCTCGCCGAAATTTGAAAGAAAGCCCATTTACTGGACGCTCAGTGAAGTGGCTAAACGGCTTGGTCCGGACGTATACCAGACCTTCACAGAAGGCCGCACGCAGCATGAGTGGGTCAAATACCTGCACGCAAAAACCAAAGCGCGTAACCCGGAAATGCCGGATTACGAAGAGATGAAACAGACAGGCATTTTCAAGAAAAAATGCCCGGAGGAACACTACGTCGCTTTCCGCGCCTTCCGCGAAGACCCTGCCGCCAACCCACTGAAAACGCCGTCCGGTAAAATCGAAATCTATTCCGAGCGTCTGGCAACCCTCGCCAACACGTGGGAGCTGAAGAAAGATGAGATTATCCATCCTTTACCCGCCTATACGCCAGGCTTTGACGGTTGGGACGATCCGCTTCGTCAGCGCTACCCGCTACAGCTAACCGGCTTCCACTATAAAGCGCGTACCCACTCCAGCTACGGCAATATCGACGTCCTGCAACAGGCGTGTCCGCAGGAGATCTGGATCAACCCGATTGATGCGCAAGCGCGCGGCATTCAGCACGGCGACACCGTGCGGGTCTTTAACCAGAACGGAGAGATGCTCATTCCGGCAAAAGTCACGCCGCGCATATTGCCTGGCGTCACCGCTATCGGCCAAGGCGCCTGGTTAAATGCCGACATGTTTGGCGACAAAGTCGATCGCGGCGGCTCCATTAACATTCTGACGTCGCACCGGCCTTCCCCACTGGCGAAAGGTAATCCGTCACACAGTAATCTTGTTCAGGTTGAAAAGGCGTAAGGAGTAACCGATGACAACCCAGTATGGATTTTTTATTGATTCCAGTCGTTGCACCGGTTGCAAAACCTGCGAACTGGCCTGCAAGGACTACAAAGATTTGACCCCGGATGTCAGCTTCCGCCGCATTTATGAGTATGCAGGTGGCGACTGGCAGGAAGATAACGGCGTCTGGCACCAGAACGTCTTTGCCTATTACCTCTCCATTTCGTGCAACCACTGCGAAGACCCGGCCTGTACCAAAGTCTGCCCGAGCGGCGCGATGCACAAGCGCGATGACGGTTTTGTGGTGGTGAACGAAGAGGTCTGTATCGGCTGCCGCTACTGCCACATGGCCTGCCCGTACGGCGCGCCGCAGTACAACGCCGCCAAAGGTCATATGACCAAGTGCGACGGCTGTTATGACCGGGTGGCGGAAGGCAAGAAACCGATCTGCGTCGAATCCTGTCCGCTGCGGGCGCTGGATTTCGGCCCGATAGACGAACTGCGCAAAAAACACGGTGAGCTGGCTGCCGTCGCGCCGTTGCCGCGCGCGCATTTCACGAAGCCGAATATTGTGATTAAACCCAACGCCAACAGCCGCCCGACCGGGGACACCACCGGTTATCTGGCCAATCCGAAGGAGGTATAAGATGGGAAGTGGATGGCATGAATGGCCGCTGATGATCTTCACGGTCTTTGGTCAGTGCGTGGTCGGCGCGTTAATCGTTAGCGGACTGGGCTGGCTGACGGCAAAAGACGATACCATCGCCCGTCAGCGCATCGTGCGTAGCATGTTTTTTCTGTGGCTGGTGATGGGACTGGGATTCCTCGCGTCGATTATGCATCTCGGCTCGCCGATGCGCGCGTTTAACTCGCTTAACCGCGTAGGCGCTTCCGCACTGAGTAATGAAATCGCCGCAGGATCGGTGTTCTTTGCCGTAGGCGGCATCTGGTGGCTGGTGGCGGTACTCGGTAAAATGCCCCCGGTGCTGGGTAAAGTGTGGCTGCTGGTCAGTATGGCGCTCGGCGTTGCATTCATCTGGGCAATGACGCTCGTTTATCAGATAGATACCGTGCCAACCTGGTATAATGGCTACACCACGCTGGCCTTTTTCCTCACGGCATTCCTGTGCGGCCCGGTGTTTGCGGCGCTACTGCTACGCATCGCGCGCGTCCCATTTTGCAGCGTGACGTTTGCCAGTATTAGCGGCCTGGCGTTGGTGGTGTGCGTGGCGGTCATCGTACTACAAGGGCTGTCTCTCTCAACCATTCACAGTTCCGTGCAACAGGCCAGCCATCTCGCACCGGATTACGGTATGCTACAGGTCTGGCGCATTGTCTTGCTTGCTGCCGGATTAGGCTGCTGGCTATGTCCGCTAATCCGTCGCCGCGAACCGCATACCGTTGGTTTGCTGCTCGGTGTCGTGCTGGTGCTGGCAGGCGAAATTATTGGCCGCGGACTTTTTTATGGCCTGCATATGACCGTAGGTATGGCCGTCGCAGGTTAATTTATGCGTGCGGGGCGACCCGCACCTTTCGGGATTGTTTGAATGACCACTTTTTTACAACGTGATGATTTTTCAGTAACGGCGCGTGTTCTTGGCGCGTTGTTTTATTATTCGCCGGAAAGCCACGAAACCGCTCCTCTGGTTCAGGCGCTATTAACCGACGACTGGCAGGCGCAGTGGCCGCTTGATGCCGAGGCGCTTGCGCCTGTGGCGGCTATGTTTAAGACCCACAGCGAAGAGTCGTTGCCACAGGCCTGGCAGCGTCTGTTTATCGGCCCTTACGCTCTGCCGTCTCCGCCGTGGGGTTCCGTCTGGCTGGATCGTGAGAGCGTATTATTTGGCGATTCTACGCTGGCGCTACGTCAGTGGATGCGCGAAAACGGGATTCAGTTTGAAATGCAGCAAAACGAGCCAGAAGATCATTTTGGGTCGCTGTTGCTGCTGGCGGCCTGGCTTGCCGAGAATGGCCGTCATCATGAATGCGAACAACTCCTGGCCTGGCATCTGTTTCCGTGGTCGTCCCGCTTTCTGGACGTATTTATCGATCATGCCGGGCATCCGTTTTATCAGGCGTTGGGGCAACTGGCGCGTCTGACGCTGGCGCAATGGCAAGCTCAACTCATTATTCCCGTCGCTGTAAAACCGTTATTCCGTTAATCCCCATAAAAGGCAGGATTTTACCTGCCTTTTCTCCCATTGCGGCCTATTTTTATCTACAAAAAGTGACAACGTCACACCACGCTTCTATTTTTAAGATAATTCTTTATCGTGAATGTTCACCCTAAGCCGCATAAGGGCAAACCATAATTGTTAATAGATGTTTAACAGTGTTAAACATCACGCTCCGCTGGAATCCTTCCCAACCTGTTGCTATAGCTCAAAGTACCCTGCCGGAACATGGCATAACAACACGCGACTCTTAACGTCGCCATAACACATGCAAACAGGGAGACACACCGCAATGCACACCCTCACCCTAAAACGCGTACTTGGGTTCACTATCGTCATTTTGCTGTTACTGGCGCTGTTTATCTGGGGAATCGGTCTGGAGACGCTGAAAGCGCGTCAGGTCGATCTGCTGTATCTCGGACAACGGCATTTGATGCTGGTCTTTACGTCCATGTTTTTTGCTTTACTGGTCGGTATCCCGAGCGGGATTTTACTCAGCCGACCTGCGGCAAAAGGATTTGCTGAATATGTCATGCAAATCTTTAATGTTGGTAATACCTTGCCGCCGCTGGCCGTCCTGGCCTTAGCGATGGTGATTATCGGGATCGGCGATACGCCCGCCATTGTCGCGCTATTTCTGGCCTCCCTTCTGCCTATCGTCCGCAATACCTATGCGGGCCTCTGTTCCGTTCCCGCCTCACTGATTGAAGCGGCGAACGGGATTGGGATGACAAAATGGCAGCGGCTTCGCCAGGTAGAGCTACCTAATGCGTGGCCAGTGATGCTGTCCGGTATTCGCATCGCGACCGCCATCAATGTCGGCACCGCGCCGCTGGCCTTTCTGATCGGCGCCAGCAGCTACGGCGAGCTGATTTTTCCGGGGATTTATCTCAACGATTTTCCGACGTTGATTCTCGGCGCAACGGCCACGGCGTTATTCGCGCTGATTCTTGACACTCTGCTTGCCTGGTTTGGGCGACGCCTTAGCCCTCATACCGTCTGAACGCATAAATAACAATAAGGAGCGTTAAATGAGATTCAAAAAACACCTGTTAGAATGGCTTGCCGCAACGCTGTTGTTCAGTAGCCAGACGCAGGCCGCGCCGCTGGTTCTCGCTACCAAAAGCTTTACCGAGCAGCATATTCTTTCCGCTATGACCGTTCAGTATTTGCAGAAAAAAGGCTTTCAGGTTCAGCCGCAAACCAATATCGCCGCGGTGATTTCACGTAATGCGATGGTGAATAAACAAATTGATATTACCTGGGAATACACCGGTACATCGCTGATTATTTTCAACCGTATCGATAAGCGCATGAGTCCACAGGAAACCTACGACACGGTAAAACGCCTGGATGCGAAGCTGGGCCTGGTATGGCTCAAACCGGCTGACATGAACAATACTTACGCGTTCGCGATGCAGCGCAAACGCGCCGAGTCGGAAAATATCACCACCATCTCGCAAATGGTGGCAAAAATCGAACAGGTCCGGCAGAACGATCCTGACCACAACTGGATGCTCGGCCTCGATCTGGAATTTGCCGGGCGCAGCGACGGAATGAAGCCCCTTCAGCAAGCCTACCAGATGCAGCTTGATCGCCCGCAAATACGACAGATGGACCCAGGGCTGGTCTATAACGCCGTTCGGGATGGGCTGGTTGACGCCGGGCTGGTCTATACCACCGACGGACGGGTGAAAGGGTTTGATCTGAAAGTGCTGGAAGATGATAAAGGCTTCTTTCCAAGTTACGCTGTCACGCCCGTGGTGCGTAAAGAGGTGCTGGAAGCCAATCCTGGCCTTGATGACGCCTTAAACACCCTTTCCGGCCTGCTCAATAACGATGTGATATCGACCCTAAACGCTCAGGTCGATATCGAGCATCGCACGCCGCAACAGGTAGCCCATCAATTTTTGCAGGACAAAGGTCTGCTGTAAGGAGCGCCTATGGATACGATACATTATATGCTGGATAACGCAGGCTATCTCGCCAGCCTTACCTTTCAGCATCTCTGGCTGGTCGCGCTGGCCGTCGGTCTGGCGATTATCATCGGTGTACCGTTAGGCGTTTTGATTGTACGCCACAAATGGCTGGCAACGCCGGTATTGGGCGCCGCCACGCTACTTCTTACCATTCCGTCTATCGCGCTGTTTGGATTAATGATCCCGCTCTTTTCGCTGATCGGACATGGTATTGGCGTTCTGCCCGCCGTGACGGCCGTTTTTCTCTACTCTTTACTGCCGATTGTCCGTAATACCCATACTGCGCTTGATAGTTTGCCGCCCGGTCTGCGTGAAGCGGGACGCGGCATCGGTATGACTTTCTGGCAACGGCTGCGCTGGGTCGAAATCCCAATGGCCCTACCGGTTATTTTCGGGGGTATCCGCACCGCGGTAGTGATGAATATCGGCGTAATGGCGATTGCCGCGGTGATCGGCGCCGGCGGTCTGGGACTGCTACTGTTAAACGGCATTAGCAGCAGCGATATTCGCATGTTAATTGCCGGCGCGCTGATGATCTGTCTACTGGCGATTGTGCTTGACTGGCTGTTGCATCGTCTGCAAGTCGTACTGACACCTAAGGGGATACGATAATGATAAAACTGGAAAATCTCACCAAACAATTTGTACAGAAAAAGGGTCAGCCGCTAAAAGCCGTCGACAACGTCAACCTGAACGTGCCGGAAGGCGAAATGTGCGTCTTACTCGGTCCCTCCGGCTGCGGCAAAACCACCACGTTAAAGATGATCAACCGGCTGATCGCGCCCAGCAGCGGTAATATTCTTATCAACGGCGAGAATACCAACGATATGGATACGGTAACGCTACGCCGCAATATTGGGTATGTTATCCAACAAATCGGCCTGTTTCCTAATATGACGATTGAAGAAAATATTACCGTTGTGCCGCGCATGTTGGGTTGGGACAAAGCACGCTGCAAGCAACGCGCCGAAGAGTTGATGGACATGGTGGCGCTGGATGCCAGAAAATTTCTGCATCGCTATCCAAAGGAGATGTCCGGGGGACAGCAGCAGCGCATTGGCGTGATCCGCGCTCTGGCCGCCGATCCGCCGGTACTGCTGATGGATGAGCCCTTCGGCGCGGTGGACCCCATTAACCGCGAAGTGATCCAGAACCAGTTTCTGGATATGCAGCGTAAGCTAAAAAAGACTGTGATGCTGGTCAGCCATGATATCGACGAAGCGCTAAAACTCGGCGACCGTATCGCCGTGTTCCGTCAGGGGCGAATTGTACAGTGCGCCAGTCCTGATGAACTGCTGGCCAAACCGGCTAACGAGTTTGTCGGGTCGTTTGTCGGTCAGGACAGAACGTTAAAGCGTTTGCTGCTGGTCTCCGCAGGCGATGTGACCGACCAACAGCCAACCATTACCGCGCGGCCTTCCACGCCGTTAAGCGAGGCGTTCGGCATTATGGATGATCACGATATTCGCGCCATTACCGTCATTGACAACGACGGTAAGCCACTGGGATTTGTGAAGCGCCGGGAGGCGCGGAACGCCAGCGGAATCTGCGCCGATATCACCCATCCTTTCCGTATTACGGGCAAAGCGGAAGATAATCTGCGTATTGTGCTGTCCAGATTGTACGAAAGTAATACCAGCTGGATGCCGATCGTTGATGAAGACGGGCGCTATAACGGTGAAATCTCTCAGGATTACATCGCCGACTATCTCAGCTCAGGCCGCACGCGTCGGGCGCTAAATATTCACGAAAACAGCTAACGCCACCGCCGGATGGCCTCTCGCTATCCGGCAATATCATTATTGTACGCAATATTATATCGCACATAGTGCTTTTGCGTCTGACGCCATTTCCCCGCAGAATAGGCTATCCTGAAACTCCCTGTTTACCCGCTCATGCATCGTTTACACGCTTACCCGGATCTGCGCGCGATGTTTCGTCGCCTGCTGATCGCTACGCTCATTGGTATTCTCGCGGCGCTGGCTGTCGCCGCCTTCCGTCATGCGATGCAATTGCTGGAGTGGATTTTCCTGAGTAATGACACCGGCAGTCTGGTGAATGCGGCTGAGGGGCTTTCGCCCTGGCGACGGCTGATTACGCCGGCGCTTGGCGGCCTGGCCGCTGGTCTGTTGCTGTGGGGGTGGCAAAAAATGAACCAACAGCGCCCCCATGCGCCCACTGACTATATGGAAGCATTGCAAACCGACGGGCAATTTGACGTTGGCGCCAGTCTGGTGAAATCGCTGGCCTCGCTGCTGGTCGTGGTCAGCGGCAGCGCAATTGGTCGCGAAGGCGCAATGATCCTCCTCGCCGCGCTGGCGGCATCCAGCTTTGCCCGACGCTTCACGCCGCGTGAGGAATGGAAATTATGGATCGCCAGCGGCGCCGCTGCGGGCATGGCGGGCGCTTACCATGCGCCACTGGCGGGCAGCCTGTTTATCGCGGAGATCCTGTTCGGTACCTTAATGCTGGCTTCCCTCGGCCCGGTTGTCGTTTCCGCCGTCGTCGCCCTGCTAACCACCCATGTATTAAACGGTAGCGATTCACTACTCTATACCGTACATCTGACCGTTGATCTCCACGCGCGGGAGTACGTCATGATAGTCAGTACCGGCCTGGTCGCCGGTCTGTGCGGCCCATTGCTGATGTGGCTGATGACGGCCAGTCATAATAGTTTCTTACGTTTAAAACTGTCCCCGCCCTGGCAACTGGCGTTGGGCGGGCTTATTGTCGGATTACTGTCGTTACTCACGCCCACGGTATGGGGAAACGGCTATAGCGTCGTACAATCATTTCTGCTCTCCCCGCCGCTATTCTCGCTGATTGGCGGAATTTTTGTGTGCAAAATCCTGGCGGTGCTCGCCAGCAGCGGGTCTGGCGCGCCGGGCGGCGTCTTTACGCCAACATTATTTGTCGGATTATCCATTGGAATGTTTCTGGGTCGGATATGGGGATTCTGGCTGCCAGGCTCGGATGAAATAGCGATTTTATTGGGGCTGGCGGGTATGGCGACGCTACTGGCGGCGACAACCCATGCGCCGATAATGTCCACCCTGATGATTTGTGAAATGACCGGCGAGTATCAGTTACTCCCCGGTCTGCTGATTGCCTGTGTAGTCGCGTCAGTGCTCTCGCGAACGTTACGCCATGATTCTATCTACCGCCAGCACGCTGCCGAGCATTGATAAACGAATATACTGCCCCAGCTCACGCTGCTCGGCGCGCGGCAGGTACGGTAACTCGCCAATCAACGGCGCTGGCAGTTTTTTCCCAAGCACATCAATAATTTCAGCATAATGCGCCAGGCCAGGATTGATACGATTCGCCACCCAGCCAATTAATGGCAGTCCATCGTTAGCGACAGCTTGCGCAGTCAGTAGCGCATGATTAATGCACCCCTCCTGAATCCCTACCACCATCAATACCGGTAACTGTTCCTGTACCACCCATTCGGACAATGGACGTAAATCATTCATCAAACTACGCCAGCCGCCAGTACCCTCCACAACCACGTGGTCCACTTTATCGCTCAGGCTCGCCAGACCGTTGGACAGCAAGGTGTAATTTATAGGACAGCTATGCGCGACGCTGCTTTCTTCTTCGCTTAACGCGATCGGATTAATCGCCTCATACGGCAACTCCAGCGAAGAGACGCTTTGCAATACCAGCGCGTCTTTGTTGCGCATCCCTTCTGCAGTCTCTTTGCTCCCTTTAGCGACAGGTTTATACCCTGCAACGCTCTTACCACCCGACGCTAACGCTTGTAGTAATGCGCGGGAAACCACCGTCTTCCCAACAGAAGTGTCTGTACCTGTAATAAAGAAACGCTTCAGCATCACTAACTCCACCGTTATGCTTCGAAAATATAAGCCAGGAAAATAATACAGTGGAGAAAGTCTAAGATATGGCAAGGGCAATCAGCTTGAGTTAGCGCAAATTTTTGTACAACAGTTAAAAAATGTTAACCCTGTAATAGACGAATCAACAAAGAGCCGTTATACATCGCGTCTTTTACCAACGCCGCCCCGGCCATCGTGCCCTGGTTGGTAAACTGCGTGCTTTCCACTACCGTATTCCTACTGTAGGCGGGCAGCGCCTGCTGACGGATACTGTCAGCAATGGCCGGAAAAAGGATATCAGCCGCTTTACTTAGCGGCGAACCAATAAGAATTTTTTGCGGATTAAATAAATTCACCATGATAGCCAGAATGCGTCCGACATGCGCGCCAACGCCGCTAATAATATCTTTTGCTAATAGATCTCCCTGCATCGCCGCCTGACACAGTGAATCTACCGTTAACGGCTGGCCGTGCAACATTGAACTCATCGATTGATTAAGCCGAAGCTGCGTAAGTTCCAGCACGCTATCGACGCTGGCGATGGTCTCCAGACAGCCATGATTACCGCAATAACAGCGCTTACCATAAGGATCGACCTGGGTATGCCCAATCTCTACCAGACTGCTACTACCCGCATGAAGCAAATGACCGTCGGTGATAACGCCCGCCCCCACATTATGATCAATCACCACCTGGATAACGTCGCGCGCGCCGCGTGAGGCGCCAAAAAGCGCCTCTGCCATCGTCCAGGCGCTAATATCATGCTGAATGTAAACCGGTACGCCGGTGTGCCGCTCCAGCGCATCTCCCAAAGGCATCTCTTTGACATCTTCGTAATACGGCATCCGGTGCACAACGCCGTTTTCGGTATCGATAATGCCCGGTAACGTAATGGCAATAGAGGTCAGACGCTCCAGTTTCTGCTGATGGCGGGTAAAAAACCGATCAACGTGCGTAATAATTCGCTCAAGCAACGGCGTGGCTTCGGTTAACGGCAGCGCCAGACACTCTTCTACCACCAGTTTGCTGCTAAGATCGCGTAGCGCAAGGAAAATTTCGCCACGGCTAATACGAATAGATAAATAGTGCCAGGCTTCCGTTTCCACCATCAGCCCGACGGCGGGACGTCCACGACTGCCCGCCTCTTTAATTTCAAGTTCCTGAACCAAATGCGCTTCCAGCATTTCGCGAACAATTTTCGTAATACTGGCAGGCGCCAACTGCGCCAGACGAGACAGGTCAATTCGCGATACCGGTCCGAGCTGATCAATCAGGCGATACACTGCGCCAGCATTGGTCTGCTTAATTTGATCGATATGCCCAGGCTGACTATCAGCAACCACCGCTCACTCCCTTTATTTTCGCGCTCCGAAATAATCTGTGTGCTATGGTGAAACACTTCAATACTCGCCGTCAACTTTTTGCTTAGCCGTGTGATTAACTGCACATTTTCACCCTTTTTAAGCGTAATTAATCCCGTCGGGCAGCCAGTAATAGCAGTTGGCAAAACCGCTGTACGGCATGACTCTGTTCATGATGCTTTGGCCATACCAGCCACATTTCAGATACGGCGTCCTCTTCCGCCAGGGGAACCCAGCGCATCTCGCTCATCTGTACACGCTTAAAGGATGCCGGCAGAATCGAGACACCCAGTCCCGCCGCTACCAGACCGATAATGGTCATTGCCTCGCCAACCTCCTGCGTGATGGTCGGCGACAGGTTATAGCGCCGCATCAGGCCGAGAATATCGTCGTAGAGGCCCGTCCCGACATGCGGATCGAAAAAGACGAAAGGTTCTTCCGCCAGTTCTGTCAGACTGACGACCGGCTTTTGCGCCAGCCGATGTTCGCGCGGGATCATGGCCATAAGCGGCTCATGCAAAATCACCTCGCGATTAAGTGTGTCGGGCAGCGGCGTATTCCGCAGCAAGCCAATATCCAGTACGCCTTCGTTGAGCGGCGCGATTTGCTCACGCGTATTCATTTCACGCGTTTGCATATGCACTCCCGGATAGGACTGGCGGAACAACGAAAAGGTATGCGATACCGCCCGAATAAAAGGCGCTGAAGACGTAAAGCCAATACGGATTTCGCCCGCTTCGCCCTGATGCAGCCGCTCGGCGCGAGCGGCGGCGTCGTTTACCAGACTCAGGATGTGTCGGCTATCCACCAGAAACTGTCGCCCGGCGGCGGTTAACGCTACGCTGCGGTTGGTCCGCGCCAGTAATCGCGCGCCGACCTGCTGCTCCAGAATTTGTATCTGCTGACTCAGCGGCGGCTGCGAGATATTGAGGCGCGCGGCGGCGCGACCAAAATGCAGCTCTTCTGCTACCGCCACAAAGTAACGTAAATGACGTAATTCGATATTCATATTTTTAACGTCTTATTTGAGACAATTAATATATTAGACAGAATATTTTGCTTTTTCTATGCTTTACATGTCGGTTATACCCGTCTCCTGTTGACGGAGATGTAAAGCAAGGATTTAACGTGAGTCGTACAACTATTCTCGATGACGCCACGGCGAGCGATATCGATGAACAATGCCATTCTCAGCCGGTTCAATTTATTAAACGCGGTACAGCGCCTTTCATGCGCGTCACGCTGGCCCTTTTTTCCGCGGGCCTGGCGACTTTCGCGCTCCTTTATTGCATTCAGCCTATACTACCGGTACTTTCCCAGGAGTTTGGCGTCTCCCCCGCCAGCAGCAGCGTTTCACTTTCTATTTCTACCGCCATGCTGGCTATCGGCTTACTTTTTACCGGCCCGCTTTCTGATGCGATAGGCCGTAAACCGGTGATGGTCACCGCCTTGTTATTAGCCTCCTGCTGCACATTGTTATCAACCATGATGACCAGCTGGCATGGTATTCTGATTATGCGTGCGCTGATCGGTCTGTCGTTAAGCGGCGTCGCCGCGGTGGGAATGACCTACCTGAGCGAAGAAATCCATCCCAGCTTTGTCGCTTTCTCCATGGGGCTCTATATTAGCGGTAATTCCATCGGCGGGATGAGCGGGCGTTTATTAAGCGGCGTCATGACCGACTTTTTTAACTGGCGCATCGCGCTGGCGGCCATCGGATGCTTTGCGCTGGCGTCCGCGCTGATGTTCTGGAAGATTTTACCCGCCTCGCAACATTTCCGTCCCACGTCGCTACGGCCTAAAACGCTATTTATTAATTTCCGTCTCCACTGGCGCGATCGGGGGTTACCTCTGCTGTTTGCAGAAGGTTTTTTACTGATGGGCGCGTTCGTCACCCTGTTTAACTACATTGGTTATCGCCTGATGCTCTCCCCCTGGGAATTAAGCCAGGCCGTGGTCGGACTGTTATCCGTAGCCTATCTCACCGGCACGTGGAGCTCGCCGAAAGCTGGCGCAATGACCTCACGCTATGGCCGGGGGCCGGTGATGCTGTTCTCTATCGCAGTAATGCTGGGCGGGCTTTTACTGACGCTTTTTACCTCGCTTTGGCTGATTTTTGCCGGGATGCTGCTTTTTTCCGCCGGCTTTTTCGCCGCGCACTCCGTGGCCAGTAGTTGGATTGGCCCGCGTGCGCGCCGGGCGAAGGGACAGGCCTCGTCACTTTATCTTTTCAGCTATTATCTGGGGTCCAGTATCGCCGGGACGCTAGGCGGCGTATTCTGGCATAGTTACGGCTGGAACGGCGTAGGCGGTTTTATCGCGCTAATGCTGGTGCTGGCCATCATGGTCGGGACGCGGTTACATCATCGTCTTCACGCCTGAAAAGAAATAATCCGGCGATAGCAACGTGCGCTATCGCCGGGCTGGTTTCACGCCACGACTCACTGTTTACCACAGACCTGTCAAGCTTGATACTCCCATGACTTCTCTGATTGCATCCAGCGCCAGAAGCGTAAATACCACCCAGATTATCGGATTCATATACGGTGTACTTGTTATTCTGGAGAGCGAATATTACCGACTCTGCGACCAAAAATAACGGCCGGTAACGTAAAGCTACCTATTATGGTGGGGGCTGACATCGCGTTACCGGGGGATTGTACATAGCGTTACATGCCGAAACCAATCACTCACGGAAGCCTTTTGATAACAGCGATATAGTCATTTCACCGGCCCCGCAGTGGGGTTGAATGAAAACCAAATCGAGGGTATCAAAATGAAAAAAGTATTAGCTCTGGTTGTTGCCGCTGCAATGGGTCTCTCTTCCGCAGCATTCGCGGCTGAGACTGCAACGCCTGCGAAAACCGCAACGCCTGCCAAAACAACCCAGACCACCCAGCACCACAAAAAGCAGCATAAGAAAACCGTTGAGCAAAAAGCGCAGGCGGCTAAAAAGCACCAGAAAAAAGGTGGTAAAGCGCCAGCCAAAACCACGTCAAAACCAACTACTCAACCGGCTGCGTAAGTCGTAACATGCTGCGGCGCGCCCCCGCGCCCGTTTTTACGGCGCTAAATTGTTCTGGTTTAGCGCCGCCTTCCGGGAGGGCAAAAAAGTGTCTCGCTACCGCTTTGAGCTCATTCTTATCGTGCTTATTTTATGCGCCGTTATTGCCACGCATTTCTATCTTTCCTGAGTGTAGTTATCTGATTTTACTCCCACTTTCTTACCGTCACGTCTATAGTAGTACTGAGGGTTTGTTGTTAATAATCATAATTACCCACCAGAGTGTGATATGCATAAAACCATTGCTGTATTACTGGGCATAGTGTGTTTTTTACCGGTTATGGCGAAAGCCAGGGGGGCTGAAACAGACGCCACGGATGCCAGCGACGTCAAAACGCTTTTTTTTAACCATGACGATCGGGTGCCCGTCGCCGATCCTACCCAATCGCCGTGGGATGCCATCGGGCAACTAGAGACCGCCAGCGGTAATTTGTGTACGGCAACACTTATCTCCCCGCATATCGCCCTGACAGCAGGTCACTGCCTGCTAACGCCACCGAAAGGAAAACCAGACAAGGCGGTTGCGCTGCGTTTTGTGGCGCGAAAAGGAGTATGGCGCTATGAAATCCACGGCATTGAAGGCCGCGTTGAACCGTCGCTGGGCCGACGCCTGAAAGCGGATGGCGATGGCTGGATTGTGCCGCCTGCCGCGGCAAGCTGGGATTTTGGTCTGATAATATTGCGCTACCCACCTTCCGGTATCACGCCAGTGCCTTTATTTACCGGCGATAAAGCGGCGCTCACTGCGGCGTTGAAAGCCGCAGACCGAAAAGTCACGCAGTCTGGTTATCCGGAAGATCATCTGAATGCGCTCTATTCCCATCAGGATTGCGTCGTGACCGGCTGGGCGCAGAATGCCGTACTCTCACACCAGTGCGACACGTTACCTGGCGACAGCGGCTCGCCGCTCTTATTGCACACGGATAGCGGATGGCAGCTTATTGGCGTACAAAGCTCCGCCCCTGCGGCTAAAGATCGCTGGCGCGCCGATAACCGCGCCATATCCGTCACCGGCTTTCGCGATAAGCTGAAAGCTCTGGCGCAGGATTAATGCGGGAATCGCTGCCTGACCGGCAGCGATCGTCTCAGGCAAATTTGATCATGACCATTCCGGCGAGCAGCAATATCACGCCAACCCAGCCTTTGGGATTTAAGCGCTGGCCGAAGAGCACCCAGCCCGCCGCCAGCGTGGCGGCAATACCAAAACCGCCCCATAGCGCATACGCCACCGACAGGTCTATCCCTTTAACCGCCTGGGAAAGCGCGCTGAAGGCGGCCAGAACAGCGGCAAGCGATAAGATGCCATAGCATTTACGGCGAAAGCCGTCCGAAAATTTCAACAGTACGTTAGCCGCGATTTCCAGCATTATTGCCAGCCCAAGCCAGGCGCCGTGTATCCATTCAAATTGTTGCACGAGCCGCCTCCTTCACCGGTTTGCCGGGTTTACGCGTCCCTGATTTGATCAATACGATGCCGGCGACCAGCGTCAGCAAGCCGGCAATCTTCATGGTTGATAATGCTTCATCAAATAGCAGCACGCTAAAAATGGTAATAAATAAAATGCCGATCCCTTCCCATAAGGCATACGCTACACCCAGGGCAATCTTTTTTACCGCAAAAGAAAGAAATATATATGACAGCGTGATCATCACCAGCATTAAAATAAAACCCGCATTGCCATTACCCACGCTAGCCCATTTCATTGAGAGCGTGCCGGTAATTTCAGTCGCGATAGCCAGAGCTAATAAAATCCAGTAAAACATGACACTTCTCCTGCATGAGAATATACTCTTTCGAGTCTGCTGCACGCAGCAAACTAAAAAATAAAATCAGTTAGCACAGCGCATTGCGCCAGCTCAGGCAGAAGTGAGAGACTAAAGTGCGTTACGCCAGTGCTGCTCGCCGATAAGCAGGAAAAAGGAGGTAGAGTGAAGATGCGTTTGCGTGGAGAAAAAAGCGCTGAACATATTGTCCATAATATTACAATTATCCGCAGTGTTGCTTCTCGTCATCGCGGATGATAATTGTCCTCGGTAGTTGAACACGCCTGATTTGTATCATAAGCCAGGAATTAACTCAAAATATTTTCACTTCTTTACCTGAAGTGTTTGATTTTAACCAGAACAGGTCGACCGACATCACATTATTATTCGTGTCGGCATCAGAAAACAGGGACTGATATGGCAAAACCGATCATCACGCTCAATGGTCTAAAAATCGTCATTATGCTGGGAATGCTGGTAGTTATTCTGAGCGGTATCCGCTTCGCCGCAGATATCATTGTTCCCTTTATTTTGGCGTTATTTATTGCAGTCGTTCTCAATCCCGTTGTGCAACGGATGACCCGATGCCGAATTCCGCGCGTTATCGCCGTATCATTGCTCATTGTGATTATTGTTATGTTAATGGTACTGCTACTGGCCTATTTGGGGACATCATTAAATGAACTGGCTCGTACCCTACCGCAATATCGCTCCTCATTGGTGATACCGTTGCAACGTATTGAACCGTGGTTACAGCGAGCAGGCATTGGCGTGTCGGTTGATGAGCTGGCGAAATATATCGATCCAAACGCCGCCATGACTCTGGTAACGAACCTGCTCACCCAACTGTCCAATGCCATGTCGTCCATCTTTTTATTGTTATTGACCGTGGTATTTATGCTGCTGGAGGTTCCACAATTGCCTGAAAAACTGCAGCAGATGATGAGCCGTCCGGCGGAAGGCATGGCGGCAATTCAACGCGCGCTTGATAGCGTTTCCCATTATCTGGTGTTAAAAACAGCGATCAGTATCGTGACGGGGCTGGTCGCATGGGGAATGCTGGCCGCGCTGGATGTTCGCTTCGCCTTTGTCTGGGGTCTACTGGCCTTCGCGCTGAACTATATCCCTAATATTGGATCTGTGCTCGCTGCCCTGCCGCCCATTATTCAGGTGCTGGTATTTAACGGGTTTTATGATGCGCTGCTGGTGCTGGCAGGCTATCTGCTGATTAATCTGGTCTTCGGCAATATCCTTGAGCCACGTATCATGGGACGTGGTTTAGGCCTTTCAACCTTAGTGGTATTTTTGTCGTTAATTTTCTGGGGCTGGCTATTAGGTCCGGTGGGCATGTTGCTCTCCGTTCCGTTAACCATCATTGTCAAAATCGCCCTCGAACAGACCACCGGCGGGCAGAGTATCGCCGTTCTGCTTAGCGATTTAAACAAAAGATAAAATGCAATACATACACAAAATCATTCAAGATGCATCGCGTCGGCAAGGGAAGAAATCCCCGGGAGCATAGATAACGATGTGACCGGGGTTTCTGAGCGCAGCCAACAAAGAGGCAGCTTAAAGGATGAAGTTTATAAAAACGGCCTCCGAAGAGGCCGCCGCACGTTTAAAAGATTAAAGCGCTTTCAGAATTGCATCCACGCTGGCTTTGGCATCGCCAAACAGCATTTGCGTATTCTCTTTAAAGAACAGTGGGTTCTGCACACCAGCATAACCGGTATTCATTGAACGCTTAAAGACCACGACATTCTGTGCTTTCCACACTTCGAGAACCGGCATACCGGCGATCGGGCTGCGGGGATCGTCTTGCGCCGCCGGGTTCACCGTATCGTTCGCGCCAATCACCAGCACGGTATCGGTATCGGCGAAATCATCGTTGATCTCGTCCATTTCCAGCACGATGTCATAAGGCACTTTCGCCTCCGCCAACAGCACGTTCATATGCCCCGGCAGGCGACCCGCCACCGGATGAATGCCGAAACGCACGTTGATACCGCGTGCACGCAGTTTTTCGGTGATTTCCGCCACCGGATACTGCGCCTGCGCCACCGCCATCCCGTACCCCGGCGTAATAATGACGGAGTGGGAGTTTTTCAGCATCTCAGCGGTCTCTTCCGCCGTAATTTCGCGATGTTCGCCAGCTTCCTGATCGTCGCCCGTTGAGGAGCCGTCGGTACCGAACCCACCAGCAATAACGCTGATGAAAGAGCGGTTCATCGCTTTACACATAATGTAAGACAGGATCGCGCCTGACGAACCGACCAGCGCGCCGGTCACAATCAGCAAATCGTTGCTCAACATGAAGCCAGCCGCCGCGGCAGCCCAACCGGAATAGGAGTTCAGCATTGAAACAACCACCGGCATGTCCGCCCCGCCGATAGAAGCGACCAGATGCCAACCAAACGCCAGCGCGATAATGGTCATCAGCAGCAGCGCCAGAACCTGTAGACCCACGCTTTCGGTACGAACAAAAACCAGCAGCAACAGGAAAGAAACAACCAGCGCCGCCAGGTTCATTTTGTGACGGTTAGGCAACATCAACGGCTTAGAAGAGATTTTGCCGCGCAGTTTACCAAACGCTACGATCGATCCAGTGAAAGTGACTGCGCCAATAAAGATACCGAGGAAGACTTCGG
This sequence comes from Salmonella sp. 2020_1395, assembly GCF_043848115.1. Lineage (NCBI taxonomy): Bacteria > Pseudomonadati > Pseudomonadota > Gammaproteobacteria > Enterobacterales > Enterobacteriaceae > Salmonella > Salmonella sp. 2020_1395. The sequence goes on along the minus strand of NZ_JBCMFH010000001.1, from coordinate 334,313 downwards.
TCAGATGGATATTCACCAGCACCGGCGCCAGACTGGCGTCATGGTACAGATAGCTGTTAAAGCCAACCAGTACCGCCGCCAGGCCCACGAAACTGTGCAGAATCGCGACCAGCTCCGGCATCTCGGTCATCTCAACTTTTTTCGCCATGCGGATGCCAATCGCGCCGCCAATAATCATGGCGACCAGAATCCATGCCACGTTGCCGGTATCCGGCCCGAAAATGGTCGCCAGCAACGCGATCGCCATCCCGGCAATACCGAAGTTATTCCCCTGGCGGGACGTTTCATGCTTTGAAAGCCCGGCAAGACTGAAAATAAACAGGATCGCGGCAACAATGTATGCAGCTGTAACTAATCCTCCAGACATGTGTTACCCCTTAGTTTTTCCGGAACATTTTCAGCATACGCTGAGTCACGGTGAAGCCACCGAAAATATTAATGCTGGCGATAAGCACCGCGATAAAGCTCAGGAAGCTGACCCAGCCGCCCTGACCAATTTGCAATAATGCCCCGACAACAATAATCCCTGAAATTGCGTTGGTCACCGACATTAATGGCGTATGAAGCGCATGAGACACGTTCCACACCACGTAATAACCAACCACGCAGGCGAGCGCAAACACGGTAAAATGGCCGAGGAACTCTTTTGGCGCGACATCGGCCAGCCAGCCAAAAAGAATGATCGCCAGCGCCATTAACGCATACTTCCGCCAGGGTGAAGCGGGCTTTTCCGGCTCTTTTGGTGCAGGTGCTGCTTTAGGCGCGGCCTGTGGCTGCGCGGAAACCTGGATTGGCGGCGCAGGCCAGGTAATGTCGCCGTCGCGAATCACCGTCACGCCACGGATCACGACATCGTCAAAATCCACGTCAATATTGCCGTCTTTCTCTTTGCACAGCAGCTTCAGCAGGTTAACCAGGTTGGTGCCATAAAGCTGGGATGACTGCGTCGGCAAACGCCCCGGTAGATCGGTGTAGCCAATCACTTTTACGCCATTGTCCGTCGTCACAACCTGATTGGCGACGGTATATTCGCAGTTACCGCCATTCTGCGCGGCCAGGTCGACAATCACGCTGCCGGCCTTCATAGAATCGACCATATCGCGGGTAATCAGCTTCGGCGCTGGTTTGCCCGGAATCAACGCGGTGGTAACGATGATATCGACCTCTTTGGCCTGGGCGGCAAAGAGCGCCATTTCCGCTTTGATAAACGCCTCGGACATCACTTTGGCGTAACCATCGCCGCTACCGGCTTCCTCTTTAAAATCCAGTTCGAGGAACTCAGCCCCCATACTCTGGACCTGCTCTTTGACTTCAGGACGAGTGTCAAACGCGCGGACAATCGCCCCCAGGCTGTTTGCCGCGCCGATAGCCGCAAGACCGGCAACGCCCGCGCCAATCACCATCACCTTCGCCGGCGGCACTTTCCCGGCGGCGGTGATTTGGCCGGTAAAGAAGCGCCCAAATTCATGCGCGGCCTCTACAATGGCGCGATAACCCGCGATATTCGCCATTGAGCTTAACGCGTCGAGCGACTGCGCGCGGGAAATACGCGGCACGGAGTCCATCGCCATCACCGTGACCTTACGTTCGGCAAGTTTCTCCATTAACCCAGGATTTTGCGCAGGCCAGATAAAACTGACCAGCGTAGTCCCGGGGTTCAGTAAAGCGATTTCATCTTCTTCAGGCGCATTAACCTTGAGAATAATTTCCGACTGCCAGATAGCATTGCCGTCTACAATATCCGCGCCAGCCTGCGCAAACGCTTTGTCGTCAAAACTTGCCAGTTGACCCGCCCCGCTTTCGATAGCGACGCTAAACCCCAGCTTCAGTAGCTGCTCTACCGTTTTCGGCGTCGCAGCGACACGGGTTTCATTGGGTAACCGCTCTTTTGGTATGCCAATTCGCATAAATGTTCCCTTCCATCGGTATTTTTGATGATGGTTTGTCAGTAAGCGCGAGAAGCGTACGCCTGCCCGCGTTTGAGGTAAATGTTACCCCAGCAGAATAAAACCGTTACAAACTCTCTATAACCTACTGAAAATAACGCCTGTGATCTAGCGCCAAAAAACAGAATTTTTTATCAAATTTGCAAAACATGAACGATTCAGCCGCTAAGCAGCCATAATGCCTTGAAAATGGCCTGCGAGGGCTGATAATTCGCTCAAATTTGACAGCAAAACATCATTAAACCCCTGGTGAGATCAAGAAATTAACATTAAATTAACTTATTAAATTTATGCGCTTCATTAGCTTAGCCGCCCGGACGCCGTTTTTTTCGACATATCGGCAAATGTTATCATCAAAGATAGGATACATGACACGATGCGTGAAAAATCCCGCAGACATCCATATGGTTTAAATGCAATAATCAGCCACGTTTCTAGTCAATAACAATACCAGTACCTGGTTTGCGCAAGGCGAAGGATTATTTTTATGAAGCTTAAGAACACTCTCCTGGCGTCGGCTCTGCTTTCTGCGGCTGCTTTTTCTGTCCATGCAGCAACAGAACTGACGCCGGAGCAAGCGGCTGCACTAAAACCTTATGACCGCATCGTTATTACCGGTCGTTTTAATGCTATTGGCGATGCGGTCTCCGCCGTGTCCCGCCGCGCAGATAAAGAAGGCGCAGCCTCCTTCTATGTTGTCGACACCTCGGAGTTCGGCAACAGTGGTAACTGGCGTGTTGTGGCGGACGTGTATAAAGCCGACGCGCCGAAAGCCGACGCGCCCAAAAATCGTGTCATTAATGGCATCGTGGAATTACCGAAAGACCAGGCCGTACAATTAGAACCGTATGACACCGTCACCGTTCAGGGCTTCTACCGTAGCCAGCCGGAAGTTAACGATGCCATTACGAAAGCGGCGAAACAAAAAGGCGCATACGCTTTCTATATTGTTCGTCAGATAGATGCGAATCAGGGCGGAAACCAGCGCATCACTGCATTTATCTATAAACAAGATGCGAAAAAACGCATCGTCCAGAGCCCGGACGCTATTCCGGCAGACTCTGAAGCTGGCCGCGCCGCGCTGGCTCAGGGCGGCGAAGCTGCGAAGAAAGTCGAAATTCCAGGCGTCGCCACGTCAGCCTCGCCGAGCGCCGAAGTAGGCCGTTTCTTCGAAACGCAATCCTCCAAAGGCGGGCGTTACACTGTCACACTACCGGATGGCACAAAAGTTGAGGAGCTGAATAAAGCGACGGCTGCGATGATGGTGCCTTTCGACAGCGTTAAGTTCACCGGCAACTACGGCAATATGACAGAAATCTCCTACCAGGTCGCCAAACGCGCGGCGAAGAAAGGCGCTAAGTATTATCATATTACGCGTCAGTGGCAGGAGCGCGGCAATAACATCACCATCAGCGCCGACCTCTATAAATAAGGCGCGCGTCGCCATCAGGCTTTCTCGCCGGATGGCGGCATACCTGCCTTATCAGGCCTACACAATCGTTCAACGGCAGGCCTGATAAGCCGCCATCCGGCACTTTCTCGCGGGATGCCAGTTCCGTCAAATATCGCGATGAATCTCACTTTTCGCTTTTTTGGCGATAAATCTTATCCAGGCCGTTGCATGCGGTCCCTTCTCTCCGTAAAATCCCGCGCCTTAGTGGCTTTCACCATTTTTATGCGTTTTGCCATAATAATTATTCTTCCAATTTCATTTTTATAGCTGGATACCAATGGAAAAAAAACTGGGACTGAGCGCGCTGACCGCGCTGGTTTTAAGCTCAATGCTTGGCGCAGGTGTTTTCAGCCTGCCCCAGAATATGGCCGCCGTTGCCAGTCCGGCTGCGTTGTTAATTGGCTGGGCCATTACCGGCGTGGGGATACTCTTACTGGCATTCGCCATGTTAATCCTCACGCGCATTCGCTCCGAGCTTGACGGCGGTATCTTTACTTACGCCCGCGAAGGCTTCGGCGAACTGATTGGCTTTTGTTCTGCCTGGGGCTATTGGCTGTGCGCGGTCATCGCCAACGTATCCTATTTGGTTATCGTTTTTTCAGCGCTGAGTTTCTTTACCGATACGCCTGCCCTGCGTCTGTTTGGCGACGGTAATACCTGGCAGGCTATTGTCGGCGCTTCAGTCCTGCTCTGGATTGTCCATTTCCTCATCCTGCGCGGCGTACAAACGGCAGCCAGCATCAATCTGGTTGCGACTCTGGCGAAACTGTTGCCGCTCGGCGCGTTTATTGTGCTGGCTATCATGATGTTCAAACTGGATACCTTCACACTGGACTTCACTGGTGTTGAACTCGGTATTCCCGTATGGGAACAGGTCAAGAACACCATGCTTATTACGCTGTGGGTGTTTATTGGCGTTGAAGGCGCCGTCGTCGTCTCGGCCCGAGCGAAAAATAAACGCGATGTAGGCCGCGCCACGCTACTGGCGGTACTCGCAGCGCTGGGAATATATCTCCTGGTCACGCTGCTTTCTCTTGGCGTTCTTGCGCGTCCGGAACTGGCGGAGATGCGCAACCCGTCGATGGCCGGTCTGATGGTGAAAATGATGGGGCCGTGGGGAGAAATTATTATTGCAGCGGGACTGATTGTGTCTGTCTGCGGGGCTTATCTAAGCTGGACTATCATGGCGGCGGAGGTGCCGTTTCTGGCGGCAGCCTATAAATCCTTCCCGGGCATCTTCGCGCGACAAAATGCGCAAGGCGCGCCTTCTGCGTCGTTATGGCTCACCAATATCTGTGTGCAAATCTGTCTGGTGCTGATCTGGCTGACCGGTTCGGACTACAACACACTATTGACGATTGCGTCAGAAATGATTCTGGTGCCCTACTTTCTGGTCGGCGCATTTCTGCTGAAGATTGCAACACGTCCCCTCCATCGGGCGGTCGGTATCGGAGCCTGTATTTATGGCTTATGGTTATTATATGCGTCGGGTCCCATGCACCTGCTGTTGTCCGTCGTGCTGTACGCGCCTGGATTACTGGTTTTCCTGTATGCGCGTCGGACGCACAAGCATGACAACGTGTTAAATCGTCAGGAAGTCGTGCTGATTGGTTTATTGCTGGTCGCAGCGGTTCCGGCTACGTGGATGCTGGTGGGTTAACGACCACCCCATCGTAATACATACGGATATTACGATGGGGAAACCACTGCCTTTGCCAATACTAATGCCATTTAATCCAGCAAAAAATCAGCAGCCACGCGCTTAGCCCCCAGCAGACCACCGCACCGCCAAGCGCGACGGGCAGGCGCATCACGCCGCTGAAATACCATAGCGTTGCAAGATAAATGAAATAAGGAATGATCGACCACATGCTAAAGACGATGGTGGTACGCATCGCGTCGATGCCCCGCTCGCTGGCCACGATATAGTGCGCGATAAGCGCAAACGTTGGAAACAGAGGAATTAATCCGGCGATATAATAATTTTTCGTTTTTGACAGCAGACCAATCAATACGACGACCAGCGCCCCCAGGGCAGCTTTAATCACGAGTCCCATTACCTTGCCTTAACACGCTAATAACAACAGCGTGTAGCATAACGGAACCGCTCTCGTTTAGAAAAGATTTATGGAAGGGAAAACAGAGGCGGTGTATGTTGGCGTTTTCTATTCTCCATTTATAATATGAACCGCATTGTATTTGTTGAAGACGACGCTGAAGTGGGTTCTCTCATTGCCGCTTATCTGGCGAAACATGATATTGATGTCATTGTTGAGCCGCGTGGTGACCGGGCGGAGGATCTTATCCTCACCACTCAGCCCGACCTGGTTTTACTGGATATTATGCTTCCAGGTAAAGATGGCATGACGATATGCCGCGATTTACGCCACCGCTGGCAAGGCCCGATTGTCCTGCTCACCTCGCTGGACAGTGATATGAATCATATTCTGGCGCTGGAGATGGGCGCCTGCGACTACATCCTCAAAACCACGCCTCCGGCCGTTTTGCTGGCGCGTCTGCGCTTACACCTGCGGCAAAGCGAACAAACGCAACAGGCAAAAAGTCTTCAGGAGAGCGCGCTTACGCCGCATAAAGCGCTGCGTTTTGGCGCGTTAACCATCGATCCCCTTAACCGGGCGGTCCAGCTCAATGGCGATTTCATATCGCTCTCCACCGCCGATTTTGAATTGCTCTGGGAACTGGCGACACACGCCGGACAAATTATGGATCGCGACGCGTTGCTAAAAACGCTGCGCGGCGTCAATTATGATGGTCTGGATCGCAGCGTGGATGTGGCGATTTCCCGCCTGCGTAAGAAACTGCTGGATAGCGCTGCTGAGCCCTATCGTATAAAGACCATTCGCAATAAAGGCTATCTTTTTGCCCCTCATGCCTGGGACGAAACGACGGGATAAGTTAGCCGACAGATTTTACCTGCCTTTATCAAGTCATAGTGGCGATGCTCATCACCGCCACTGTTCAAAAAACAGACATTGTATAAATGGATGCTATTTTTATTAGTCGGAACAGCCCCTTTATTACCGTTTTCTCTGCGTTGCGGTTCATGATTACGTCTTTTTCGCTCAAGAAAATTAAATTAAAAAAACTCGAAGCCAGTTCACAAAATTGATAACAGAATGTCTGCCCGCCGCTATATTGCCATCTTTTTTCGCAAATTGTGAAATAAAACAAATCACAACCATGAATATATAATAACAAATATATTCACCATAAATATATGCGTTTCCGATAGTAACTTTTGTATTAATTAATAACATATAAGAAAAGTTAGCATTTGCTGAAATAATATTATTCAGATTAGGATGCCTTTGATTCAACGAATCTGTAGAAGTTCAATCTTTTGCAAATAAGTTAAGTTTTTAAGGATAAAAAAATGAAAAGAAAAGTATTGGCACTTGTCATCCCGGCTCTGCTGGCTGCTGGCGCAGCACACGCCGCTGAAATTTATAACAAAGACGGCAACAAACTGGACCTTTACGGGAAAGTAGACGGCCTGCACTATTTCTCTGATGACTCTTCTAAAGATGGCGATCAGACCTATATGCGTGTAGGCTTTAAAGGCGAAACGCAGATTAACGACCAACTGACCGGTTACGGCCAGTGGGAATATAACGTTCAGGCTAACACTACCGAAGGCGAAGGCGCTAATTCCTGGACTCGTCTGGCATTCGCCGGCCTGAAATTCGGCGACTACGGCTCATTCGACTATGGTCGTAACTACGGCGTCCTGTACGACGTGGAAGGCTGGACCGATATGCTGCCTGAGTTCGGCGGCGACTCCTATACTTACGCTGACAACTACATGACCGGTCGTGCTAACGGCGTGGCCACCTACCGTAACACTGATTTCTTCGGTCTGGTAGACGGTCTGAACTTCGCGTTGCAATATCAGGGTAAAAATGAAAGACAAAGCGCTGACGATGTAAATATCGGTACCAATAACCGTAATGATAGCGACGATATTCGTTACGATAACGGTGATGGCTTCGGTATTTCTACTACCTATGATATTGGTATGGGCTTCAGCGCAGGCGCTGCATATACCACTTCCGATCGTACTAATGAGCAAGTCAATGCTAGCAGCACGATTGCTGGCCGCACGATTGCTGGCGGCGACAAAGCGGATGCATGGACAGCTGGCTTGAAATATGATGCCAACAACATCTATTTAGCGACTATGTATTCTGAAACCCGTAATATGACGCCTTATGGTAAAACGGACAAGGGTTATGATGGCGGCGTAGCAAACAAAACGCAAAACTTCGAAGTTACAGCCCAATATCAATTTGATTTCGGTCTGCGCCCGGCGGTTTCTTTCCTGATGTCTAAAGGTAAAGATCTGACCTATAACAACGTTAATGGCGATGATAAAGACCTGGTTAAATATGCTGATGTAGGTGCTACCTACTATTTCAACAAAAACTTCTCCACCTATGTTGATTATAAAATCAACCTGCTGGATGACGACGACCCGTTCTATAAAGATGCCGGTATCAGCACTGATGATATCGTCGCGCTGGGTATGGTTTACCAGTTCTAATTATTCATTAACTCTTCTCAAGCCCGCCGTTTCGGCGGGCTTTTCTTTTTTCATTACCACCGTTCTAAAAACAGAACGCACTGTTCCCTGGGCACAGATTGAACAATTCTTGTTCGCTCTCTATGGTTTGCTTATCGCCCGACAAAAGGAACATGCTAATGATCAGTCTCGTCCCGCCTCTGCTTTCCAGAACCGCGCTTCTCTTTCTGCTCATGGCCACAGGCGCAGCCACCGCCGCCCGCCCGGCAGCGGATATTATTTTGCATAACGGTAATATCATCACTCTGAATGATGCCCAGCCGCAGGCCAGCGCGCTGGCGATTTCCGGCTCGCGGATTGTGGCGATTGGCGATGATACGGCGACAAATGAATGGCGCGGCGACCATACCCGTACCATCGATTTACAGGGTAAAACCGTGATACCCGGCCTGACCGATACCCATATCCACGCCATTCGCGGCGGACAAACCTGGACATTCGAAACCTACTGGTACGACAGCCCTTCGCTTAAAGACGCGCTGGATAAATTACGCGCCGACGCTAACCGTCGTCCCCACGATCAATGGGTAGCCGTAGTGGGATCGTGGATACCGGCGCAATTTGCAGAAAACCGGGCGCCGACGGTAGCCGAATTGAGCCACGCCCTTCCCGATCATCCGGCTTATATTCAGTATCTGTACGACTATGCGTTAGTGAATCAGCGCGGTATAGACGTACTTGGCCTTAACGACACCCCTCCTCCTGATTTAGCGGGAATCCGCGTAGAGCGCGACGCAAAAGGTAGCGCCACGGGGAAATTATTTGCTGACATCGCCGCGTTCAATCAGCTTTTTGCCAGCATAAGTAGTAACGCCGATCGTGAGGGTGGTCTGCGGCAATTTTTCGCTGATATGAACGCTCGCGGCGTGACCGGCATCATTGACCCCTCTGCCGGGCCTGCCGCCGCTTATGAGCCTTTATTTGCAATGCGAAACCAGGGGGATTTACCGCTGCGCGTGGGGTATCGCATTCCGGTACAGCCAGAAGCGAAAGGTCATGAAGCGCAGTGGTTCAGCAACCTGATGGCCTTTCGCCCGGCGCGTGCCGATGACGGGCAACTGGCTTTTCTTGGCCTGGGGGAAAGCCTGGTGGCCGGAATGAATGACGGCGTGCGGATGGCCCCAGGGTTTTCTTCCTCAGAACAGGACAAAACCGCGCTTCGCCAGGTCGCGACGTTTGCGGCAAAACGGGGAATACCGCTTGAGATCCACGCCTATACCGATGACAGCGCCGACGCGATATTGACGATTTTTGAGCAGGTAGCGCAGCAGTACGATCTGCGCCCTCTCCGCTGGTCTATTGCGCACCTGAATACCGGTTCGCCACAGACGCTTGAGCGAATGCGTAAGCTGGGTCTGGCATACACTGTGCAAATGGGGCCTTACTTTGAGGGGCTTGCCATCCGTGACGCCAATCCACCCGGCGCGACGGACAATTCGCCGCCGGTTCGACTGGCGCTGGATAAAGGGCTTGTCGTGGCTGGCGGCACCGATTCGACGCGTATTGGCATTGCCGGTGTCTGGCACGCTATCGAATATCATATCACCGGTATAGCGTCAGGCGGTTCCGTGCGTAAACCCGCCAGCGAGCGGCTCACGCGTCTGGAAGCGCTAGCGTTATATACACGTCATGCCGCCTGGCTCGCCTTTGCCGAACAACACCGGGGCCAGCTTAGCGTCGGAAAACAGGCCGATCTGGCGGTACTCAATCAGCCATTTATGACGATGCCCGAAGACAGAATTGATACCATTCGCGCTGTTTTGACGCTTGTCGATGGACGCATTGTTCACGAAAGTCCGGACCTTAACGCCGGACAATGAGGTTGTCAGTTGACGCAAAGCCTGCTTTTATAACCCACCAGCGGCGCTGACGAGAAATCTTTTCCGCCAGCGCCGCGATAGAGTTAATGTGTTGATATCCGGTGGCGTTGATGAAAAAGCTGTTTGTGCAGTTTTACCTTTTGCTGTTCGTCTGTTTTCTGGTCATGACCTTATTGGTCGGACTGGTGTACAAATTCACCGCCGAACGCGCGGGCAGACAATCGCTCGACGATCTGATGAAAAGTTCGCTCTATCTGATGCGCAGCGAACTGCGGGAAATTCCGCCGCGTGAATGGGGGAAAACGTTAAAAGAGATGGACCTGAACCTCTCTTTCGATTTACGCGTTGAACCGTTAAATCACTATAAGCTTGATGCCGCCACCACGCAGCGGCTGCGTGAAGGCGATATTGTCGCGCTTGACGATCAATACACCTTTATTCAGCGTATCCCACGCAGCCATTACGTCCTGGCGGTCGGCCCGGTTCCCTACCTCTATTTCCTGCATCAAATGCGACTGCTGGATATCGCCTTAATGGCGCTCATTGCCTTTTCTCTCGCCTTTCCTGTGTTTATCTGGATGCGCCCGCACTGGCAAGAAATGCTCAGGCTCGAATCCGCCGCGCAGCGCTTTGGCGAGGGTCATTTGACTGAACGCCTGCACTTCGATAATGGCTCCAGTTTCGAACGTCTGGGCGTCGCGTTCAACCAGATGGCGGATAACATTAATGCCCTGATCGCCAGTAAAAAACAGCTGATTGACGGTATCGCCCATGAGCTTCGCACGCCGCTGGTACGTTTACGCTATCGGCTTGAAATGAGTGAAAATCTGACACCGCCGGAATCACAGGCGCTCAATCGCGATATTGGTCAACTGGAAGCGCTGATTGAAGAACTGCTCACCTATGCGCGCCTTGACCGACCACAAAATGAACTGATGTTGACCGAACCCGACCTCCCCGCCTGGTTGCTCGCGCATTTGCAGGATGTGCAGAGCGTGACCCCGGAACGCGCCGTAAACCTTCTCACATGTGTAATCGGCGATTATGGCGCGCTTGATATGCGGTTAATGTCGCGAGTGCTGGATAACCTGCTGAATAATGCGTTGCGCTACAGTCATACCACCGTTCAGGTCAGTCTGTTACTCGACGGCAGTCAGGCAACGCTGATAGTCGAAGATGATGGCCCCGGCATTGAAGCGGATGCGCGTGAGCGCATATTTGAACCTTTTGTCAGACTCGACCCCAGTAGAGACCGGGCGACAGGCGGCTGCGGGCTTGGACTCGCCATCGTACACTCTATCGCCCTGGCGATGGGCGGTAGCGTCGTCTGTGACGAGAGCGAACTGGGCGGCGCAAAATTTAGCTTTCGCTGGCCGGTCTGGCACGCGATGCCCGACATGACCGCTGCCTGACGCATTTTGCACGCTGGTTGAGCGGCGGGAACTGTGCTATACAGATAGTATGTTGTAACTAAAGTGAGTGATACCATGTCCCGCTACGATCTCGTTGAACGCCTGAATGGCACTTTTCGCCAGATAGAACAACACCTGGCGGCGCTGACGGATAATCTACAGCAGCATTCGCTACTTATCGCCCGTGTCTTTTCACTGCCGCAGGTGACCAAAGAGGCGGAACATGCGCCGCTGGATACTATCGAGGTAACGCAACATCTGGGGAAAGAGGCCGAAGCGCTGGCGCTACGTCACTATCGCCATTTGTTTATTCAACAGCAGTCCGAAAACCGCAGCAGTAAAGCCGCCGTCCGCCTGCCTGGCGTCTTATGCTATCAAGTGGATAATGCGATACAGTTAGATCTGGAAAATCAGATACAGCGCATTAACCAGTTGAAAACCACCTTCGAGCAGATGGTTACGGTAGAGTCCGGTCTTCCCTCAGCGGCACGTTTTGAGTGGGTGCATCGGCATCTCCCCGGCTTAATTACGCTGAACGCTTACCGCACGCTGACGCTTATCAATAACCCCGCCACCATACGTTTCGGCTGGGCAAATAAACATATTATTAAAAATTTAAGCCGGGATGAGGTTCTGAGCCAGTTGAAAAAAAGCCTCGCGTCGCCGCGCAGCGTCCCGCCGTGGACGCGCGAACAATGGCAATTCAAGCTGGAACGGGAATATCAGGATATCGCTGCCTTACCACAGCAGGCCCGACTCAAGATTAAGCGTCCGGTTAAAGTACAGCCGATCGCCCGCATCTGGTATAAAGGCCAGCAGAAACAGGTGCAACACGCCTGCCCCACGCCGATTATCGCGTTAATCAACACGGACAACGGCGCTGGCGTGCCGGATATTGGCGGGCTGGAAAACTATGACGCCGACAATATTCAGCACCGTTTTAAACCACAGGCGCAGCCGCTGCGACTGATTATTCCGCGACTGCACCTGTATGTGGCGGATTAACGTCCCGGCGTCATACTGCCAACCATCAACTCCGGACGTACCCAGGCGTCGAACTCCTCGTCGCTAAGGTATCCTAATGCCACGGCTGAGGCTTTGAGCGTCAGCCCTTCTTTATGCGCCTTCTTCGCAATCTCCGCCGCTTTATCGTAACCGATGTGCGTATTGAGCGCAGTGACCAGCATCAGCGACTCATTCAGCAACTGCGTAATACGCTCGCGGTTTGGCTCGATTCCTGACGCACAGTGTTTATTAAAACTCTCCATGCCATCGGCCAGCAGGCGCACCGTTTGCAGAAAATTATGAATAACCATCGGACGATAGACGTTGAGCTCAAAGTTGCCCGATGCGCCCCCCATATTGATGGCCACATCGTTACCCATTACCTGGCAACATAGCATCGTTACCGCTTCACACTGGGTCGGGTTCACTTTACCAGGCATAATGGAACTGCCTGGCTCATTCTCCGGGATAGCAATCTCGCCAATGCCGCAGCGCGGGCCGGACGCCAGCCAGCGAACATCGTTGGCGATTTTCATCAGCGAGGCCGCCAGTCCTTTTAATGCGCCATGCGCCTGTACCAACGCGTCACAGGTCGCCAGCGCTTCGAATTTATTCGGGGCGGTAACAAACGGCGCCGCGGTAATCGTCGCCAGTTCCTCGGCCACGCGCCGGGCATATTCCGGGTGGGTATTAAGCCCTGTCCCTACTGCGGTTCCGCCGAGCGCCAGTTCCGCGACGTGCGGTAAACTGTGCTCAATGTGTCTGAGGTTATGTTCCAGCATGGCTACCCAACCGGAAATCTCCTGGCCTAAGGTGAGCGGCGTCGCGTCCTGCAGGTGAGTACGGCCAATTTTGACAATATCGGCGAAAGCGTGGGATTTATCGCGAAGCGTATCCGTTAATGCGGATAATTGCGGGATGAGGTGTTCGCGTAACGCCAGTAACGCCGCCACGTGCATGGCGGTTGGGAACACATCGTTTGAGCTTTGACTCTTATTGACGTCATCATTGGGATGCACCTTGCGTTCCATACCGCGAACGCCGCCCAAAATCTCACTGGCGCGGTTCGCTAACACCTCATTCATATTCATGTTGCTTTGCGTACCGGACCCGGTCTGCCAAATCGCCAGCGGAAACTCATCAGCATGTTTTCCCGCCAGCACTTCATCAGCCGCCTGGATAATCGCGCTGGCTTTTTCCGCCGCCAACAACCCTAAGTCCTGGTTGACCTTCGCAGCAGCGCGCTTGGTCAACGCCAGAGCGTGAATGAGCGAGACAGGCATTTTCTCCGTGGAAATCCGAAAATGCTCCAGCGAACGTTGAGTCTGCGCTCCCCACAGTTTATCTGCCGGGACTTCAATCGCGCCCATTGAATCTTTCTCGCGGCGTACCGTTACCATTACCTGCTCCTTACTCAAGTTGATGAGATCATGTGTCGACATTGCTCACATGTTTGCGGTCTTATGAGTATTAACGATAACAACACAACGGTGTAGACCGGATAAGGCGCTTGCGCCGTTCTCCGGCAAAATAGCGAATCATGTTACCGCCCCGCAGGGCGGCGACATTACTTAACGCAGCGCGCGCACTGCGATGACTGAATCTGCTGGAAGAAATCGTTACCTTTATCATCCACCAGAATGAAGGCCGGAAAATCCTCCACTTCAATTTTCCAGATAGCCTCCATACCCAGTTCAGGATATTCCACGCACTCCAGGCGCTTGATACTACCCTGCGCCAGAACGGCTGCCGGGCCGCCGATACTGCCCAGGTAGAAGCCGCCATGTTTCTTACAGGCATCGGTCACCTGCTGGCTGCGGTTGCCTTTCGCCAGCATGATCATACTGCCGCCCTGCGACTGGAGCTGATCAACATAAGAGTCCATCCGTCCTGCGGTAGTCGGCCCAAGCGACCCGGAGGCGTACCCTTCCGGCGTTTTTGCCGGCCCCGCATAATAGATAGGATGATCTTTGATGTACTGCGGCAAACCTTCGCCTCTGTCCATCCGTTCTTTCAGTTTAGCGTGCGCGATGTCGCGGCCCACAATAATCGTGCCGTTCAGCGACAGGCGCGTTGATACCGGATACTGCGACAGTTGTTGCAGTATCTCGCTCATGGGACGGTTAAGATCAACGCGCACCGCCTCGCCCTCTCCCGCCTGGCGCAACGCCTCAGGAATATATTTACCGGGATTGCGCTCCAGCTTCTCGATCCAGATCCCGTCCCGGTTGATCTTCGCTTTAATGTTTCGATCCGCGGAGCAGGACACGCCCATACCTACCGGACACGATGCCCCGTGGCGCGGCAATCGGATGACACGAATATCGTGAGCGAAATATTTGCCGCCGAACTGCGCGCCTAAGCCAAGATTTTGCGCCTCAAACAACAATTCTTTTTCCAGCTCAATATCGCGGAAGGCCTGCCCGTGTTCATTGCCTTCGGTCGGTAGCGCATCATAGTATTTTGCCGAGGCCAGCTTAACGGTCTTCAGGTTCGCTTCCGCCGAGGTGCCGCCAATGACAAACGCGATGTGATACGGCGGACAAGCGGCGGTGCCCAGCGTACGCATCTTATCAACGAGATAATTTTTGAGCTTACCCGGCGTCAGAAGCGCTTTTGTCTCCTGATAGAGGTAGGTTTTATTCGCCGATCCGCCGCCTTTAGCGATACAGAGGAATTTATATTCATCGCCATCGACGCTGTAGAGATCGATCTGCGCCGGCAGATTAGTACCGGTATTGACCTCTTTGTACATATCCAGCGCCGCGTTTTGCGAATAGCGCAGGTTATCTTCGATATAGGTGTTATATACGCCGCGAGCCAGCGCCGCTTCATCACCTCCGCCAGTCCAGACGCGTTGGCCTTTTTTGCCGACAATAATGGCCGTACCGGTATCCTGGCAGGTGGGCAACACGCCCTTGGCCGCAATATCGGAGTTTCGCAGGAATTGCAGCGCGACATATTTGTCGTTTTCACTGGCCTGCGGATCGCGCAGAATATCCGCCACCTGCTGCTGATGCGCGGGACGTAACATAAAAGACGCATCGTGGAAGGCCTGACGCGCCAACAGCGTTAGCGCTTCCGGCGCGACTTTCAGGATCTCTTGTCCTTCAAATTCGGCGACGGAAACATGTTCGCTGGTCAACAAGTAGTACTCGGTATCGTCCTTTTTGAGGGGAAAAGGGTCTTGATAAAAGAAGGGTTTGTTTGACATTGTGCTCTCACTTACCGCTCGGTATGGTTATTCTCTGGGCAGGTGTTCCATTGCCCGACTCAAAGCGAGTAACACTATCCTACACAATTTTTTAACAAAAACTGAGACAAGTACGACTTTTTACGCCCGGAGGTTACTTCATGCGGGTTTCTTGGTTTAATACCTCCCATTGATCTCCACATTGAAACAGGGCTTGATAATGCAAAAACTCATTAACTCAGTGCAAAACTATGCCTGGGGAAGTAAAACTGCGTTAACGGAACTTTATGGCATCGCCAATCCGCAGCAGCAGCCAATGGCTGAACTCTGGATGGGCGCGCATCCCAAAAGCAGCTCGCGAATCACCACCGCCAACGGCGAAACCGTCTCCCTGCGTGACGCCATCGAAAAGAATAAAACCGCCATGCTGGGCGAAGCGGTAGCCAACCGTTTCGGCGAACTGCCGTTTCTGTTTAAAGTACTGTGCGCCGCGCAGCCGCTCTCTATTCAAGTGCACCCGAATAAGCGCAATTCCGAAATCGGTTTCGCGAAAGAAAATGCGGCGGGTATCCCCATGGATGCCGCAGAGCGGAACTATAAAGATCCTAACCATAAACCAGAGCTGGTTTTTGCCCTGACGCCTTTCCTGGCGATGAACGCGTTCCGCGAATTTTCTGACATTGTCTCTTTACTGCAACCTGTCGCCGGCGCGCATTCCGCTATCGCCCACTTTTTGCAGGCGCCGAATGCTGAACGTCTGAGCCAGCTTTTCGCCAGCCTGTTGAATATGCAAGGCGAAGAAAAATCCCGCGCGTTAGCCGTACTCAAAGCGGCGCTTAACAGCCAGCAAGGCGAACCGTGGCAAACGATCCGCGTGATTTCAGAGTATTATCCTGACGACAGCGGGCTTTTCTCTCCTTTGTTGCTGAATGTGGTCAAACTGAATCCCGGCGAGGCGATGTTCCTGTTTGCCGAAACGCCTCATGCTTATCTGCAGGGCGTTGCGCTGGAAGTCATGGCGAACTCCGATAACGTTCTGCGCGCTGGCCTTACGCCAAAATATATCGACATCCCTGAGCTGGTCGCGAACGTGAAGTTCGAACCTAAACCTGCCAGCGAGTTGCTGACTGCCCCGGTGAAAAGCGGCGCGGAGCTGGACTTCCCAATTCCGGTTGACGATTTTGCTTTTTCACTGCACGACCTGGCGCTTCAGGAGACGAGCATCGGCCAACACAGCGCCGCGATTCTGTTCTGCGTTGAGGGTGAGGCGGTGTTACGTAAAGATGAACAGCGTCTGGTACTGAAGCCGGGTGAATCGGCCTTTATCGGCGCGGATGAGTCTCCGGTTAACGCCAGCGGCACGGGCCGTTTAGCGCGTGTTTATAACAAGCTGTAGCAACGTACTGAATTTTTTAACAACTCTTGCTAAGCTTATAACAGACGTAAAACTCCTCCAGGCGGTTTAATCCGCCTGGTTTCATTTTTATGGACAATTGATATGAAAAAAACACTGGTAGCTGCAGGTGTAGTAATTGCACTTGGCATCGTCTGGACAGGCGGCGCCTGGTATACGGGGAAAAAGCTGGAGAACCATCTTGCAGAAATGGTGACTCAGGCCAATGAACAGCTCAAGCGTACTGCGCCGGAGGCCGGTGTCGAATTAAGTTATCAAAACTACCAGCGTGGCGTGTTCAGTAGCCATCTGCAACTGGTTGTCAAACCGGTTGCCGGCGCAGACACTACCTGGTTGAAGCCCGGGCAAAGCATTGTGCTGGACGAGTCCGTTTCACATGGCCCCTTCCCGCTCGCCCAGCTCAAAACGCTCAATCTGATCCCTTCTATGGCGTCGGTAAAAACCACCCTGGTGAATAACGATGCGGCAAAACCCCTCTTTGATATCGCGAAAGGCGACACGCCCTTTGTTATCAATACCCGCATTGGTTATGGCGGCGATACCCGCTCCGATATCTCTCTCAAGCCGTTAAACTACGAGAATGCCGGTGAAAAGGTCGCCTTTAGCGGCGGCGAGTTCCAGCTTAACGCCGATAAAGACGGTAATGTGGTTTCGCTGTCAGGCGAAGCGCAGAGCGGCCTGGTCGATGCCGTTAACGAATATAATCAGAAGGTCCAACTCACCTTTAATAATTTGAAAACCGACGGTACCAGTAAACTGGCAAGCTTTGGCGAACGTGTGGGCGACCAAAAGTTAACGCTGGATAAACTGTCCATCGCCATTGAGGGTAAAGAGATGGCGGTGCTGGAAGGGATGGAAATTGCCGGCAAGTCCGATCTCGTCAACGACGGAAAAACCATTAACAGCCAGTTGGATTACTCGCTTAACAGCCTGAAAGTGCAGAATCAGGATTTGGGCAGCGGTAAATTAACGCTGAAAGTCGGTCAAATCGACGGCGAAGCCTGGCACCAGTTTAGTCAGCAATATCATGCGCAAACGCAGGCGCTGCTGAATCAGCCGGACGTAGCGCAGAATCCTGAGCTTTATCAGCAAAAAGTCACCGAAGCGTTCTTTAGCGCTCTCCCCGTGCTGTTAAAAGGCGATCCGGTACTGACTCTGGCGCCGCTTAGCTGGAAAAACGCCAAAGGGGAAACCACGCTGAATCTGTCGCTGTTCCTCAAAGATCCGGCAACCACAACGGCACAACCACAAACGCTGGCGCAGGAAGTCGACCGCTCCGTGAAATCGCTGGATGCGAAACTGGCAATTCCGATGGACATGGCGGTCGAGTTTATGACGCAGATAGCAAAACTGGAAGGCTATCAGCAGGATGATGCGGAAAAACTGGCAAAACAGCAGGTGCAGGGGCTGTCCGCAATGGGTCAGATGTTCCGACTGACAACGCTGAAGGATAATACTATCGCCTCCAGTTTGCAGTACGCCAATGGCCAGATCACGCTCAACGGACAAAAAATGCCGTTGGAAGACTTTGTCGGCCTGTTTGGAATGCCGGCGCTTTCCGTACCGGACGTTCCGGCGCTGCCTCAACAATAATCGCCTTGCCGGGTGTCGCGACGCTGCACCCGGTCTGCGCCGAACGACGCGCAGCCTCTACTTTTGCGTTACCAGGCGAGCGGCTATCGTTTGACTCCGCACATGGTGCTCGTCGTGAGCAATACGCTGCAATATTCGTTCGGCCAGGGTATAGCCTATTTCTCGCGCCGGCGTACTGGCCCAGATAATCGGCAGGTCGTCGAGGGCGTTCTCCGCCACATCAGCAAACGCCGCCAGCGACACCTGCTGCTCGAAATAACGATCGACACCGCTCTCGCCACTCTGTCGTCCGGCTCTCAGCAGGCCAAACCACGCCCCCATCGCAATGGTTTCGTTGTAACAAACGACAGCGCTAATGGTCGGATTGTATCGCAACAGCGCGGTAATGCTTTCTGCTGCCTGTTTCTGACTGGAAGCGCATTCCACGACCCACTCGCTGTGAAACGGTAGACCGTATTTTAACAACGTCGCGCAATAGCCGCCCACGCGCTCCGCGCGGGTTAAAGATGCGCTTTGTCCTCCCAGCCAGGCGATGCGCTGATGGCCCTGACGAATAAGGTACTCCGTCAGGAGTTGCGCCGCCTGCATGTTGTCAGGCCGAACGGTATCCGCATCATCAAGATAGCTGGCGCGTGACGCAAACACCACCGGAATTCCTTGTGCGTCGGCCTGCGCTCTTCTTCGCCAGCGGTGCTCTCGCTCACGGCGCATATTGCCGCGTATCAGCACGGCGCGCCGTGGCTGGATGCGTTACGCGCCTCGCTGGCGGCTAATATGCGCTATATTGAGCAGGCGCTGAATGGCGCCTTTCCGACGTTGAACTGGCAAGCGCCGCCATCGACCTATCTGGCCTGGATTGATCTCCGTCCACTCGGCATTGACGATCAAAAATTACAGCACACGCTCATTCATCAGGAGAAAGTCGCCATTATGCCCGGCGATACCTATGGCGCAGAAGGCCGGGGATTTGTGCGTCTGAATGCCGGATGCCCTCGCCTGAAACTTGAAAAAGGCGTCAACGGATTGATTAACGCTATCCGCACCGTTCGCTGATACTGTCTACAGGCGGGGGGTTGACCCTTTATCCTGAGAGGCGATAACAGAGACGCCCCCCGTGAGCTGACCGGGGGCGCGTTAAAGAGAATGATACAAAATTTCTTCCGCGCTCTCGCGAAGTTGCAACGTAATGACTCCGTTTTTGCAAAATTTCCAGAGCATTATCAATCTGTAGTATAATGGTGCGCACTTTTATTAAAAATTGAGTGCGCCCATGATTGATATTACGCTTCCTTTGACTGACATCCACCGCCACCTTGATGGCAACATTCGCGCCCAAACAATTCTGGATCTTGGTCGGCAGTTCAACATCGCCCTTCCCGCCCAAACGCTGGAAACGCTGATTCCGCATGTCCAGGTCACCTCAACCGAACCCGATTTAGTGAGCTTTCTCACGAAGCTCGATTGGGGGGTAAAAGTCCTGGCATCGCTTGACGCCTGCCGCCGTGTGGCCTTTGAAAATATTGAAGATGCCGCACGTAACGGCCTGCATTACGTCGAGCTTCGCTTTTCGCCCGGCTATATGGCGATGGCGCATCAGTTACCGATCGCAGGCGTGGTTGAAGCCGTTATCGACGGTGTACGCGACGGCTGTAACACGTTTGGCGTCGAGGCACGACTCATTGGCATTATGAGCCGTACCTTCGGCGAGGCGGCATGTTTACAGGAGCTTGATGCGCTGCTGGCGCACAGAGAGAAAATCACCGCGCTGGATTTAGCCGGTGATGAGCTGGGCTTTCCCGGCAGTCTGTTTTTGTCGCACTTTAATCGGGCGCGCGATGCGGGCTGGCATATTACCGTTCACGCTGGCGAAGCCGCAGGGCCGGAAAGTATCTGGCAGGCGATTCGCGAACTGGGGGCCGAACGTATCGGACATGGCGTAAAAGCTGTCGAAGATCGCGCGTTAATGGATTTTCTTGCACAGCAGCGTATCGGTATTGAATCCTGTCTGACCTCGAATATTCAGACCAGTACCGTCGCATCGCTGGCAGATCATCCGCTCAAAACCTTCCTTGAGCATGGCGTTCTCGCCAGTCTTAATACGGACGATCCGGCTGTTCAGGGCGTAGATATTATCCATGAATATCACGTCGCCGCGCCAGCGGCAGGATTGAGCCGCGAACAGATTCGCCAGGCGCAGATTAACGGTCTGGAAATCGCCTTTCTGAGCGATGGCGAAAAACGTGCGCTGCGCGAAAAAGTGGCCGCGGCGTAAAATTGCTTTATTGATGCTAACGCCCTCTCTCCGCCTGCGGTTTAATGCTATCCCAGGCGGAGAAATGCGACATCTCAGGCAAGACACAGCGTCGCGCGATGTTTTGCCGATTCCATGCCCAGTTCAATCAACTCCATAATTTGAATCGCCTGGCTTGCCGGCACGGGATTTTCACCGTTACCGTTTAACGCATCGCGGATAGCGGCATAATATGCCGGATAGTTACCCGGCAACGTAAGCCAGTTCTCTTCTTTGCGCGTCTCTCCCTCAACCAGGGTCAATACGCCGTCACGCATGTCATATCCCCAGTCTTCCTGCGGTAAACGCTCGCCGTTTTTTAACCGTTCTTCCTGGGGATCGAGGCCATATTTTACATAGCTACCGCGCGAACCATGAACGATGTATCGCGCGGATTCCGCCGCGGCCAGCATCGTACCGTGCAAAATCACGCGGCGCTGGGGGTAGGATAAAATCGCGTGGAAATAATCTGTAGACTGCGCGCCCGGACGCAGTTGCGCTAAATCCACCGTCATGCTGACCGGCAGGCCAAAAAGTTGAATGGCCTGATCCAACAAGTGCGGCGCCAGATCGTACCAGATACCACTTCCCGGCCCGCCTTGTTCGCGCCAGCGGTCGCGCACCTGGGGACGGAAGCGATCAAAGTGGGATTCAAACAAGGACACCTCGCCGAGCACGCCATCCGCCAGCAAGGCCTTCAGCGTCAAAAAATCGCTGTCCCAGCGTCGGTTGTGGAAGACGGAAAGTACCCGGCCAGTGCTCCGCGCAAGCGCATCCAACTCTCGCGCCTGTGACAGTGTCACGGTAAAGGGTTTATCAACCACCACATGCTTACCGGCTTCCAGCGCAGCTTTCGCCAGCGGGAAATGGGTATCGTTGGGCGTCGGGATCACGATCAGGTCGATATGCGGATCGTTAAATAAATGTCGGGGCTCAGAGACCACGGAAACCGCCGGCCAATCTGCTTTCACTTTTGTTTCATCGCTGCTGGATACCGCCGCAAGCTCTAGCCCTGGCGTTCCCATAATTAAGGGCGCATGAAAGGTTTTACTGGCGTAGCCATAACCGATTAACCCAACGCGGATTTTGTCATTCATCTCACTGCCTCCGGTTTTAGATATCGCTATTCCACACCATCGTGCGATTAGCCGCAATAGCGTCCTGACCATCAACGTAGCATCAAATGATTAACTTGTTACAGAACAGAGGCTGAAATCGTTTCCCTCCCTCTTGCCGACCGTTCGCCAGGAAAGTAACATTTACCCCCTGTGTTTATGGATAAATCAAAGCAAATGTCGTCAATAATGAATCGTCTTATTGAATTAACTGGGTGGATAGTTCTCGTTATCTCAGTCATTCTTTTAGGTATTGCCAACCATATTGACAATTACCAACCACCAGAGCCCACGGCTTCCGTTCAGAAGAAGTAAGCGTCAGATAATGTAAAGGCATTTTCGCGTGGTACGGTAAGCGGCGCCCCGGGGGTGCAAAGAAAAGTCAAAAACCGGCAAAAAAAACGAAATATGTCCTATCTGGTCTGACGTTTATTGCCTGTTGTAGGAAAGCGCGTTAACCTTTCGCCCCAGGCGCCATGTGGCGCCTGACTCTTTACCGGTAAGAATATTCCCTTTTTACCTGCACCCCTGACCTCTCACTGGTGCGGTTTTGTTTATTTTTTATCAGTGACTACTCCGTTGGCATTATATTTAATATGGATCAACTTTATATGACTGTTCAGGATTATCTATTAAAATTCCGCAAAATTAGTTCGCTCGAAAGTCTGGAAAAACTGTTCGACCACCTTAACTATACCCTTACTGATGACATGGACATTGTTAATATGTATCGCGCTGCAGATCACCGCCGTGCCGAACTGGTTTCCGGAGGACGCCTGTTTGATGTAGGTCAGGTTCCGCAATCCGTCTGGCGCTATGTGCAATAAAGAAAGTAGCGTTTAACATCAAAAACCTTATAATATTTGCCCCAAAATGAGCGGCATGACCGTTAACGCGCGTAACCCCGGAGAAGATATGACTACAACACCGCCACAACGAATTGGAGGCTGGCTTCTTGGCCCGTTAGCCTGGCTGTTAGTCGCGTTGTTGAGCGCCTCGCTGGCGTTATTACTCTACGTTATGGCGCTTGCCACACCGCAAACGTTCAAGACGCTTAGCGGACAGGAAACCGGTAATTTACTGCTATGGGGCATTTCATTTATTACCGCTATCGCCATGTGGTACTATACCCTGTGGTTGACGATCGCATTCTTCAAGCGCAGACGCTGCGTGCCGAAGCATTACATTATCTGGCTGCTGGTGTCGGTGTTACTGGCGGTTAAAGCATTTGCCTTTTCGCCCGTCTCAGATGCCTTTGCCGTGCGTCAGTTACTCTTCCCACTGTTGGCGACGGCGCTCATTGTGCCTTATCTCAAACGTTCAGCGCGCGTCAAAACAACGTTTGTTAATCCGTAATAACCCTACAGTTAACCTGTTGTCGCCTGTGGTAGTTTGACAGATAATAGGCGGCTTTTTTATTTCAGGCCGAAACATGACTGATTACCTGCTGCTCTTTGTCGGAACTGTACTGGTCAATAACTTTGTACTGGTCAAATTCCTGGGCCTTTGTCCCTTTATGGGCGTATCCAAAAAACTGGAAACCGCCATGGGGATGGGCCTCGCGACGACCTTTGTCATGACGCTGGCGTCGATATGCGCCTGGCTTATCGACACCTGGATACTTATTCCGCTGGATCTGATTTATCTGCGGACGCTGGCCTTTATCCTCGTCATTGCTGTGGTCGTGCAATTTACCGAAATGGTTGTGCGGAAAACCAGCCCGGCGTTATACCGCTTGTTAGGCATCTTCTTACCACTGATTACCACTAACTGTGCGGTTCTGGGCGTAGCGTTACTGAATATTAATCTCGGTCATCACTTTCTTCAGTCGGCGCTGTACGGATTTTCCGCCGCCGTCGGTTTTTCATTAGTGATGGTTCTGTTTGCCGCCATCCGCGAACGCCTTGCCGTGGCGGATGTGCCCGCCCCTTTTCGTGGTAACGCGATAGCATTGATTACCGCAGGGTTAATGTCTTTGGCCTTTATGGGCTTTAGTGGTTTGGTGAAGTTGTAATGAATACTATCTGGATTGCCGTTGGCGCCCTGACCCTTCTGGGCCTGGTGTTCGGCGCCATTCTGGGTTATGCCTCCCGCCGATTCGCGGTTGAAGATGATCCGGTTGTTGAAAAAATCGATGCGATTTTGCCGCAGAGCCAGTGTGGTCAGTGCGGCTATCCCGGCTGTCGCCCCTACGCCGAAGCCGTGGGCCTCCAGGGCGAGAAAATCAATCGTTGCGCGCCCGGCGGCGAAGCCGTCATGCTGAAAATGGCAGAGTTGCTAAACGTAGAGCCGCAACCATGCGATGGTGAAGAACAGCAGGCTGCGCCAGTACGTATGCTGGCAGTTATTGATGAAAATAACTGCATTGGCTGCACAAAATGCATTCAGGCCTGCCCGGTTGACGCCATCGTTGGCGCAACGCGCGCCATGCACACGGTCATGAGCGATCTCTGTACTGGCTGTAATCTGTGCGTCGATCCGTGTCCGACGCACTGCATCGAATTACGTCCGGTGAATGAGACGCCCGACAGTTGGAAATGGGATTTGAACACCATTCCCGTTCGCATCATTCCCGTGGAACAACATGCTTAAACTATTTTCCGCTTTCAGAAAAGATAAAATCTGGGATTTCGACGGTGGTATTCATCCGCCCGAAATGAAGACCCAGTCAAACGGCACGCCGCTGCGCCAGGTGCCTTTAGCGCCGCGCTTTGTTATCCCTTTAAAACAGCACATTGGCGCTGAGGGCGAGCTGTGCGTTAGCGTCGGCGATCGCGTGCTACGCGGCCAGGCGCTGACCCGTGGACGTGGGAGAATGCTGCCGGTACACGCGCCCACCTCCGGGACGGTTATCGCTATTGCCCCCCACTCGACGGCACATCCTTCGGCGCTGGCGGAGTTAAGCGTCATCATTGATGCCGACGGCGAGGACCGCTGGATTGAACGCGAGGGCTGGTCTGATTACCGCGCCCACAGCCGTGAAGCGCTCATTGAACGCATTCATCAGTATGGCGTTGCCGGGCTTGGCGGCGCAGGGTTTCCCACCGGCGTTAAATTGCAGGGCGGCGGCGATAAAATCACCACGCTTATTATCAATGCCGCAGAGTGCGAACCTTACATTACGGCGGACGATCGTTTGATGCAGGACTGCGCCGCGCAGATTGTGGAAGGTATTCGCATCCTGGCGCATATTCTGCAACCGCGTGAGGTATTAATCGGCATTGAAGATAACAAACCGCAGGCTATTTCCATGCTGCGCGCCGTACTGGCTGACGCCCACGATATTTCGTTACGTGTGATCCCAACCAAATACCCTTCCGGCGGCGCAAAACAGCTCACCCAAATACTGACGGGAAAACAGGTTCCCCACGGCGGGCGATCCTCTGATATTGGCGTGCTGATGCAAAACGTCGGTACGGCTTATGCCGTTAAACGCGCCGTGGTTGACGGCGAACCGATCACAGAACGCGTCGTCACCTTAACGGGTGAAGCGGTAAGCCGTCCGGGTAACGTCTGGGCGCGGCTCGGCACTCCCGTTCGTCATTTGCTTAACGATGCCGGGTTCTGCCCTTCTGCTGACCAGATGGTCATCATGGGCGGCCCGTTGATGGGATTCACCCTTCCCTGGCTTGACGTACCGGTCGTAAAAATCACCAACTGCCTGCTGGCGCCATCCGTGACTGAAATGGGAGCGCCTCAGGAAGAGAAAAGCTGTATTCGTTGCAGCGCTTGCGCTGACGCCTGCCCTGCCGACCTTTTACCGCAGCAGCTTTATTGGTTCAGCAAAGGGCAGCAGCATGACAAGGCTACCGCTCACCATATTGCTGATTGTATAGAATGCGGCGCCTGCGCCTGGGTCTGCCCGAGTAATATTCCGCTCGTCCAATATTTCCGTCAGGAAAAAGCGGAGATTAATGCGATCAGGCTTGAAGAAAAACGCGCCGCCGAAGCCAAAGCACGTTTTGAGGCTCGTCAGGCAAGACTGGAGCGCGAAAAAGCCGCCCGCCTTGCACGTCATAAGAGCGCAGCGGTACAACCAGCGGCAAAAGATCAGGATGCCATTGCCGCTGCGCTGGCGCGGGTAAAAGAGAAACAGGCGCAGGCCACGCAACCGGTGGTTATTCAGGCGGGTAGTCTGCCAGACAATAGCGCCGTCATCGCGGCCCGTGAAGCGCGTAAAGCGCAAGCGCGCGCTAAACAAGCCGCTCATCCGGTGGCTGACAGCGCGATATCCGGCGGCGACCCGCGTAAAGCCGCAGTGGAGGCGGCTATCGCTCGCGCCAAAGCCCGCAAACAGGAGCAGCAGGCCGGAAGCGAACCTGCCGAACCGGTCGATCCGCGCAAAGCCGCGGTGGAGGCGGCCATCGCCCGCGCCAAAGCCCGCAAACAGGAGCAGCAGGCCGGAAGCGAACCTGCCGAAGCGGTCGACCCGCGCAAAGCCGCGGTGGAGGCGGCCATCGCCCGCGCCAAAGCCCGCAAGCAGGAGCAGCAGGCCGGAGGCGAACCTGCCGAAGCGGTCGACCCGCGCAAAGCCGCGGTGGAAGCGGCTATCGCCCGCGCCAAAGCCCGCAAGCAGGAGCAGCAGACCGGAAGCGAACCTGCCGAACCGGTAGACCCGCGCAAAGCCGCGGTGGAAGCGGCTATCGCCCGCGCCAAAGCCCGTAAGCAGGAGCAGCAGACCGGAAGCGAACCTGCCGAACCGGCCGACCCGCGTAAAGCCGCGGTTGCTGCGGCTATCGCCCGCGTTCAGGCAAAAAAAGCAGCACAGCAGCAGGTTGTTAACGAGGACTAAATGGTATTCAGAATCGCAAGCTCGCCTTATACCCATAACCAGCGCCAGACATCGCGAATCATGTTGCTGGTAGTAATCGCCGCTCTGCCGGGGATTGCCGCGCAGACGTGGTTTTTTGGTTGGGGAACGCTTTTCCAGATCGTTCTGGCAGCCATCACAGCGCTCGTCGCGGAAGCCATTGTCCTCAGGCTGCGCAAACAATCGGTCGCCAGTCACCTGCAGGATTATTCCGCGTTGTTGACGGGGCTTTTGCTGGCGGTCAGCATCCCTCCGCTCGCGCCCTGGTGGATGGTCGTACTGGGAACCGGATTCGCCATTATTATCGCTAAACAGTTATATGGCGGGCTGGGACAAAACCCCTTTAATCCGGCCATGATCGGCTACGTGGTGCTATTAATTTCCTTTCCGGTGCAAATGACAAGCTGGTTGCCGCCTTATGAAATAGCCGCAACAACGCCCGATATGCTGGACACGTTGCGGATGATTTTTACCGGGCATACCGCCAGCGGCGGCGATATGACGCTGCTACGTATCGGTATTGACGGTATCAGCCAGGCGACGCCGCTGGATACGTTTAAAACGTCCTTGCGCGCCGGGCACTCCGTTGAGCAAATCATGCAGTACCCGATATACAGCGGCGCGCTGGCTGGCGTGGGCTGGCAGTGGGTTAACCTCGCCTGGCTTGTCGGCGGCGTATTCCTGCTGTGGCAAAAAGCCATCCGCTGGCATATCCCGGTCAGTTTTCTGCTGACGCTGGCGCTATGCGCCGCGTTAGGTTGGCTTTTCTCGCCCGCTACGCTGGCCTCGCCGCAGCTTCATCTGCTGTCAGGCGCCACCATGCTGGGCGCATTTTTTATCTTGACGGATCCGGTTACCGCCTCCACGACCAACCGTGGACGTTTAATTTTCGGCGCGCTGGCTGGGGTATTAGTGTGGCTGATTCGTAGCTTCGGCGGCTATCCGGACGGCGTTGCTTTTGCTGTCCTGTTGGCGAATATCACGGTTCCTCTGATCGACTACTACACGCGCCCCCGCGTCTATGGACATCGCAAAGGATAAACCATGCTGAAAACGATTCGTAAACACGGTATTACGCTGGCGCTTTTTGCCGCAGGTTCTACGGGATTGACCGCGGTGATTAATCAGATGACAAAATCAACCATCCACGAACAAGCGCTGCAACAACAGCATGCCCTGTTCGATCAGGTATTGCCGCCAGATCGTTACAATAATAATCTGCAAGAGAGCTGTTATCTGGTCGATGCGCCCGCCCTCGGCAAAGGCACACACCGTGTTTTTATCGCTCGCAAGGATGATAAACCCGTAGCGGCCATCATTGAGGCCACCGCCCCAGATGGCTATTCCGGCGCTATCCAGCTTATTGTTGGCGCAGATTTCAACGGTACCGTCCTGGGGACGCGTGTGACGGAACATCATGAGACGCCAGGGTTAGGTGATAAAATTGAGCGCCGTTTGTCTGACTGGATTACCCACTTTAGCGGTAAAACCATCAGCGGTGAAAATGATACGCACTGGGCGGTGAAAAAAGATGGCGGTGATTTTGATCAATTTACCGGGGCGACAATAACGCCGCGTGCCGTAGTGAATGCGGTTAAACGCGCCGGGCTGTACGCCGAATCACTGCCCGCTCAGCTCCCCCATTTAACCGCCTGTGGAGAATAACCATGAGCGAAATAAAAGACATTGTTGTTCAGGGGTTATGGAAAAATAACTCTGCTCTGGTGCAGCTACTTGGCCTGTGCCCTTTACTGGCGGTGACGTCTACGGCAACCAACGCTCTGGGGCTGGGTCTGGCCACAACGCTGGTATTAACGCTGACCAACCTTACGGTGTCCGCACTACGTCGCTGGACGCCGGCAGAAATCCGTATCCCGATTTACGTTATGATCATTGCTTCGGTGGTAAGCGCAGTACAGATGCTGATCAATGCGTATGCGTTCGGTTTGTATCAGTCTTTAGGGATTTTTATTCCGCTGATTGTAACGAACTGCATTGTTGTCGGTCGCGCCGAAGCGTTTGCCGCGAAAAAAGGACCGTGGCTTTCCGCGTTGGACGGTTTTTCCATCGGCATGGGCGCGACAGGCGCGATGTTCGTGCTGGGTTCGCTGCGCGAGATCCTCGGGAATGGTACGCTTTTCGATGGCGCGGATAGCCTGCTGGGAGGCTGGGCAAAAGTATTACGGGTCGAGATATTTCACACCGACTCGCCTTTCCTGCTGGCGATGCTGCCGCCAGGCGCGTTTATCGGCCTGGGACTCATGCTGGCGGTAAAATATCTTATTGATGAAAAAATGAAGAAACGCCGCGCCGAAACCGCGCCTTCCGCAGTTCCGGCAGGTGAAACAGGGAAAGTCTGATGAACAAAGCAAAAAGGCTGGAAATTCTGACGCGCCTGCGCGACAACAATCCGCACCCCACAACGGAACTCAATTTCACGTCGCCGTTTGAGTTGCTGATTGCCGTGTTGCTTTCCGCGCAGGCAACCGACGTCAGCGTGAACAAGGCTACCGCCAAACTTTACCCGGTCGCCAATACGCCAGCCGCGATGCTGGAACTGGGCGTAGAAGGCGTGAAATCCTATATCAAAACCATCGGTTTATTTAACAGTAAAGCGGAAAACGTGATTAAGACCTGCCGTATTTTACTGGACAAGCATAATGGCGAAGTGCCGGAGGATCGGGCGGCGCTGGAAGCGCTTCCCGGCGTGGGGCGTAAAACCGCTAACGTAGTACTAAATACCGCCTTCGGCTGGCCGACCATCGCCGTTGATACGCATATATTTCGTGTATGCAACCGAACACAGTTCGCGCCGGGTAAAAATGTCGAGCAGGTAGAAGAGAAGTTGCTGAAAGTGGTGCCGAATGAGTTCAAAGTGGACTGCCATCACTGGTTAATTTTGCATGGCCGCTATACCTGTATCGCCCGAAAACCCCGCTGCGGCTCCTGCCTCATTGAAGATCTTTGCGAATACAAAGAAAAAGTCGATATTTGATATGGTCGGAGTGCGTCCGTCACGCCAGCGCGCTCCCACCTTCGGCCTGGATCTATTTTAGCCATCAATCATTCCAGTCTTTGTCCTTTTTCTGATGTAATGTGCTTTCGTTTTCACTCCACGTCAGGTTAATCATTTTTTTAATCGCAAAAAATTCTATCTATCCGTGATCAGGATCACTTTGATAACTTCATGTGAAATTTAATGACATCTAAGGTTACATTTACAACCGGATAGACTGACGCCCCGTTTTCACTACAAAACATTACTCTGCCATTTTTTCAGATAATGGCCTATATCACTGCTTTTCACCTTAAATAGCAGAAGATATCGCCTTTCACCCAAACTAATGGCCTTTTTGCAGTGTAAAAATCTGCCATTCTTCAAATGAAGAAATTTAACGCTGGATAACATTTCTGACATCGGACGATTCAACCAGAAGAGTTATATGTAACAGATTATTACAAAGCTCTTGTCTGGAGAGGAAAGATAGTGAACATTACCTGCCGTTTCCCCTCCAATATAACAATCGGACGGATGAGTCTGACTCATCACGCGCCAGACAATCCCTGTTAATACGGGGCGTAAAAAAGAGGTAAAAGTGTCTACTGCAAACAAAAAACCAACTGAAAGCGTCAGTTTGAACGCTTTCAAACAACCGAAGGCGTTCTATCTCATCTTCTCAATAGAGTTATGGGAGCGTTTTGGTTATTACGGCCTGCAAGGCATTATGGCCGTCTACCTGGTAAAACAACTGGGTATGTCAGAAGCGGATTCCATCACCCTTTTCTCTTCCTTCAGTGCGCTGGTGTACGGCCTGGTCGCCATTGGCGGTTGGTTAGGTGATAAAATTCTGGGCACCAAACGCGTTATTATGCTGGGTGCCGTGGTGCTGGCTATCGGTTATGCGCTGGTCGCATGGTCTGGTCATGACGCTGGCATCGTCTATATGGGCATGGCGGCTATCGCTGTGGGTAACGGTCTGTTTAAAGCTAACCCGTCTTCCCTGCTGTCTACCTGTTACGCGAAGGACGATCCGCGTCTCGACGGCGCATTTACGATGTATTATATGTCCGTCAACATCGGCTCCTTCTTCTCTATGCTGGCGACGCCGTGGCTGGCGGCGCGTTATGGCTGGAGCACCGCGTTTGCGCTTAGCGTCGTCGGTATGCTGATAACCGTCGTTAACTTTGCTTTCTGCCAGCGCTGGGTGAAAAGCTACGGTTCCAAACCCGACTTTGAACCGATCAACTTCCGTAATCTGCTGCTGACAATCGTCGGTATTGTCGTTCTGATTGCGGTCGCCACCTGGCTGCTGCACAACCAGGATATCGCGCGTATGGTGCTGGGCGTAATCGCTCTTGGCATCGTCATTATCTTCGGTAAAGAAGCGTTTTCCATGCACGGCGCGGCTCGCCGTAAAATGATCGTCGCCTTTATTTTGATGCTGCAGGCGATTATCTTCTTCGTACTGTACAGCCAGATGCCGACGTCGCTGAACTTCTTTGCCATTCGTAACGTCGAGCACTCTATTCTCGGTATCGCGTTCGAACCGGAACAGTATCAGGCGCTGAACCCATTCTGGATCATTATCGGCAGCCCGATTCTGGCCGCTATCTATAACAGGATGGGCGATACGCTGCCGATGCCGATGAAATTCGCCATTGGTATGGTGCTGTGTTCCGGCGCGTTCCTGATTCTGCCGCTGGGCGCCAAATTTGCGAACGATGCCGGCATCGTATCCGTAAACTGGCTGATCGCAAGCTACGGCCTGCAAAGTATCGGTGAGCTGATGATCTCCGGTCTGGGACTGGCAATGGTCGCACAGTTGGTTCCGCAGCGTCTGATGGGTTTCATCATGGGTAGCTGGTTCCTGACAACGGCAGGCGCTAACATCATCGGCGGTTATGTCGCCAACCTGATGGCTGTGCCGAGCGACGTGACTGACCCACTGATGTCCCTGGAAGTCTATGGTCGCGTATTTATGCAGATTGGCATAGCAACCGCCGTTATCGCCGTCCTGATGCTGCTGACAGCGCCTAAGCTGAACCGTATGACCCAGGACGATGATACCGCTGAAAAAGGCTCTAAAGCCGCTACAGTTTAATTTTCCGGGAAACAACATTCAGGCCGCTAACTGTGCGTTAGCGGCTTTTTTTTTGCTCGTCCCCGCACTACCATACTTTAAACCTCAGCAAAAAGGAGTTACCGATGAAACTGTTCTACAAACCGGGTGCCTGCTCTCTTGCTTCCCATATTACCCTGCGCGAAATTGGCAAAGACTTTACGCTTGATGGCGTCGATCTCGCAAAAAAACGCCTGGAAAACGGTGATGATTACCTGGCAGTCAACCCTAAAGGACAGGTTCCGGCTCTGCTGCTGGATGACGGCACACTGTTGACTGAAGGCGTCGCCATTATGCAGTACCTCGCCGACAGCGTTCCCGACCGCCAGCTTCTGGCGCCGGTAAGTAGTCTTGCTCGCTATCATACGCTGGAATGGCTCAACTATATTGCAACGGAACTGCATAAAGGCTTTACCCCGCTGTTCCGCCCTGACACGCCGGAAACACTCAAACCCGCCGTTCGCGCCGGTCTGGAAAAGAAATTGCAGTATGTGGATGAGTCGCTTTCAGACGACCAGTGGATTTGCGGCCAGCGTTTTACCATCGCAGACGCTTATCTGTTTACCGTATTGCGTTGGGCCTATGGCGTAAAACTGAATATGGACGGGTTGACGCATATTGAAAGTTATATGCAGCGTGTCGCAAAAAGACCGACCGTTGCGGCAGCGCTTAAAGCGGAAGGACTGAATTAATGTCATGTTGCCGGATAGCTCGCTGTACCGCCATCCGGCCTCTTTTTAGCAGCAATAATTACAGCCGCGTTGCGCTGAAGTAATGTTCAGGGTTAGCGATCCTGTCCTGGGCCGCCACGACCTGCAGTTCGTACTCCTGCATCGTTTTGGTGGCGATCATAATCTCATAGACTGCCGCCGTAACGTGCTCCAGCGCCTGCTGCAACGTCGCGCCCTGCAAAAGTTTGACCAGCAATAAACCACTGGTGACATCGCCAACGCCAACCGGCTGACGTGAGCCGAAATCCACCAGCGGACGGCTAATATGCCAGGCTTCCTGCGCTGTCACCAGCAGCATTTCAAAGCGCTCTGAACTGTAACCGGCGCGGGCGAGATGTTTTACCAGTACAATTTCTGGCCCCTGAGCAATCAGTTCACGCGCCGCCTGCACGGCGTCATTCACATTATTCACGCTATGTTTGCTGAGAATTTCCAGTTCAATCAGGTTAGGCGCGATAATATCGCTGGCGGGTAGCGCATAACGCACATGGAACTCTGCGACGCCAGGCGCCACGATACAGCCCTTTTCCGGATGCCCCATCACGGGATCGCAGAAATATTTTGCCTGCGGATTTGCCGCTTTAACCTGGCGCACAATACCGAGAATGTGTTCTCCCTGCTCGGCAGATCCCAGGTAACCGCTAAGTACGGCGTCGCAGTGCGCTAACTGGCCAATGTCCGCAATCCCCTGGACAATCTCAGTCAGATGGCTGGGCGGCATAACACAGCCGGTCCATTTACCATATTGCGTGTGGTTAGAAAACTGAACGGTATTCAGCGGCCAAACATTCGCGCCAAGACGGCGCATGGGAAATTCGGCGGCGCTGTTGCCCGCATGTCCGAAAACAACATGGGACTGGATAGCGAGGATATTCTTCATTTTTTTACCTGAACATCAAAAATAAGGGAGTGATTTCTCACTCCCTGTTACTTAATGCCTTATTTCCAGCAAATCAGACAATAGTTCTTTTTGCCGCGACGTAATAAGGTATAGCGGCCAAACAGACGGTCCTCATCGTTAAAGATGTATTCAGGATCGGATTGTTTTTCACCATTGATAGTGACAGCGTTGGAGGCGATAGTCTTACGCGCCTGACCACGCGACGGCTGGAGTTCGGCGTCTACCAGCGCCTGCATCAGGTCGGCGCCTTTTTCCATTTCAACCATCGGTACGCCGTCCTGCGCCAACTGCTCAAAGTCAGCTTCGCTCAGCGCGCTCAGTGAACCGCTGAACAGGCATTCGGTGATCCGTTTCGCCGCAACCAGCCCCTCTTCACCATGAACCAGGCGCGTCACCTGCTCGGCCAGCACATACTGCGCGCGCGGCGCTTTACCGCTGTTTTTATCTTCTTCTTCCAGGGCATTGATCTCTTCAATGTCCATAAAAGTGAAGAATTTCAGGAAGCGATAAACATCGGCATCTGCGGTGTTAATCCAGAACTGGTAGAATTTGTACGGACTGGTTTTCTTCGGATCCAGCCAGACA
This sequence comes from Salmonella sp. 2020_1395, assembly GCF_043848115.1. NCBI lineage: Bacteria > Pseudomonadati > Pseudomonadota > Gammaproteobacteria > Enterobacterales > Enterobacteriaceae > Salmonella > Salmonella sp. 2020_1395. The sequence goes on along the minus strand of NZ_JBCMFH010000001.1, from coordinate 300,325 downwards.
GCGCCGCCTTCGGTTTTACCGAATTTCGTGCCGTCAGCTTTGGTGATCAGTGGAACGGTCAAACCAAATACCTGATTCTGGTGCAGGCGACGGGTCAGGTCGATACCGGAAGTGATGTTCCCCCACTGGTCAGAACCGCCAATCTGTAAGGCAACGCCGTGCAGTTTATTCAGACAAGCGAAGTCGTACCCCTGTAGCAGGTTATAAGAGAACTCCGTGAAAGAGATACCCTGATCGTCACGGTTCAGACGCTGCTTCACCGCTTCTTTGTTGATCATCTGATTAACGGAAAAATGTTTACCGATATCGCGCAGGAAAGTCAGCACATTCATGCTGCCGAACCAGTCATAGTTATTGGCCGCGATGGCGGAGTTTTCGCCGCAATCAAAGTCCAGGAATGGGGCAACCTGTTTACGAATTTTCGCCACCCACTCCTGAACGGTCTCTTCAGTGTTCAGTTTACGCTCGGCGGCTTTAAAGCTCGGGTCGCCAATCAGACCGGTCGCGCCGCCTACCAGCGCAACAGGTTTGTGCCCTGCCTGCTGGAAGCGTTTCAGGCATAACAATGGAACCAGATGCCCCAAATGCAAGCTGTCAGCGGTAGGATCGAAGCCGCAATAGAGCGCGATCGGGCCTTGCGCCAGTCGCTCTGCCAACGCGTCTTCGTCCGTCACCTGGGCTACCAGCCCCCGCTCTTGCAATTGTTTAATCAAGTTACTGCTTGCCATCAAAATCTCCATGTATAAAACGACTGCACCTTTGCCGGTACACGACTTTTCGCCAGACGCGAAAGAGACATAGCATAAAACGGCGGATTCATCCGCACCAGTGCTTAAAACAAGATTTTTGCATCTTTAGGGCGCAAGACGGTCGATTTTCCATGCGCCGTCGTCGCGTTGGTATAAAAAGCGATCGTGCAGACGATGTTCGCCGCCCTGCCAGAACTCCATCTGTTCAATACTCACGCGAAAACCGCCCCAGAAGCTGGGTAGCGGCACTTCGCCCTGTTGAAACTTCTGCTTGAGCTCCAGGAATTTGCTTTCGAGGATACCGCGCGCGGAAATGCGGCTGGATTGTTTAGAGACCCATGCGCCGATCTGGCTGTCGCGCGGACGGCTGTGGAAATACCTCACCACCTCAAGTGTGGAGAGACGCTCGGCTTTGCCTGTCACCATCACCTGGCGTTCAAGCATATGCCAGGGAAATAACAGACTGATACGCGGATTGTGCTCAATTTGATGCGCCTTGCGGCTTCCCAGGTTGGTATAAAAGACCAGGCCTTTTTCATCATAATGCTTGAGCAACACAATACGCTGGTACGGTTGCCCCTTGTCATCTACGGTCGCCACGACCATTGCCGTCGGATCGGCCAGTCTGGCGTCGCACGCTTGCCCAAGCCAGCGCTCAAATAAGGTTAACGGTTCAGCGGGTAAATCGCGGCGACGCAAGCCGCCTTTCGTGTATTCACGGCGCAGATGCGCGATCTGCTGCAATTGGTCGTTATCAGACATGGCGTTGATCAGAAATAATCAGTGGGTGGCGCTATTGTGCGCCCCCATACTGAAAATCTCAACGCTTCGGATTTTGTAACTGACAGTTATTAAGCACAATTCTGTCTCGTTTATAGACCGTGGCGCTCTCGCCTTGCGACCAGAAAACATAAATCCCGTCGGTATAACGCGCGCCCGAGGCCGAGATTCCTTGCTTCAGGGTCAGCAGCTTATTGTCATAGACAAAACTGACCTCTTCACGCGGGTTATTGACTTTAACGGTAAGCGGCTTCTCATCACACTGGTATTCCAGCGTATCCGTTTGCATACGTTCAACAAATTGTTGATAAACGCTACAGCCGGTCAGCAGCACAGGTAAACACATTATTGCGATCTTTTTCATAGGCATATCCCGAAAGCTCTCCTGCTTCTGGAAGGGCAAACGCCCCTTCCTGACCTTGCTAGTTTACCGATATAGGGTCCGGGAAAAATTCAGTTAACTCTGAGTTATTGGGTTAGCCGGGTAAATAGCGCCTAAAACACTGGCTTCTGTAGCCCCCGTCACGGAAGGTAAATTTCCCGGCAGGCCCGCGAGCGTTCGCCAGGCAAGCCAGGCAAAGGCCAGCGCTTCCATATCATCGCCGCTGATCCCCGCCTTATCGGTGGTCGAAACCTCGATACCGGGCAACAGCGCCGCCAGACGGGCCATCACTAACGGATTCCGGCTTCCGCCGCCACAAACCATCAGCCGCTCGCAGCCGCCATTGAGCAGCACCTGTTGGGCGATGGAGACCGCCGTCAGCTCCGCCAGCGTGGCCTGTACATCGCGCGCGTCTGCGCCAGGGAAAGCCGTAAGATGACGCTCTAACCAGCCATAGTTGAAATATTCGCGTCCTGTACTTTTGGGCGCCGACGCAGCAAAGTACGGATCGCGCAACATCTTTTGCAGCAATGGAAGAATAACCTGACCTTCTTTCGCCCATGCCGCGTCTTTGTCGTAGGGCTGCGCGCATTGTCGCCAAATCCACGCATCCATCAACATATTACCCGGCCCCGTGTCGTACCCGCGCACCGCCTGTCCGGGGAAAAGCAGAGATAAATTGGCGATGCCGCCGATATTCAGGACCATACGTTTTTCCGTCGGATGTCCCAACAGCGCGTGATGGAAAGCGGGCACCAGCGGCGCGCCTTGTCCGCCCAGCGCAATATCCCGCCGCCGAAAATCGCCGACCACTGTAATCCCCGTATGGGCGACGATGTGATTATTATCGCCAATTTGCAGCGTATGCGGGGCCTCGCCGGTCGGCTCATGCCAGACCGTTTGCCCATGACAACCAATGGCGACGATATCCCGCGGCTGCAAACGTTGTTGCGCTAACAGCGCATTAACCGCCTGTGCAAAAAGCCGGCCTAACTGGGTATCCAGCTGGCCGAGTTGCGAGAGCGTAAGCGGTTGTCCCTGGCAAATATCGAGAATGCCTTTTTTCAGATGAACGGGAATGGGCCAGGTGAGACTTGCCTGTTGCGCAACCATGGTTTCATCAATTGCCGCCAGTACAACATCCACGCCATCAAGGCTGGTCCCGGACATAACGCCAATAAAACGGCCCGATTTCATACCTCTTCCTTATTAAGCTGGGTTAAGCCTTAACACTCGGCATAACGTATTTTGCAATGCGATGCCCGCGTCACGTTTTTTGCCGTGCCGTCCACGGATATCAATAACCTATCTTTTCTTGCTTCCCACTTCGTTTAAGATTAGTTAATTAACTTCTGATTATGATTTTTACATTCTTTCGGCAGAAGATATGACCTTAACTGCATAAATGCCATATAATTTAGCTATAGGGATGCTGAAATAGCGTTTCGTGAAGAACAGGAGATGGGTAAATGATTAAACGTGTACTGGCCGTTTCACTGATGGGGTTATCCTTAGCTGGGTGTGTTAACAATGATAGCCTTTCGGGTGATGTTTATACCGCATCCGAGGCTAAACAAGTTCAGAATGTAACGTACGGTACTATCGTTAACGTTCGTCCGGTTCAAATTCAGGGCGGTGATGATTCTAACGTGATTGGCGCTATCGGCGGCGCGGTGTTGGGCGGATTCCTCGGCAACACTATCGGCGGTGGTACGGGTCGTTCACTGGCGACCGCGGCAGGCGCGGTGGCTGGCGGCGTAGCGGGCCAGGGCGTCCAGAGCGCAATGAATAAAACCCAGGGTGTGGAACTGGAAATTCGTAAAGACGATGGCAACACCATTATGGTTGTGCAGAAACAAGGAAATACGCGTTTCTCGGCAGGTCAGCGTGTCGTGCTGGCCAGCAATGGCAGCCAGGTTACTGTCTCTCCACGCTAAACCAGGCTTTACGTGTGGTCACATGGCCACACGTATGCCCCTGCACCTCAATCGTGAGAGTGCAATTCCATAATGTTGTGTTCAAGTTTAGCGACAAGTTTAATCAGAAGCTCAATCTCCTCTGAAGAAATCCCAGCCAAAATTTCACCGCGCGTTTTATGAATGACCTCTTCCATCTCAGCGATCAGCGGCTCCGCTTTTTCGGTCAGTTTAATCCGCTTAGCGCGACGATCGCTGGCGCAGGTTTGCCGCGAAATTAGCCCCTTATCTTCAAGTTGATCCAACGTGCGTACCAGCGATGGCTGCTCAATGCCTATCGCTTTAGCCAATTGAATCTGCGACTGGTCAGGCGGCAATTGATGAATATTGTGCAACGTGACCCAATGTGTCTGCGTCAATTCCAGAGGCTTGAGGCGATGGTCAATCAGAGCACGCCAAATGCGCACCAACCGTGCCAGATCAGAACCTAGTGGCGATTCCAATTTCATCTCCTTATAATTAGCTTGCTAAGTTATTATGCTGATTTTAGAATAGTGTGCAGTATTTGTATTCTCAAAACAAATGTATTGCTAAATTTGCTTACCAATAGACATTTTTTCAGACATAGTGCGCACCTGGCACCTGTAGCTTCAGTTTTGGCTAAAACTAAAGTATCGATGTCTGACGCAAAGGAACATTGCTTGTGAAGTGTATACTCAACGCCACAGGATTGCCCTTACAAGATCTCATGTTGGGAGCATCTGTTTACTTTCCGCCATTCTTTAAAGCCTTTGCGCTTGGGTTCGTTATCTGGTTGTTTATTCACCGACTCCTGCGTGACCGGATATACTCTGATGAAATCTGGCATCCCCTGTTAATGGATCTCTCCCTCTTTACGCTTTGCGTATGTCTGGGCCTCGTTTTACTGATCGCGTGGTAAATATGTCGTTAAAAACAATAAAATATTTTTCTACTCTCATTGTCGCCGTTGTCGCCGTTCTGGCCGCGTGGTGGTTATGGAATTACTATATGCAGTCACCGTGGACGCGCGATGGTAAAATCCGCGCGGAACAGGTCAGCGTAACGCCGCAGGTTTCTGGCAGCATTACCCAACTCAATATCAAAGATAATCAGTTCGTCAACGCCGGGGACGTTCTCTTTGTCATTGATAAAACGCCCTTCCATATTGCAGAACTTAACGCGCAGGCGCAGTTGGCCAAAGCGCAGTCCGATCTGGCAAAAGCGAATAATGAAGCCGATCGACGTCGACATTTATCGCGTAACTACATCTCTGCTGAAGATCTGGATAGCGCCAATCTGAATGTTAAAGCGATGCAGGCCAGCGTAGATGTCGCACTGGCAACGTTAAAACAGGCGCAGTGGCAGCTTAGCCAGACGGAAGTAAAAGCGCCGGTATCCGGCTGGGTGACCAACCTTTCCACGCGTACCGGTGATTATGCCAGTACCGGTAAGCCACTTTTCGCCCTGGTAGATAGCCATTCATTTTATGTAATGGGATATTTCGAAGAAACCAAACTACGCCACATCCGCGAAGGTGAGCCTGCATTAATAACACTGTATAGTGGCAATGTTAAGTTACAGGGTCACGTTGGCAGTATCGGGCGCGCTATTTACGACCAAAGCGTGGAAAGTGACTCCGGTTTAGTGCCCGATATCAAACCCAACGTACCGTGGGTACGTCTGGCGCAACGCGTACCGGTACGTATCGAATTTGACGCTTTGCCGCAGGATATCACGCTCGTCTCCGGCACTACCTGCAGCGTAGCCATTGGACAGCGGTAATGAAACTCTCCCTGCCAGCCCTGCGAAATACGCCCTGGTTTAAAGCGACCTCCGGCCAGTGGCGTTACGCGTTGCGCAATACCATTGCCATGTGTCTCGCGCTGACATTCGCTTATTATCTCAATCTGGATGAGCCCTACTGGGCGATGACTTCGGCCGCAGTGGTGAGCTTTCCGACCGTAGGCGGCGTAATCAGTAAAAGTCTGGGGCGTATTGCCGGGAGTTTACTCGGCGCGACCGCCGCGTTGATTATTGCCGGCCATACGCTGAATGAACCCTGGTTGTTCTTATTTAGCATGGCCGCCTGGATCGGTTTTTGTACCTGGGCCTGCGCGCATTTTACCAATAATGTCGCTTATGCTTTCCAGTTGTCCGGCTACACGGCGGCGATCATCGCGTTCCCGATGGTTAATATTGTAGAAATCACGCAGTTGTGGGATATCGCCCAGGCACGTGTATGTGAAGTTATCGTCGGCATCCTCTGTGGCGGCATGATGATGATGATCCTACCCAGCACATCGGATGGCACTGCCCTGCTCACCGCGTTGAAAAACATGCATGCGCGCTTGCTGGAACATGCCAGTCTACTGTGGCAGCCGGAGACTACCGACGCTATCCGCTCCGCGCATGAGGGCGTGATTGGGCAAATCCTGACCATGAACCTGCTGCGTATTCAGGCCTTCTGGAGTCACTACCGTTTTCGCCGCCAGAATGCATTGCTAAATGCATTATTACACCAGCAATTACGGCTAACCAGCGTGATCTCCAGTCTGCGTAGAATGCTTTTAAACTGGCCGACGCCGCCGGAAAACAGCCGCGAAGTCATTGAACAACTCTTAGCTGAGTTGGCAAAACCGCGCGCGGACAGCTACACCGTGGCGCGGATTATTGCGCCGCTACGCCCGCAGGATGAACAGGATTATCGTCACCTCGCGTTCTGGCAGCGATTACGCTATTTTTGCCACTTATATCTGCGCAGCAGCCGTCAGTTATATCTGATCGAAAGCGGCGCGCCGGTGGATCAAATCCATATCCGCCGCACTCCCGGCCTTGCGCGGCATACGGATAACGCAGAGGCCATCTGGAGCGGCGTGCGTACCTTTTGCACGCTCACGGTGATTGGCGCCTGGAGTATTGGCGCGCAATGGGAATCCGGGCCTGGGGCATTAACCCTGGCGGCGATCAGTTGCGTTCTCTACTCCATCGTCGCCACGCCGTTTAAGTCGCTTTCCTTATTGATGCGTACTTTAGTGCTGCTGTCCTTATTCAGCTTCGTGGTGAAATTTGGCCTGATGGTGCAAATCACCGATCTGTGGCAATTCTTACTTTTCCTTTTTCCGCTGTTCGTCACGATGCAACTGCTTAAACTGCAGATGCCTAAGCTGGCGGGACTGTGGGGGCAGCTTATCGTCTTTATGGGCTCATTCATCGCCGTGACCAATCCTCCGGTGTACGACTTCGCCGACTTCCTTAACGATAATACCGCCAAGATCGTCGGCGTCGCGATTTCCTGGCTGGCGTTTGCGATTTTGCGCCCCGGTTCCGATGCCGTAAAAAGCCGCCGCCATATCCGCGCGCTACGCCGGGATTTCGTCGATCAGCTTAGCCGTCACCCTTCCCATAGCGAAAGCGAGTTTGAATCGCTGACCTATCATCACGTCAGTCAGCTCAGCAATAGCCAGGATGCGCTGGCGCGCCGGTGGTTATTACGTTGGGGAGTGGTACTGCTGAACTGCTCGCATGTGGTGTGGCAGCTGCGCGCCTGGGAGTCGCGTTCCGATCCGCTTTCCCGGGTGCGGGATATTTGTATATCCCTGCTGCGCGATGTGATGAGCGAGCGCGGCGTGCAGCAACGCCCGCTTGCCGTCACGCTACAGGAACTACAGCGTATCTGCGACACGCTCGCACATCATCATCAACCCGCCGCGCATGAGCTGGCGGCGATTATCTGGCGCTTACACTGTTCGCTGTCGCAGCTGGAACAGGCTCCAGCGCAGGGAACGCTGGCTCCAGGTTATTTAATGACGCCGCAGGCGTAACGCATTCCGCCGCCGCCGAGCGGTTTCGGCTGATCGGACATGTTATCGCCGCCCACATGGATCATGAGCGCTTTATCTTTCACTTCATCAAGAGACTTCAGACGCGGCGCAGTAACCGGTTCGGTGGCGATACCATCATTATTAACGACTAACACCGGGAGGTCGCCCAGATGCCCCTGGCCTTCCGGTCCTTCATGCTTGCCGGTATTTTGTGGGTCCAGATGACCACCAGCGGCTTCTGCGGCAACCGCTTTGCCGTCTTTAATCGCGGGCTGGCAGCTACCGTTGGCATGAATGTGAAAACCATGCTCGCCCGGCGGCAACGCTTTAAGGTGTGGGGTAAATTTTAAGCCACCTTCGGTTTCATCGATGACGACGGTGCCGATAGACTGTCCTACGCCTTGCGCCGTCACCAGGTTCATCTCTACTTTCTCGCTGTTGGCCTGCGCACCCGCACAGGCCAACAGCGTCACCATCGCTAAACTTAATCGCTTCATAAAACCTCCGTTACATGTGGTCGCCTGTTAAGTGTAAACCACTGGCGAAAACATGAACGGAAAGTCAACGAGTTGGCGATTACGGCACGTCATAACCCAGTGCCGCCTTGCGGATTCGGAACCACTGTTGACGCGACAATGACAGCGTTTCCGCTTCTAGTGCGGCGCGTACGCGTTCGATTTTACCCGAGCCAATAATCGGCAGCGGCTGCGACGGCAAACGTAAAATCCAGGCATAGACCACCTGTTCAATAGAACTGGCGTTGAGTTCTTGCGCGATAACGGAAAGTTCCTGGCGCAACGGCTGATAAGCCTCATCATTAAACAGCCGACCGCCGCCAAGACATGACCAGGCCATCGGACGAATACGCAGTTGCTGTAATTGATCTAATGTGCCGTCCAGCAACAAAGGCTGGTGAACCGGCGAGATCTCCACCTGGTTGGTCGCCAGGGTGAACGGCAGGCGCGATTGCAGCAACGTAAATTGCGCTGGCGTAAAATTAGAAACGCCAAAATGGCGCACTTTGCCGCTTTGATGCAGATGTTGAAACGCCTCGGCGACGTCATCCGCATCCATTAACGGATCGGGACGGTGAATTAACAACATATCCAGATAATCTGTCGCCAGATTTTTTAATGACTGTTCGGCGCTCAGAATAATATGGCGGCGATCGGTAATATAATGACCGAGCCTATTTTCCGCTCTGGCGGTGGTCGCAATACCGCATTTGGTAACGATTTGCAGTTTTTCCCGCAAATGCGGCGCCAGCGTTAGCGCCTCGCCAAACGCCGCTTCGCACTGATAACCGCCATAAATGTCCGCATGGTCAACGGTGGTGACGCCCAAATCCAGATGTTCTTCGATAAAACTCACTAACTGACGCGCGGACATATTCCAGTCCATCAAACGCCAGTAACCCATGACAAAACGCGAAAATTCCGGGCCTTGTGGAGCGATGGTGACACGCTGAACCATAACAGATTCCTCATAGAGAATAATGAGGTTGAGTATACGCAATTCCGCGTTTAAAAGAGTGAAGGTTGTTGAGGATCTTCCGATGGGAGAGGCTTATTTGCGCGTATTTTACGCAAGAAACGCTGGCGACAAAGCCGCAGTACATTTTGTTTCTCGGCATCGCTCATTTTTTGCCAGTTAAACCGTTCGTCGCGGCTGCGCATACATCCCCGACAAAAGCCACGCTCATCAGACTGGCAGATACCGCGACATGGGCTTGCTACAGGAAAAAACTCCAACTGCTCGGCCACATCCCCTCCTCAACGTTTGGCGCTTATGACTATTGAAGACGCTAACTGACATTATGGCAACTCTGCTTGCAGTAGACCGACTGGTCTACTATACTGCCTGTCATGAATAAGCAAACCGAACACGATACCCGCGAACATCTGCTGGCCACCGGCGAGCAGCTTTGTATGCAACGGGGTTTTACCGGCATGGGGCTTAGCGAGTTGCTCAAAACCGCCCAGGTGCCTAAAGGGTCGTTTTATCACTACTTTCGCTCGAAAGAAGCCTTCGGCGTCGCCATGCTTGAGCGACATTACGCCTGCTATCATCAGCGTCTTACGGCGCACTTCACCTCCGGTCCCGGTAATCATCGCGATCGTCTTCTCGCCTGGTATCAGGAAACGTTAAAGCAGTTTTGCCAGCAAGGCGCCATCAGCGGTTGCCTGACGGTGAAACTGTCAGCGGAGGTCTGCGATCTGTCGGAGGATATGCGCTCTACGATGGATAAAGGGGCGCAGGAGATCATGGCACTGCTTACACGCGCGCTGGAAGATGGTCGTAATAGCCACTGTTTACATTTCACCGGCCAGCCGTTGCCACAGGCGCAGGTACTTTATGCTCTGTGGCTGGGCGCCAATTTGCAGGCCAAAATATCCCGTAGCGCCGCGCCGCTGGAAAATGCGTTGGCGCATGTTAAGACCATCATTGCAACGCCTGAGCAGTAACAGGCGTTTTTATTTCCTTTATTACAAGACGACCGGTCTACTTATATCAGGAGCCACTATGTCATCAGCAAAACTGTTTACCCCCCTCAAGGTGGGTGCCATCACGGCGACAAATCGCGTATTTATGGCGCCTTTGACGCGTTTGCGGAGTATTGAACCGGGCGACATTCCTACGCCGTTAATGGCGGAATATTACCGTCAACGCGCCAGCGCCGGATTGATCATCAGCGAAGCCACACAAATCTCCGCACAGGCGAAAGGCTATGCCGGCGCACCGGGATTACACAGCGATGAGCAGATCGCCGCCTGGAAAAAAATCACTCAGGGAGTTCATGCTCAGGGTGGCCATATGGCGGTGCAACTGTGGCATACGGGCCGTATTTCACACGCCAGCCTGCAACCAGGCGGACAAGCGCCCGTCGCGCCATCCGCTATCAATGCGGGAACCCGCACCTCTTTGCGTGACGAAAACGGTCAGGCCATCCGCGTAGAAACTTCCACGCCGCGCGCGCTGGATACTCACGAGATCCCCGGGATCGTCAACGATTTCCGCCAGGCTATCGCCAATGCCCGAGAGGCAGGCTTCGATCTGGTGGAGCTGCACTCCGCGCACGGTTATCTGCTGCACCAGTTCCTCTCACCGTCTTCTAATCACCGTACCGATCAGTACGGCGGCAGCGTAGAGAATCGCGCCCGTCTGGTGCTGGAGGTGGTTGATGCCGGCATTAAGGAATGGGGCGCGGACCGTATCGGCATCCGCCTTTCTCCTGTCGGCACTTTCCAGAATGTCGATAACGGCCCGAATGAAGAAGCTGACGCCCTTTATCTGATTGAAGCGTTAGGCAAACGCGGCATTGCTTATCTGCATATGTCTGAACCAGACTGGGCGGGCGGCGAACCGTACAGCGACGCGTTCCGTGAAAAAGTGCGCGCACGTTTCCACGGTCCCATCATCGGCGCTGGCGCCTATACGCCAGAAAAAGCGGAAGATCTGATCGAAAAAGGGCTGATTGACGCCGTGGCGTTTGGTCGCGATTACATCGCTAACCCGGATCTGGTAGCGCGTCTGCAATGTAAAGCGAAACTCAATCCACAGCGTCCCGAAAGTTTTTATGGCGGCGGCGCGGAAGGCTACACTGACTACCCTACTCTGTAATTTCATTGATAGCGGCCTCACATCGCCGCTATACTTTGAATATCTTGACTATTTTAAGGACAACGAAAATGCGTTTATTGCATACTATGCTGCGCGTCGGCGATTTGCAGCGTTCCATCGCTTTTTACACTAACGTTCTGGGCATGAAATTGCTGCGTACCAGTGAGAATCCGGAATACAAATACTCGCTGGCCTTTGTGGGATATGGTCCGGAAACGGAAGAAGCGGTCATCGAACTAACCTATAACTGGGGCGTTGAGAGCTACGACATGGGCAATGCGTACGGGCATATCGCGCTGAGCGTTGACAATGCTGCTGAAGCCTGTGAACGCATTCGTCAAAACGGCGGCAACGTGACCCGTGAAGCGGGGCCGGTAAAAGGCGGTTCGACCATCATCGCCTTCGTTGAAGATCCGGATGGCTATAAAATCGAATTGATTGAAGCTAAAGACGCAGGCCGCGGTCTGGGTAACTGATCCCCCGCCGGGCGCAGGTCACTGCGCCCGTTGTTTTACTGCATCCCGGCGTAAAATTTGCCATAATACGCGCTGCATTTTTTCGTATTAAGAGACTCAGATGTCCGATAACGCTCAACTTTCCGGTCTGTGCGACCGTTTTCGTGGTTTTTATCCTGTCGTCATCGACGTTGAAACTGCAGGATTTAACGCTAAAACCGATGCGCTGCTCGAAATCGCCGCCATCACGCTGAAAATGGATGAACAAGGCTGGCTGATGCCGGACATGACGCTGCATTTCCATGTGGAGCCATTCGCTGGAGCCAACTTACAGCCGGAAGCGCTCGCGTTTAACGGTATCGATCCCTCTAACCCGCTACGCGGCGCGGTGAGTGAATATGAGGCGCTACACGCTATTTTCAAAATGGTGCGTAAAGGTATCAAAGACAGCGGTTGTAGCCGCGCCATTATGGTCGCGCATAACGCCACTTTTGATCACAGTTTTATGATGGCCGCCGCAGAGCGCGCCTCGCTGAAACGTAACCCGTTTCATCCGTTCGTCACCTTTGATACTGCGGCATTGAGCGGACTGGCGCTGGGACAAACGGTGTTATCAAAAGCGTGCCTGGCGGCAGGTATGGAGTTTGACGGCGAAAAGGCCCATTCCGCTTTGTATGATACCGAGCGGACAGCGGTGCTGTTTTGTGAAATCGTCAATCGCTGGAAGCGCCTGGGCGGCTGGCCGTTACCTTTGCCGACGGACAAATAACGAGGCTAACAACGCCGCTCTTGCTCACGATGGCGGTAAAAAGCGACCTTTACAGGTCGCTTTCCTCTTGCACAGATTACTCTGCGTCCGGCTCCTGAGTTTTATATTTTGCCGCAGTTTCTTTAATAAGCTGCTGCAGCTCGCCACGCTGATACATTTCAATCACAATATCACACCCGCCGACCAGCTCGCCGTCCACCCACAGTTGTGGGAATGTCGGCCAGTTGGCGTATTTCGGTAATTCAGCGCGAATATCCGGGTTTTGCAGGATATCAACATAGGCAAAACGTTCCCCGCAGGCTGAAAGCGCCTGAACGGCCTGCGCAGAGAAACCACAGCTTGGCAGTTTCGGTGAACCTTTCATATACAGGAGAATCGGGTTTTCAGCGATCTGGCGCTGAATTTTTTCGATAGTGGTGCTCATTGTCTCGCTTCCTTAAACTACTTTTACGACCGAAGCCTGTCATTGTAACGGGTCAGGCTGGCAACGGAAAATAACATTTTCATCATGCCTTATTATTTTACCGTCTGCGGGAATAAGTTGTATACAAAATATCTTTTAAGCGGGTTGCCGAGCAGTGATTTGTAGATAACGCGTTTGTGTTTAGCATTAATTGCTATTTTTTTACATCTGTTAACGAAACACAGCTTCAGAAACCAAAAGCAATTACCAATCTGTGCTTTTGTAGATTAGAATTATCAGGTTTTGTAAATCATACGCAGGCATGAATCGCCTGCCTTTAACAGAGGATTGCTCAGTGGCGCGGATAAACAAAATCTCGATCACGCTCTGTGCTTTACTTTTTACTACTCTCCCCTTTACGCCAATGGCCCATGCTTCCAGGCAAGCCAAAGCGACGCCTGCTGTTTCTCATGTCACGAAAACGGCAGATAAAAAGAAAAGCACAACGAAAAAGATCAGTAAAAACAGCAAAAAAAACGTAAAAAAAACCTCAAAAACCAGCCGTTCTTCTTCCGCTTCTACGCCAAAACGTACCACCGCCTCCACGAAATCTCGTCATACGACGCATCGTCGTAACAGAACCGCGCCCACGTCAATCGCCGCCCTCGACGTAACGGAAAAATGCACGACGCGTAAAGGCCGTAAGCCGCACTGCGTGAAGGGGAAAGGAACATTGCCGGTCTCTATTGCCGATGCGCATCGTGCAAAAGTACAAAAAGCGACGAAAACCGCGATGTCCAAACTCATGAATCAGATTGGTAAACCGTATCACTGGGGAGGCGCGTCGCCGCGCACCGGTTTTGATTGCAGCGGTCTGGTTTATTATGCCTATAAAGATTTAGTGAAGATCCGTATCCCCCGAACGGCGAATGAGATGTATCACCTGCGTGACGCGGCGCCCATTGAGCGTAGCGAGTTGAAAAACGGCGATCTGGTGTTCTTCCGTACGCAGGGGCGCGGCACCGCCGATCACGTTGGCGTCTATGTCGGCAACGGTAAGTTTATTCAGTCCCCGCGCAGCGGTCAGGAAATTAAGATCACCTCACTGAACGAAGAGTACTGGCAACGTCATTATGTCGGCGCTCGTCGGGTGATGACGCCTAAAACAATTCGCTAATATTTTATCCTGTCGTTTAACGACAGGATAACTTCTTCTTTTGCGCCACCTCTCAATTTGCTACCCTATCCTTACGCGCACCAGGGTTATTGTGCGTGCGCAATATTAATAATAAGGAGAGAAGCAATGTCGTTCGAATTACCTGCATTACCGTATGCCAAAGATGCTCTGGCGCCGCATATTTCTGCTGAGACGCTGGAATATCACTATGGCAAACATCATCAGACTTACGTGACCAATCTTAACAATTTGATCAAAGGCACGGCGTTTGAAGGCAAATCGCTGGAAGAGATCGTACGCGCCTCCGAAGGCGGTATCTTTAATAACGCCGCTCAGGTGTGGAACCACACCTTCTACTGGAACTGCCTGGCGCCAAACGCTGGCGGCGAACCGACCGGGAAACTGGCTGATGCTATCGCGGCATCTTTTGGCAGCTTCGCGGAATTTAAAGCGCAGTTCACCGATGCCGCTATCAAAAACTTTGGTTCCGGATGGACATGGCTGGTAAAAAGCGCTGATGGCAAACTGGCTATCGTTTCTACCTCAAATGCCGGTACGCCGCTGACTACGGATGCAACGCCGTTGCTGACGGTTGATGTGTGGGAACACGCGTATTACATCGACTACCGCAACGCCCGTCCAAACTATCTGGAGCATTTCTGGGCGCTGGTTAACTGGGAATTTGTTGCGAAAAATCTCGCCGCATAAGTCTGAGTACGCAGAAGGTACGCCTTCTGCGTTTTAGAGAGGGATAGAATAGAGGAGACGCCCACCCTCAGAAGAGAGGAAATCAGTGCAGAGCGGCCGTTAATCCACCTGCGACAATCACGCCCAGAACAATCAGCGTAGTAATCAACGAAAATTTCAGGTCGGTACTCATCAAGTTTTCTCCTTTTTATTCCCACACAAAAAGTGATATAGCGCATTTTTGCACATTCCCGCACAAAAATCTCTCATGTTTTATATTGATAACTGTTTTTAACGCTTCCCCTTTTCCTCAAGATCAGACAAAATTCCAGGCTTACTGAATTAGCGTAACGGCCATTGACCCCTTCCTGACGTTCCGTGTCGTTTTTCCGGCGTGCCGCAACCCTGATGTTGCGATTAGGGTGTGTGTAGGCAAACGTTTACCTGGCGTTTCTCAGGAGCTTAGCGAGGGTCTGGAGTGAAATGTAATGGCAACAATTAAAGATGTAGCGAAACGAGCAAACGTTTCCACTACAACTGTATCACACGTAATCAACAAAACGCGTTTTGTCGCTGAAGAAACGCGTAACGCGGTCTGGGCGGCAATTAAAGAGCTGCACTACTCTCCCAGCGCCGTCGCGCGTAGCCTGAAGGTTAACCATACCAAGTCGATAGGCTTACTGGCGACCAGCAGCGAAGCGGCCTATTTTGCCGAAATTATCGAGGCAGTTGAAAAAAACTGTTTCCAGAAAGGCTATACGCTGATTTTAGGCAACGCCTGGAATAACCTGGAAAAACAGCGCGCCTACCTGTCCATGATGGCGCAAAAGCGCGTGGATGGCCTACTGGTGATGTGTTCTGAGTATCCAGAACCTCTGCTTTCCATGCTGGAAGAGTATCGCCATATTCCGATGGTGGTGATGGACTGGGGTGAAGCGAAGGCCGATTTTACCGACACGGTGATTGATAACGCCTTTGCAGGCGGCTATATGGCGGGTCGTTATCTGGTTGAACGCGGCCACCGGGATATCGGCGTTATTCCCGGCCCGCTGGAGCGCAACACCGGCGCGGGCCGGCTGGCAGGCTTTATGAAAGCTATGGAGGAGGCGCTGATCAACGTGCCGGACAACTGGATTGTTCAGGGCGACTTCGAGCCGGAATCCGGTTACCACGCGATGCAGCAAATCTTATCGCAGTCACATCGCCCTACCGCCGTTTTCTGCGGCGGCGATATTATGGCGATGGGCGCGCTTTGCGCGGCTGACGAAATGGGGCTTCGCGTACCGCAGGACGTTTCGGTGATCGGTTATGACAATGTGCGTAACGCCCGTTTCTTTACCCCGGCGCTGACGACGATTCACCAGCCCAAAGACTCTTTAGGCGAAACCGCATTTAATATGCTACTGGATCGCATCGTCAATAAGCGTGAAGAGTCACAGTCTATTGAAGTTCATCCACGCCTGGTTGAGCGTCGCTCGGTCGCTGACGGCCCGTTCCGCGACTATCGGCGTTAATCCCCACTGTCGGGAGCCTCTTCTGGCTCCCGCAGCCACTCCCGATTCAACGTTTCGCTATCGCCCAAATAGTCCAGCAGCCATGCCAGCGCGGGCGAGGCTTCGTTTTGCTGCCACGTCACGCAACAGGCCGCATCGGGAAACGGATTCTCTAACGTCAGCGCCACCCATTTTCCGCTGTCTATCCACTGTCGGGCAAAATGCGTCGGCACCATTCCCACGCATAGTCCTGCCGACAGGCAGGTTGCCGATGACTCCCAGTCCGGTACGACGACCCTTTTTTGGTTATCCAGCAGCCAGGTAATCCGTTTCGGTAAGGTTCGCGAAGTGTCTTCCCTGACCAGCGACGGCCAGTTGCGCAGGGTATCATCGCTTAACGGCCCAGGCATCGACGCCAGCGGGTGATCGCTTGCCACTACGCAGCTCCAGCTCAGGGTCCCCATATCCCGAAAAGCGTAACGCCCCCCTACCGGAATCGCCTGCGTCGCCCCAATCGCCAGTTCGACACGCCCGTCGGAGAGCGCGTCCCAGACGCCGTTAAACACCTCCTGAAAAACCAGCAGTTCAACATCGTCAAAATGGCGATAGAAATCGACGATCATCTGCCGGGTACGTTCTGGTCTGACGATATTGTCCACCGCAATAGCTAACTGCCCGCGCCAGCCATTAGCAATTTGCTGACACTGCTGGCGAGTGATCTGCATTTTTTTGATAACAGAACGCCCTTCTTTTAAAAACCAGACGCCAGCAGGCGTCAGTTCAACATCACGGTGACGTCGTACAAAAAGCGGTACGGCCAGCCACTCCTCTAGCTGACGAACGGTATAACTGACTGCTGAAGGCACACGGTGCAGTTCCTGCGCCGCCGCGCTAAAACTGCCATTGCGCGCCACGGCGTCAACCACTTCAAGCGAGTATTCCGACCACATAATTTGCCTACAAAAATTTTGAATTCACTGGACAAATATTAACGTTTCACAACCGTAATTTCACTCCCTACACTCTGCGACAATGTCTGTCTGATAAGAAAGAGAAACAAATATGCAACCTGGAAAAGGTTTTTTAGTCTGGTTAGCCGGTCTTAGCGTGCTGGGATTTCTGGCTACGGACATGTACCTGCCCGCGTTTGCCGCCATACAGGCGGATTTACAAACGCCTGCCGCCGCTGTCAGCGCCAGCCTCAGCCTGTTTTTAGCTGGCTTTGCCGTCGCGCAACTACTTTGGGGACCGCTATCGGATCGTTATGGCCGTAAACCGATTTTACTGCTGGGGTTATCTATCTTTGCGCTCGGAAGTCTGGGGATGCTGTGGGTAGAAAGCGCGGCAGCACTGCTGACGCTGCGCTTTGTGCAGGCCGTCGGCGTTTGTGCGGCAACGGTAATCTGGCAAGCGCTGGTGACCGATTATTATCCTTCGCAAAAAATTAACCGTATCTTCGCCACTATCATGCCACTGGTGGGATTATCCCCGGCGCTTGCGCCCTTACTGGGAAGCTGGATACTGACGCATTTCTCATGGCAGGCGATTTTCGCCACCCTGTTCGTGATTACGTTGTTGCTGATGTTGCCGGCGCTGCGCTTAAAACCATCGGTAAAAGCGCGTACCGAGGGACAGGATAAACTCACTTTCGCGACGTTGTTACGCTCTAAAACCTATCGCGGTAATGTGCTGATTTATGCCGCCTGTTCCGCCAGCTTTTTTGCGTGGCTAACAGGGTCGCCGTTTATTCTCAGCGCGATGGGTTACAGCCCGGCAGTGATTGGCCTGAGCTATGTTCCGCAAACCATCGCTTTTCTGATTGGCGGATATGGTTGCCGCGCGGCGCTACAAAAATGGCAGGGCTACCAATTGCTTCCGTGGCTGTTAGGGCTGTACGCGCTGAGCGTTATCGCCACCTGGGGAGCGGGCCTTCTGAATAATACCTCACTGGTGGAGATCCTGATTCCTTTCTGCGTAATGGCGATTGCTAATGGCGCAATTTACCCTATCGTCGTCGCGCAAGCGTTACGCCCTTTCCCTCAAGCCACGGGGCGCGCTGCGGCGCTACAAAATACGCTGCAGCTGGGGTTATGTTTCCTGGCAAGCCTGGTGGTTTCATGGCTCATCAGCACGCCGCTGCTGACCACCACCAGCGTAATGCTCTCTACCGTTGTTCTGGCGGCGTTAGGCTACAAAATGCAGTCTCATGCAGATTGCGCTGAGACCGGGTTTCCCCATGCCAATGTCGCCCACGACAAGTCTCACTAAAGGCTTGTTAACCGCTGGTAATTAGCACGCTAACAATTTTCGGTTGAATCATCAAAAATTGCGGCCTATACTGATTCACGGTTGTTTATATTACGATAATTATTAGGCATTAACGGGAACCGGAGCGTTCCCGATTCACCATGGATGGCCTTTTCGGCAAGGGCTCCTCCCTTCCTCTGTTCTACGTCGGATAACTGGCTCACGGAATTGTCCGTGGGATTTCTCACAAAGCCAAAAAAGCGTCTACGCTGTTTTAAGGTTCTGATCACCGTCCAGTGATGGAGAAACTATGAGTTCATCGTGTATAGAAGAAGTCAGCGTACCGGATGATAACTGGTACCGAATCGCCAACGAATTGTTAAGTCGCGCGGATATTACAATTAATGGTTCCGCCCCGTCTGACATTCGTGTTAAGAATCCCGATTTTTTTAAACGCGTCCTTCAGGAAGGATCGTTGGGGTTAGGTGAGAGTTACATGGATGGCTGGTGGGAATGCGAGCGTCTGGATATTTTCTTCAGCAAAGTCTTACGTGCCGGTCTTGAAAATCAACTCCCCCACCATGTTAAAGATACGCTCCGCATCCTCGGCGCGCGTCTGATTAATCTACAAAGTAAAAAACGCGCCTGGATTGTCGGCAAGGAACATTACGATCTTGGTAATGACCTTTTTTCCCGTATGCTCGATCCCTATATGCAATATTCTTGCGCCTACTGGAAAGATGCCGATACGCTGGAAGCGGCACAGCAAGCCAAGCTGAAATTAATTTGCGAAAAGCTACAGCTACAACCGGGGATGCGTGTGCTGGATATCGGCTGCGGCTGGGGCGGCCTGTCGCAATATATGGCGACCCATTATGGCGTTAGCGTGGTGGGCGTAACGATCTCCGCTGAACAACAAAAAATGGCGCAGACGCGTTGCGAAGGTCTGGATGTCTCCATTCTCCTCGAAGATTATCGCGACCTTAACGATCAGTTTGACCGAATCGTCTCTGTCGGCATGTTCGAACATGTCGGGCCAAAAAACTACAACACCTATTTTGAGGTTGTTGACAGGAATTTAAAACCGGATGGTCTTTTCCTGCTCCATACTATTGGTTCTAAAAAAACCGATCATAATGTCGATCCGTGGATCAATAAGTATATTTTCCCCAACGGTTGTTTGCCGTCTGTTCGTCAAATCGCCGAGGCCAGCGAATCACACTTTGTAATGGAAGACTGGCATAACTTTGGCGCCGACTATGACACGACTCTGATGGCGTGGCATGAGCGCTTTATCAATGCCTGGCCAGAGATTGCGGGCAATTATAACGAGCGCTTTAAACGTATGTTCAGCTATTATCTCAATGCCTGCGCGGGTGCGTTTCGCGCGCGTGATATCCAGCTTTGGCAGGTGGTATTTACGCGCGGCGTTGAAAACGGTCTGCGCGTTCCTCGCTAATCATCGCCCCCGCATTTCATGCGGGGGAATCTTATTTTCCGTTAGCCAATGTCGGCCTGATTTCTGACCGCATTTTCTCGTGCAGCCAGTACGCGTTCTACGGTATCGACAACCGCCTGCGTTTGCGGATCGATCTCGATATTCACACGCTCACCCAGTTTTTTTCTGCCAAGCGTAGTACGCTCCAGCGTTTCCGGAATGAGATGCACGCAGAAGCGAGTTGGCGTTACCTCGCCGACGGTTAAACTGATGCCGTCGACGCCGATAAAGCCTTTGTACAGGATATACTTCATCAGGGACGCATCCTGCACTTTAAACCACACCTGATGGTTATTTTCTGAGGTCAGGATTTTCGCGATCTCTGCCGTCGTAATAATATGCCCCGACATCAGATGTCCACCGATTTCATCGCTGAATTTGGCGGCGCGCTCTACGTTGACCTCATCACCTACCCTCAACGCGCCCAGATTGGTGATGCGCAACGTTTCTTTCATCAGATCAAAGCTTATCTGGTTGCCGTTTATTTCAGTCACCGTCAAACAGCATCCGTTATGCGCTACCGACGCCCCCGTCTCCAGCCCCTCCAGCATGTAGTCCGGTAACGTCACCACATGGGTGCGAAAGTTGGGTTTTTCATCAATCGATACCAGTTTCGCGGTACCCTGTACGATCCCCGTAAACATATCTTCAACTCCTGAAATAAATAAAAGCAGAACTGTTCAGCACAATAGCAGGTGGAAAAACAGCTTGCCAGCAATGCGCCGTTAACAACTGTTTTTTCGCTGGAGAAATAGTAATACCCCGCTACAATAGACTGAAATTTCCCCTGCTATTTCTTTTGGCTGCCACTACGGCGGCTTTTTAGTCTTTCATATAACAACAAAATAAAAGGTGAATACGTGCAGAAGTATACCAGTGAAGCGCGTCAGTTATTAGCGTTAGCGATACCGGTGATCCTTGCGCAAGTGGCACAGACCGCAATGGGATTCGTCGATACCGTCATGGCAGGAGGCTATAGCGCTACGGACATGGCTGCCGTCGCTATCGGCACCTCTATCTGGCTTCCCGCCATTTTGTTTGGTCACGGCTTACTGCTGGCCTTGACGCCTGTGATTGCGCAACTCAATGGCTCCGGCCGTCGTGAGCGTATCGCGCATCAGGTTCGACAAGGGTTCTGGCTGGCGGGCTTTGTCTCCGTGCTGGTGATGATCGTCTTGTGGAATGCCGGATACATTATCCGCTCCATGCATAATATTGATCCGGCGCTGGCCGATAAAGCCGTGGGTTATCTTCGCGCGCTGCTGTGGGGCGCGCCAGGATACCTTTTCTTTCAGGTAGCGCGAAACCAGTGCGAAGGTCTGGCCAAAACCAAACCGGGTATGGTGATGGGATTTTTGGGCCTGCTGGTAAATATTCCGGTGAACTATATTTTTATCTATGGCCATTTTGGTATGCCGGAACTCGGCGGTATCGGCTGCGGCGTTGCGACCGCGGCGGTCTATTGGGTGATGTTTATCGCCATGCTTTCTTACATTAAACACGCGCGTTCAATGCGTGATATTCGTAATGAAACAGGCTTTGGCAAACCCGATAGCGTCGTCATGAAGCGCCTGATTCAACTAGGGTTGCCGATTGCGCTGGCGCTGTTCTTTGAAGTGACGTTGTTTGCGGTCGTTGCGCTGTTGGTTTCGCCATTAGGTATTGTGGATGTCGCGGGTCATCAGATTGCGCTTAACTTTAGCTCGCTGATGTTCGTGCTGCCGATGTCGCTGGCTGCGGCGGTAACGATTCGAGTGGGTTATCGTCTGGGCCAGGGCTCAACGCTGGATGCGCAAACCGCAGCGCGTACCGGTTTAGGCGTTGGCATTTGTATGGCTGTGGTTACCGCGATCTTTACCGTTACTCTGCGTAAGCATATTGCTTTGCTCTACAATGACAACCCTGAGGTCGTGGCGCTTGCCGCGCAATTAATGCTGCTCGCTGCGGTTTATCAGATTTCCGACTCTATACAGGTTATCGGCAGCGGTATTCTGCGCGGTTATAAAGATACGCGTTCCATCTTTTTTATCACCTTTACCGCCTACTGGGTGTTAGGTTTACCCAGCGGTTATATCCTGGCGTTAACGGATCTGGTGGTTGATCGTATGGGACCGGCGGGCTTCTGGATGGGGTTCATCATCGGCCTGACCTCGGCGGCGGTGTTAATGATGCTACGGATGCGCTATCTACAACGTCAGCCGTCCGCCATCATTTTGCAGCGCGCTGCGCGATAATACGACGATAGCCGTCGCATGGCGGCTATTTTCTCGACATGTTGCATATTTCCACCGCAATCAGGTGATTTCAGGAAGAAAATTGCGATTTCCCTCTTGCCTCATTGCAGTTGTGACGCTAATATTCGTCCCCGTTGTCACCTACAACGTTGCGTTCATAGCTCAGTTGGTTAGAGCACCACCTTGACATGGTGGGGGTCGTTGGTTCGAGTCCAATTGAACGCACCATCATTTTAATGCGTCTGTAGCTCAGTTGGTTAGAGCACCACCTTGACATGGTGGGGGTCGATGGTTCGAGTCCATTCAGACGCACCAATCCATTATCTTGTTTAATTTTATAATACGCTATCTGGTGCTTGTGCCAGACTAAAAGCGATTATTTTCAGTCTCTCACCTTTATCGTCAAGCGCTGCTCTGTACGCTATTACCCTCTTAACCTTCGCAGTGGCCTGAAGAAGCATACCAAAGGCATTTATGGTGTTTCGGTAGAATGCGCATAATCTATCTTCATCACCATACGTAACAAGGCTGCAACGGGTTCAAATAACGTTTCAGGAATTTTATCTCCGCGTTCCACTTCAAAAAATAATGAGCGGGCCAACTCAACATTTTCAACAACGGGGATGCAGTTGCGTTCAGCGATGTTAACAATATAGTTAGCTTGAGCATCACTGCCTTTTTCCAGGACGCGTGGTATTGGCATATCGGTGGGATGATAGCCAAGACAAACCGCAATATGCGTTGGATTACGCACTACCGCAACAGATTGTTTAACAGATTGAGCTAAACTCCCACTTTGTATTTCACTCTGCATTTCCCGACGCCGCGTCTTCATTTGAGGGTCGCCCTCCAGATCTTTATGCTCCTGTTTTACGTCATCTTTACTCATTTTTAGATCTTTTCTAATCTTATAATATTGAAAAGAATAGTCCAGTATGCCAACGACGATATAAAAAGCCATCACCCCTACCCATAACCATTTTATTAAAGAAGAAACCACAAGCACGCCACAGGCTAACCCACAGTACGGTAGCGCCCGAAAAGTACTGGCATAATAATAAAAGAAAAAGGCAAAGATAAGAGATAGCATGATAACTTTCAGGCTGGATTTACATAATTCTACTACGCTATGCAAAGAGAATATCTGCTTAAAATTACTTACCGGATTTATATGCTCGCTTTTAAAACCAATGGCTTTGCTGGCAATAACCACCCCCACCTGAAGAAACACGCTACCCACAGTAGCAACTATTACCCCAGCGCCCAGAAACAGCAGTGCAGAAGTCAATGACTCTATTAAAGCATGACTCAATTGCGTTAATGCATAAGAAAATGGTTTATTTACTAATTGTAATGTGAAAGTTATTGACTCAATCAGTATCAAAATCATCTTTTCAGTAAAGAAATGAAAATACAAATAAAGCGCAATCAGCTGAAATAATGATGTTATTTCGATACTTTTGACGACCTGCCCTTCCTTACGACCATCACGTAATTTCTTTTCTGTAGGCTGTTCTGTTTTCTCGCTCATACAGATGGAAACCAGTCTTTTAGATAAATATAAAACTTATCGCTTTCAACCAAATAGTGATGAAGAGCATAAGGGAATGAGATCAGGAGCGTGAGTAGAACTAATATACTTTTGAGCGGCATTGAGAAGAAAAACACATTCAGTTGTTGTGCCGACCGATTTAAAAGACCTAAAGCCAGATCGGCTAATACCATACATATTATGGCAGGAACAGAGAAACTGACACATAATTGATAAAGCGTTCTCCACTCTGCCTGGATATATTTTAAAAATTGCCGGTCAAATAATAAAGTACGCCCTGGTGGTAAATATTGATATGACTCATACAGAATATTTAATATAAACTCCATGCCGCCGCTTATAAAGAAAATAACACACAAAAACTGGCTGAAAAGCAAGCCAAAAAGTGAGGTTTCAGCTTCCATTGTAGAATTGAATATCGTACCCATTGTCGCGCCACGTAAAGTATCAAGCAGAAACCCCGCCATATCAACGGCCCAAAAGGGAACCGCCGCACAAAACCCAATTAAAAAACCAATAATCACCTCTCCAGTGACTAACCCTAACCAACTGTAATCTTTACCAATATGCATCATAATCTTCTGCTGGTAAATGATTGGTAATATCGGAAAGGTAAGTGACATAAGCACGCCATTACGTAAAAGTGCGGCCCCTAAACTGCCACTTTTTAATAAGGGAAGTAATAAAGAAAGGCTCAATGGTCGAATAAAAGCCACAGCCAATGCAATAAGCCACTCATTTACCTGTTGTGCCATTCAACCATGCTCTCCAATTCGTAACATTATCTGCCGGGTATAATTCAACAGGATACCGCTAAGCCATGGGTAGCTGACCATTAAGGTTATTGCAATTGCCAATAATTTAATCATGAACTGTAGCGTTTGGTCCTGTATTTGAGTCAAGGCCTGAACAAGGCTTACGATGACACCAACTACCGATGCCACCAACACCACCGGCATAGACGTAAAAAGGACGATCCATAAAAGTTGCGTTACAAATTGCGTCAATTCAGAATCATTCATGAAAAGCTCTGTACCAATTTCGCCAGTGTCAGATCCCAACCGCCTGCCAGTAAAAATATTAGCAGCTTAAACGGTAATGAAATGGTCATCGGCGACACCATCATCATCCCCATAGCCAGCAGTATATTTGAAATAAGCAGGTCAATAGCCAGAAAGGGAAGATAAATAAGTAATCCAATCCGAAATGCCTGCGTTAACTGACTCACCGTAAATGCCGGAATTAATATGAGCAAAGAATCAGGTTTTATCTTTCTTTTTATGTCTTCAGGCCAGGTTCGTTTTATCAAATTCCGAAAATAATTGGCTTCCTTCTCTTCAGAGTTTTTTTGCAAAAACTGTCGATAAGGCGCTAATGCTTTACTGTCCCACTCAGACGTCCAGAAAGGAGCGCCAGCGACCTGAACCGGATGCCAGCGCTCTTTTACAGCTAATAGCGTCGGCCCCATAATGAATAAGGAAAGTACAAGCGCAAGGCCATACAGTGCGATATTTGGGGGAACTTGTTGAATACCCAGAGCATTTCGTAAAATCGAAAATACCACCGCCAGTTTAAGGAAAGAAGTTCCCATGACGATAATGAGAGGCAGTATTGAAAGCAGAAACAATATACCAATCAGTTGCAAAGGCGAATCGGGTAAAGACATACTGTATCTCTCATGACACGACCTGGAACGCTATTATATTGTTCGCATATTATTTTTCTTATCAGGTTTACGCTGTATTTTTGGAAAGATACCAACGTGTAATACGCACCATAAATTCATTGCCACAGGCAATCAACTCACCTTGCCCAATAATACGGTCATTTACTCTTATCGTCACCTCTGGCGCAAAACATCCCCCTACAGGCAAAACGTCCCCCGTTTTAAGTTGTCGTAATTGTCCAATTTCCAGACTCGCACGTCCGACCTCAAAGAGCACCTGTTGTGGTATCTGCTCAAGTTCGACTGAAGACGTTCCGTCACTCTTTGACATTGGGCTCCCTGACGCAAGTAGCGTTTCGATATCCTGGACTAATTCGTCAAATTTCATCGTGTTATCCTCTGTCAGCAACACCCTTGCGTAGATTCCCCCAGGTAGTTGAATAGCAAAAAAACCGAGTCTGATGTCGCCGAAGCAATGAATCCGAACGCCCATGCCGATTTCGATAGACTCAAGTTCAATTAATGTAAGCTGGCACCAGCCTGAATATACAGGGACTACCACAGGAGGGGCAGGATAAATCTGTTGACGCTCAGCAGAAAGCTCTCCGACTATATTGCGCAGAAAACCCGTTGGCCATGTAAAAATAATGCTATGGAACTCATGTTCTTCAACTGTCCATTTAATATGCAACGCTAACTGATGTGGTAGATTACTGCAGGATGTTGGCGGTTCGTTCTGACAGAGGGTGGCATCACTGGCTTGCAATAACGGCGCCAGCCCCCATTCAGCTATTCCGTATAGCAATTCAGGATCGATAACCGATCGATTAGCGGTGCCAATTAACCCTTCACACCAGCGCTGCCAGCATTGTTCTGCAATCCACACCCTACCCAGCTCATTATGATAATGTATGGTAAATAATGTCCCTTGCTGTACTGGATATTGTTGCATACTCAATGTCAGCTCACCAATGGTAGCGCCTTGCGTTGGAAGCATCTCCATCCACGGACGCTCTTCATTCGCTATTCTTAACATAGAATATCTCCAGGGAAATTATATACCCCATATGCAACAACTGAGACTCCAGCCACTGCTTTAGCACTTTCATCGAACGGTAAATTTCATGATGAGGGACATTGACTCTTAACTGGATTAGCCCCCCTGATTCACATACTTCACACTCTACACCGTCAAGATAACCGCCACTAACACGATAACGTTGCGTGAAAACCATGTTCTTATTCAATGCTGCAGGAGGATTATTCTCACCAATGGGTAATGCCTGGTGCATGAGTTGTTCAAAGTCCATACGTTCCGCCTCCGCCTCGTTCTCATCCTGATAAGACTGGCATGGCAACCCAAGACTTCCCTCAACTTTGGTAATACGCATCGCTTAATACCATAGTAATTTTTTCTTTCTTTTTCATAAGCGCATTAAAATTCTTCTGTAATTCGCTTCGCCGGGAGACAAGCTGCTGATACTGATTCTCTAACTGCTGCCGTTGCGTCAAAAAGCTCTGCGCCTGAGTGAATAACCCGGCCATTTGTTGTTTCTTATCCAACAATAAATGACAAGATAACGTACCTTGCCAGCCCATTAATTCTTTCAGTCTGGTAGACACTGCTAAAGCGCGCGTCTGGCAAATCTGCTGTTCAGTAATAATCGCCTGTTGCTGCTGATCAAGTACGGTAAGTTTGCCGCGTAATTGCTTTTCACGCCGCGCGATTATCTCCAGCAAAGTTTCCATGATCACTCGGTGAGTATTTGGTGTAATTTTTCTATGAGTAGCTCGGGTCCGCATACTTCATCCTTACTTTGTCGCAAAAATGTGCAAATATCCGGATAGGTATCAATGGCTTTGTCAGTATCAGTATCAACTCCTCGCTGGTATTCCCCAATGCGTATTAATAGTTCAACCTCCTGGTAAAGCGCCAGGCACCGTCGCAATATCGCCGCCAGTTGACGATGCTCATGGCTGGTAACGACTGGAAAAACGCGGCTGAGCGTTGCCAACACGTCAATGGCAGGATAATGCCCCCTCTCTGCAAGCCGTCGGGATAGCACAATATGTCCGTCAAGCAGTGAACGGACTTCATCCGCCAACGGCTCATTCATATCATCGCCTTCCACCAGTACCGTATAAAATGCGGTAATACTGCCTTTTTCCCCCATTCCTGTACGTTCTAAAAGTCGTGGCAATGCACTAAATACGCCTGGCGGATATTCTCCAGAAACCGCGGTCTCTCCGGCGGCCAGAGCGATTTCCCGTGCGGCCCTGGCATAACGCGTCAGTGAGTCGGCAAGCAAGACGACTCGCTTTCCATTATCGCGAAAAAATTCTGCTATCGTGGTGGCCACAAACAGCGCCCTCACTCGCTCTAAGGCGGGTCTGTCAGAGGTTGCGACAACAATGACACAACGTTTTCGGGTCTCTTCAGACAGTGTAAAATCGATGAACTCGCGGACTTCTCGTCCACGTTCACCAATTAACACCAGAACATTGCAGTCTGCGTCTGGCGCATTACACAGCATCGCCAGAAGCGTGCTTTTCCCCACGCCAGGAGCAGAAAAAATCCCCACTCGTTGCCCTTCGCCACAGGTCGCAACGCTATCAATAGCGCGAATCCCCGTCATTAATGGTTGAGTGATAGGCTGTCGAACCATTGCGGGAGGAGGCATTGCATCATAGTCTTTCCAGCAGACGTCGGGCAGTTCGCGGCCATCAAGGGGACGACCAAAACCATCAATGACTCGCCCTAATAACGCTTCGCCCACGGGAACCTGATGGCGTCGCCTTAAGGCCATCACTTGCTGCCCGCAGTGAAGTCCGATAGTACTCGTAAAAGGAGATAGCAAAGCTTTGCTGCCATTAATCCCCACGACTTCAGCAAGTTCTTCTCCAGGCTTTATACAGCACAACTCACCCATAAATACCCCAGGCAACCACGCATTTAACAACGTTGCGCTGACATCCTGAATTCGGCCCCATCGACAATAACCATCGGGGGGCGGATATTTCAGCCTCAGACGTTGCATCAATTCATTCTTCATTGTCCGCCAACTCCTCTTCGCTAAGGTCAATACTTTCTACCACTTGTATAAGGCTCTCCTCTCCTAATTCCTGCCATGACAAAATC
The DNA here is from genome assembly GCF_043848115.1 of Salmonella sp. 2020_1395. Taxonomy (NCBI): domain Bacteria; kingdom Pseudomonadati; phylum Pseudomonadota; class Gammaproteobacteria; order Enterobacterales; family Enterobacteriaceae; genus Salmonella; species Salmonella sp. 2020_1395. Next base: position 271,715 of record NZ_JBCMFH010000001.1, on the reverse strand, counting down.
GGTACGTCGAACAAGGTGGCTTCTGTAATTTTTCGCAAGAAACGTCGGGTGTCGACAGAAGTGACAATGAATAATTTGGTTGACTGCTTCAGCGCCTGCTCGATAAGTTGCAGAATCTGCGTCTTATGACGAGACGACAGCGCAGTATAGGTCCCCATTGCCGTCTGGCGAATGGATTCACGCACGAGGTTCTCAATACCTTCGCCGATCCGCAAAATCGGCAGCGGTTTTCCTTCCGGATTAAGACGACGCAGAATATGACGGCGAAGCGCGATACGGACATATTCTGTCAACATCAGGACATCTTTTTCGCGTGGTGCCCAGTCAATTAAGGTGCCGAAAATAAGACGTAAATCTCTAATAGAAACCCGCTCTGATACAAGCCGCTGCAAAGTTTCAGCGATTTTATTAATGGGTAGCTGGCGCTGAAGCTCTTTCACCAGCTCAGAGTAGTTTTTTTCCATCGCATTCATTAGATAACGCGTTTCCTGAACACCAATAAACTCTCCCATATGCCGAAGCAGGATACATTTTAATAAGGCGGAGATACGTTGGCTGCCCGCGAAAACGTCCAGTCCAAAACCTTGCGCCTTATGGGCCATGTCTTTTGTAAGCCAACAGATCTGTCCCATCCCGTTCGGTAACGTCTGGCTGTCACCCACCACACTAGCGTCCGCGCCTATCAATAAATAATCCGCCTGGGCGGGAATAGATAAACTAAATACGGGTTCCTGATATAGCAGTACCGTTAATTTTTCGGTGGGTTCAGGCAAAACTTCAATATTCACCTCAGGGAGAGGGACGCCGGTATCCTCAAATAAAAACCATCGCATGGCGTCAATATCACGAATCAGGTCGGCAGAATGTAACGTCGGAGTAAGACGTAAGATTAGAGGACATGCGCCGGGAACCATACTATCTTTTTCCGGCGCTTCGACGCCATTTGCGGAAACCACAGACTTTTTGCGGCGAATGAGGATAATTGGCAATGCTAACAACGCTGAAAAGAAAGCGAGAGTGATAAAAGGAAAGCCAGGAATTAAAGCGAGGAGCATTAAAACCACAGCAGTTAATATGAGCGACTGAGGTTGTCTGGCAATTTGAGAACTCAACTCTGTCGCCAGGTTCTGGCGTTTCTCACCCGGCACACGGGTGACAATAATTCCCGCGCTAAGGGAAATCAGCAGCGATGGAATTTGCCCACATAAACCATCTCCGATTGAAAGTACGCTATAAGTGTGAACAGCCTCACTCATCGACATATCATATTGCACGATAGCGATAATGATACCGCCGATAATGTTCACCAGAACAACAATAATACCGGCAATCGTATCGCCTTTAACAAATTTCATCGCACCGTCCATCGCACCGAGAAAGCGGCTTTCCTGCTGGACGTGCTGTCTTAATGTACGGGCATGGTCTGCATCGATAACTCCGGCACGCAAATCGCCATCGATACTCATTTGTTTGCCTGGCATCCCATCAAGCGAGAAACGTGCGCTAACTTCCGCCACCCTCTCGATACCTTTTGTAATGACAATAAACTGCACGATAGTAATGATGGTAAATACGACCAACCCAACGGTGAGATTTCCTCCTACGACAAACTTACCGAAAGCATCCACAATATTACCGGCATTATGTTGTAACAGTACCAGCCGTGATGTGCTGATTGTGAGTGACAAACGATATAATGTAGTAATAAGTAATAAAGACGGAAATACCGATAAATCGAGAGGGTCACTAAGATAAATAGCAATTAAGAGCAGGATCACTGAAAACATAAGGTTGATAGTAATCAGGATATCAACCATCCAGGTCGGTAAAGGTAACAGCATCATCACAATAGCGATTAATAACACCGTCGCCAGAACCATATCCTGCCGACCCGCGCATACACTGAGCCACTGTTGCGCCCTGATTCCCTCACCTAACCATGAACGCATTGCGACTCCAGAAATTTTATTTGTCGATGATGTAATCGTAACCAGAGCTCGGCGGAGCTGGAAAGAGGAGGAGAACAACTCATTGCAAGCCCATCGCGCAACAAAAATAATCGTTGAGGAATACCCTGGAACGCTGCAGGTTTCCAGTGAGTTAAGGCTTTAAAAAGCAGATCTTCGTCTAAGAAGGTTTGCTTGAGTATCTGACATAAGTGAATACGACCGTTATGATAGTTTAGATAGGTTTCATATTGTCCTTGCCGCCAGAACATATTGGTTGCTAAAGGCCGTTCAGCTAATCCTGCTAATTGAATAAAAAGCTGAATATTACGTTCAGTAATAAGATCCCAATCCATCCTGCCGCCTCATGATGAGCCAGAACGCCAATTTACCTAAATATTGAAAGCCAGGTATCAGAATAAAACCTGATTTACCTTTACTTCACGAAGCGTTTCGAGAATTTGTTCACGTTGATCTTCGTCGTTAAAACAGTTATCAGGTATCAACATAAACTGCGCATCAAGTTGTTGGAGTAACCGATTGAACATCTTCGATGAAGAAACTATAGCGGTAAGTCTATCAAGCAACCAATCACTGAAAAGCCAGCGCTCACAAATGATATCGAGTAGTAGCGGCAGTAATGTATTAGGCGGCAACTGGCAAATCCACTCCTCACGCTGGCACTCTTTTTCAAGGCCAAGGAATAACAACAAACGACGCAAACGTACTAATGCTGCGGCCAAACGACTTTGCTCCGAGGGTTCGATGCATATGCTAAGTTCAAAGGCTATTGCTCTTAGCAAAATACGGACCCGTTCACAGCGATCCGGCCAGTCTGCCACTCGTCTGAACCACTGCGATAAGGGCATTTCATCGTTGTCTATCGCCTGTTGCATAAAACGCTTCAGCGAGGACAGCGTAGCGGTATCCACTTCGCCAAGTTCCAGTAAACTAAAAACGGCAAGTTCCCATCCCTCCTCCGCTGTAAGCGTATCCAGTTGCGATTGCAAATCGCGTTTTTTCTTTTTTGACAACCCGCCGGCAGTAAGCGCCATTGCAAGAGCGATAATTTGATACGCATTCTGTAAATCAGGATCACTATTCTCTTCAGTAAGCGGACGCAACGTTGCCCCATTATCCTCCTGTATTTGTTTTATCAAACGCAGCAAAGCCTGCTGTCTGCGCTCCAGTTTCTCAGCATCCGTGAATTTATAACTTTCGCGCAGTTTACCACTCAACGCCATTCCTATTTCTTCCATCGTCTCATAGAGCGCTGCCCCCGTCGTTTCCTGTAACTCCTGGAGAGCTAACATTGAAGGCGAAATAACCTCTTGTTCCTCTATAACCTGACCAGGGGTAAATGCTGTAGGGGGCGTCATTTTTATCTCATTAATTTTAATATTCATCGCTACCTCTTTTATCTTCACCATTACGTAACCATTTCAGTAACGCGTTGAAATGACGAGAAAGTGAAAATTCAACGGCATATCGTGTTGAGGAAAGTTCAGCCTGATCGGGAGAGAAACCAGACTCGATAATCAACGTAAACCGCTTGCCAAAAGTTTCACGCATCAATGCCTCTTTTTCAGGATGAATACGCAAATAAAGCGCTCCCTCTTCCGCCATAGCCGTGGTCTGGCGTGCCAGACGATGGCACATAACACTGTCTACCGACTGTTGGTCGAACCAGGCCAACAGAACCTGTTCTATACTATTTTTAATATGATGCGCTGCTTGATCGACCAATGAACGAAATTGATTTTCATCTTCTTGTAAATGTTTTACATGCTGTTCCAGCCATTCCACTTCCATTTTTTCCAGCGTATTTTTACGCAACCACGCTAGTTCTTGTTGCTGCTCAACTTTCTGTTCACGCTGATAACGATAGGCGTCTCGGATGATTTTTTCAGCCTTACGGTAAGCGGAGCTCACAATAGCATGTGAAACTCTCTTAGCTTGTTGCTCTTGTGCAAATAAAGTTAATTGTAATGTTATCCACTGTGACTCAATAATATTTCGAGCGGGTAGCTTATGGTTAATTTCCGTCAGAGGAAGTGAAGTAAAACTCATAGCAAATGCTCCATGAAGATAATCTCAGTAAGAGAAGTCTTCGGCCAAAGTATACGCTGCGGAGGGGGTAATAATACTAATAGCGCATGTAAAACCGCATCATCATGCGCTTCCCGATTAAGAATGGCGGTACCGATCTGCAATGCAGTTTGTTGCATCACTTGCGGAGGAAGTAATTTGCCATCTCTTTGCCCCAACCAACCATATAGCTGCCAGATCTCATCCTCGCTAAACCACTGTAGAAGCAATTGCCGATACTCTGGTAGCATAAAATAGTCACTACACCTGAGTTTGAATAATCCCAGCCCAAAGGCAAATGCCGATATACGCGGCGCAAGACGAACCTGCCGTTTTTGCCTGTCATTTAAACAGGCTGGAATAACAGAGCTTCCTCTTAGTCTATTTAACGCTCTGTCAAGAAGACGATCCAACTCGGGCCGATCGCCATAACGCCAGCAGTTTGAAGGATGAAAACCCAGCTTATCCAGCCATTCCGGTACAGCGTAACGAGCAGGTTGCCAGAAATAACGATAAAGTTGCAACACCTCGGGATCAGGTCGGCTCAAAAACGGCGTCTCAGGCAAAAATAGCCGATCAGGATACCCACTCCTAATAACAGTCCTGTCAACGATAACATCAACTGATAAGGGTATTTCATCAACCACTTCACCACCTTCCCTTTATTGGCGTTGATCACGTCCATAATCCAGAATGTTTGCCTCGCGGGTACGTCAGGTACCATTCTGAATTCAGCAGGCTGCATCAAGATACTAATCTTACTGTATTGCAACCCAGGGATTGACATCTCTATTAAATCTTTAATTTTTACCCGAAAGGCCTCCATATTGACCTGAGGTGAATATTTTATAAATACGGCAACTGAGCTCGGAGAAGCGTTACTTCCCTCATCATAAGTCGGTAGCGCAATGGTCACTTTTGCATTAATTACGCCCTCCATCTGACTCAGCATTCCTTCAATTCTTTGTTCTTTTAAAAAATTAATCTTCTGCTGTTCTTCCTGGGGTGATACCACTAACTGATTAGCCGGAAACATCTTATCCGCCGTTGTAAACTGCCGATGCGGATAACCGTTAAGTCTAAGTAGCTCAACCGCATTAATAAACTGTGACTGCTCGACACGTAAGGTTACACCATCCTCTTCCTGTTTTTTTTCCGCATCAATATGATGCTGCATAAGTAATGCCAGCATTTGATTCGCCTCATCTTCTGGCAATGAGCGATAAAGATCCACATCACATGCCGTAAGAAAGAACGTAAGGACAGTAAGAAATACTATACGCTGAACCTTCATGTCATGCTATCCAGCTTATTAAGCGCTTGCGATGCTGCGCCTGATATTCTGGCAAGATAATCGACGCCTACCGTTAACTGCATATAATTCATTTGACTGGTCAACATAACCTGCGGTAATAAAGCACTGGCGTTACTGGTGGATGCTTCATTTTTCAGCAATTGTTCAAAAAAATTAATTTGCTCCTGGCTCGGTTCTGCAGAGGACTTTACATAAGATTGAGTGCTTACAGGCACTACGCTCATATCAGAAATATTCAATTTTCAAATCCCTCATTTGGTGCAGGAAATAACAGGCGCAGCGCCATAGCCTCTGGCAAATCAATATCCGATAAAATTTTTGCGGCTTTTAGCGGCTCATTTAAACCCGCCAACAATAATGCCAGACATACCAACTGTAATTTTTTATCCGGAACAATAACCGTTAGCGCTGGTAACATCGCATGTACCTGGGAAATCAGGCTATGGTTAACGCCCGCAAACATGATTTCCAGCAGCAACCGTCGAACATCGTCGCTAATAACTTCAGATTTTAGCAATGATTCCACTAAGCATATCCTTGATCATTTTGATCAGTGAACTTTCGTAATTAATAAATGTAGAATACTGCTGTAAGGCAAATTGCGCTTTAATCATCGATTCTGGGTTGAGCAAATCATTACCATTCATTTTGTCATTAATGGCCTGACCTGCCTGGTGCGCCATGTGGGAGAGCATATCCACTAATTGTGCAATATCCATAATGCTTTTCCTTAAAATAAAAACATCATAAGGATACTGGCAACATAGCAAAATTTAGAAAGCAATGAACATCCGGTATATACCTGAAAACGATTACTCCGGCGCACGTTGTTCTGGCGTCACCTGAGCCAGCAAACGATATAATGGGCTGCTGACCTGCATACCGGTCATTGCCATCCCATCCATACCGAAGCGAGTAAAACCCATTAGTCCGTAGGTAATATCATTAAGACGCTCTAATAAATGAAGCTGTAGTCCCAAACTACCACTCCAGTATGAATGCGTCATTACCGTCGCGGTTAAGGCTAATCTACCGCCCAGGGAGACGGCTTTAGCAATCGCCATACTTTTGCGTTGATTGGCGAAACAATTAGCAATATAAAAAACGGCATTGCCTATACTGTCGTGAGCCATAGGTAAATGATGTTTATGATGGTAGATAAGACAGGCGACATCCGCGATGGCAATAGCAAGGCCAATTCCCGCCAGGGCTAAGAGCGGTGCGCCTCCACCACTTAGCACTGTTAATGCTATTCCAGCGGAACAGCATAAAATCTGTCCGCCCAAAATGACCGTTTGCCAACTAAAAATTTCTTTTGGAAAACACTCTATCACTCGTTTCGCAAGTCCGGCCAATAACCGCTCTTTTCCTTGTTGAGGACCTATTCTACCACTCTCCATATTGGTTTCCGGATGTGGCAATGAGGGACATGGAGGTGATTCCTCAGGCGCGTTAACAGGACGTTGCCCTGCTACCTGAGCATTTGGGCTAACAGGTTTCATGGTTCTCCCCGAGATGTATGACCAGAACTGTCCATTAATGCAGGTGCAGTAGCAGATTGACAGAGCGATGCCATTTGTTCCGCCAATAACGCACTGGGATCGGCATGAAGTTCATCAACAGAATTTTCCTGATCGTCGCCAGAGGGGCGGGCAAGGCAATAATCCAGTACCGCACCTATCGCCGTCAGGCTAACGGAGGTAATTACACTCCCCATGTCCAAAGAGGCTGCTATATTTTCAGCCGTGGGCAGTGGAAACTGTAGGGGTAAAACCAACATAGAAATAGCGATTCCTGAACGTATTAATAAAGAAAGACAATTAGCAAGAGTGTTAGCGCAGTTAAGACTTGCCCCACATTTTAAGGCCAGCGCACTGACCACAAGAGCAACGCTATCACTGGCGGTTTGTAACGGCTCCTTTTGCTGACATATCAATTGATAATTATGATACGCACAGCAAGCATCCCCAATAGCAATCACGAGCGCCGCCCCCGCAAGAATAGCAATGGGTAATCCTGCCCCGCCAGAAATTACCGCTGCAGCAACCGATAATCCAAACACGACTGTCGCGCCCAGCGCACGAATAGTGTATTGCATAAAATGTATAGCATAATCCCTCTGCTGCCTTATTTGTTCAGGCGTAAGCAGCACAGGGGCTGCGGGGGTGCCAGGGGCTGGAATTTCAGGGGGAGGAAACGATGCCTCCTTCGCTTGTATATCGGAAGGAGGACTATTACCATCGACTATATTGCTTGCCGCTGACGGAATATGAATTTTCATATTTCGTTCTGTTATTTAAGCAATAAGAGTATCAACCATTATTTGCGCATTCTGGCGAATCTCACTCCATGAGGCATCCGCATAACTCATCTTGATTGCGGTTTGAAAAGCCTCTCTCGCCAACCCGGGTTCCCCCATCATTTTGAGACAGACGCCCGTTTGGTAAACCGGTTCTGGATGGCTGGCATCCAGCATCAAGGCATGTCCATAGAAATTAATGGCCGTCGTGTATTCTTTAAGCATCATCCAGGTGCCAGCCAATGCAATATGGGCACGCCAACTCCATGGCTGGGCCATCACCAGCCAGCTAAAATCGATTACGGCGCGCGAATAATCCCCCTCCTGCCATGAGGCGTAACCACTGGCATAAACGGTTTCCGGATCAACGGATAAGAGCTGTTTCAGAATGTCTTCGGGTATTTTATTTTTCTGATCTTCTTTCATCATCATACCTATTGATTGTTATTTTCACGTGATAATGATTTACGTCAGGAAGGTCATTTAAAAACGTCGCTGGATAAGATGCTCGGCGGATAAAATTGTCCAGTTATCGCCATCAAGCTGTGTAAAGGTCGCTCCCATTACTGTCAGGATGCGCAATAATTTCCTGCGTAGCATGGCTTTTTTTTCATCCAGAACGTCGGTGATTATCAACATCTTTAAACATGTTAACTGCGGGTGATGCACAAATATCCCGCGTAAAAGTCTCAGTAAGTGAAACAATTGCTGTGGTCGAGGTTGCCCGGGCGTCAGGCGCCTGAACTCACAAATAATCATTTCTTTTGCCTCAATACGATAGATCACCAGGTAAGGCGATAATATAAACTGCTGCCCAAGTAATATGGCGGTCTCCCCTAAATATGCAGGCTCAGTAAACACCTGATGCCGACGCAACCATTGCTCTATTTCTTGCACCATATTTACCTCGTTAATGCCCGGAGTATTTCAGCAAGAACCGCGACCAGTGACGACCCCACGCCCATGATTTGCTGCATAATTTCAGCTGCTTTCTCCATAATTTCCGCCAGGGATTTATTATAGGATTGGGCCCCATTTTGTTGCAGGTCGGCAATCGCTTTATCTTGATCACTTTGACGTTGCGCTGCACCGGCCCCCAGGCCCATGACGCCTCCAGCAGTGTGGCCTACGGCTTGACCCGCTATAAGGCCGGTTTCCCCGCCTACGGCCCCTAATCCTATCGTCAGCACGCCCGACAATATTGCACCACCCGCAGTAATCATTGATGCTCTAAACGCTTCATCAATTGTTTTCATTTGCGTCTGTAAAACATTGACTTGCAGTTCCCAGCCCAGCCGTTGTTTTACTACGTTATAGCTGCGCATGATATCGCGCAACTTTTTGGCAAGCTCCATTAGCTTCATCCAGATATCATCAAATAACAGAAGCATTGATTCAGTACCCATTCCCTCCCCGGAGGGAGATTGACTGGAAGAAGACGTTAACCAGGAAGGCGCTGGTAATACCAGTGCTACGTTACTCGCTTCCATATTTTTATCCTCAGATTAAGCGCGACAGCCAGCTATTCTCGCCTGAACGCTACTATAGTGATCAATGGTATCTAATACATCTCTAAGCGCGGCACCGCTCCCCTTATAAAGCTCCTCTAAGCGTTTTTGTTCTATCTTTTTCTGGTTTTCTGTTTGTTGCATTATGAAATCCAGAAACCGTTGCTGAGTTATTAATTGCTCTATTTTCTTTTCGATCTTCGCTTTTTCTGTGTTAACCATGCCAGTATTCATCTGATTGGCGCCCTCGGTTGCACATCTGATAGCCTGTAAGCCTTTAAATGAACAATCACTCAGTAAGGCATACAGGATTTTTTTGAACATATTCCAGAGAACTTTATTACGAAAATTTTTTAACAGAAACTTTCCCCCTTCCTGCGCACATTTTTCCAGGGCTTCTTTTGCCGCTTCTTTTGCCATGGCTTTCACCCCCTCTTTCGTAAAACTTTTTCCCGCGCTTCGCGTCATATTATTTTCTACCTTACGAGAAAACTCAGCAGACTCCTCTTCCATCTCGCCCGGCGAAACCATTTCACGTTCAATCGCCTCAAATTGTTTGGAAAAATTTTCGCTCACCTCTTCGCCAAACTTTTCAGCCAACTCCTCTATTTCTCCTTCCCCTGCACCTACCATACGCTCAACCATTTCTTCGCCTAAGCCGGAGTCAAGAACTTTTGCAGCTGCGCCAGATAAGCCTCTCGTCTCCATAAAAGCACGACCAATCTGGAAAACATCCAGTGCCATCGCGACGACTTCACAACCAACTTGAATTTTACTTGCCACGTCAATAATCGCCTGACAGGTATCGTGGTCAGCACCGCACATCATTGCCGTTTCGGCTCCGGCTTTAACCATTCCTGCACAACCTGCGGCTATATAAGCTACGCCGCTAGCCATTTCTGCGGGATTACCGGACAGAAAACCCTCCACAACTTTTAAGGCGCCAATCACGGTTTCAAATATGCCGGTAAGCCAGTCAAAAATAGCGCCAAAAATGCCCGCTTTACGCGCTTTATCCTCCTGCTCTATCGCTTTCTGGATCTGCTCCTGATACTCCTTTACCTGCTTATTACGCAATGCATTTTGCACCTCAGTTGCCCGCTCAAGCTGTTGGCATAACGATTGGGCGTTATTACCAAAGACGTTGAGTATTAATGTCGTCATCATCATTGATAAAACAGCGGGATTGGTCTGCAAAAAGTCAGGCAATGATGGACGCTTATGATCTCCGGGTACGGCATCAAGCAGTTGCTTCAACGCATTGCTTGCCTCCTGAAGACTAATTTTCCCTGATAACAGGCACGCGGCGTTGCCATCGCCAAAAGTAGAATTCACACGATGCTGGCGCTTTCCCAGCGAACCCGAGGAAACGCAACTGACATTGCTTAAGTGATGATGTGTTAAGGCGGTTACTCCTGCAGCGCTGTCGCTATTACTGTGAATTCGATTCATTTTTAGCTCCTGTCAGAAAGTTGCTGTAACATCTTTTCTGCACGCAGTCGGAGAATTTGATGTTCACTGACCTCGCCGCAAATACGCACCACGGCCTTTAACGCTTTTATTGCATAACAAACGTTATCACACGCGAGGTAGCATTCCGCTGCGGCCCATGGCGCCTGCGGCGCATCAATCTTAATTTGCGCCGCGCGTCCATAAGCGTATATCGCTTCCCCCCAATGTTTTTGGGCCTGGCAGCATTCCCCTAACCGAAACCAGTAGTCAAATGACCAGGCATCATATATCGTCAGCAATTGAAAAAGTCGCGCTGCGCCGGCGAACTCTTTTACCTCCATAAGCTGCATGGCATAGCGATACAGAGTATTAAGCGGCTGTGTAACATCGTCATCCAACAACATACGCAGCGAGCCGCCACGCCGGAAAAATCGCATCGTGTCATGAGCCTGTTGTAGGGTCGGGTCTTTTTTCATGAGTACGTTTTCTGCGCTATCATACTGGAAATTTCCCCCCACTTGCTGATAAGCCCCGTCAGTTGGGTAAGGACAGCGTTAAGCTCCTGAGTCATTTTTTGAATTATTATCTGCCCCTGACTCATAAGATCGGTATTCCGGTTGGCGTCATTATCCAAAGCCGCTTTGATCGCCTGTAGGCCACCTTTATCCAGCTTCCCATGATCGCCATATTTAGCCATATATTCATCAATGGTCAGACCATCGATGAGAATACCGTGTTCACGCATGTATATAATGACATCCTCAGGCACCTCCTCTTTGGTTTTAGCATCTCCCTTGGCTGCTTTAGCAATCACCTCATCCATCTCATTTGACTTTTCCTGGGTATTTCTGGCACGTTCAGCGTTCTGCTGGACTTCAATAAATTTATCGTTTGCGATAGCCTGAATAACCATAAGGAGAATAAGCAAAACACCATACCCTTCGGCAAACGGATTTTGCTGGGATAAGTCATCCTGCCCCCCGGTATCAGTGTTACTGACGCCGAAGCTATTTTTAAACACAATAGGGTTTTGATTTCCCCATAAGATGTTTCCTGAAGACATTATGCTTTACCTTTTTGTTTTTCCTGACGGTATCTCCACCGGGGCTTGAGCATTAAGTTGTTTCAGTCGTACTTCAAGTTGTTTAAACAAACTTACTATTTTCTTTAAATCCTTCTCGGCCTCCTGGTTAACCCCGGCAACGCCTTGTGGAAATAGGTTATGAAGAATACTCTCTGTCTCTCTGCTTTTTTTGGGGCTCTCTGCCCTTTCAGCAAGCTGTTGACTCACCTTAGCCCGGATTTGGTGAAATTTTTTAAGACAGTGATTTAGCTGCATATAACTTTGCTCTAAATCACGATATTCACTAAACGCAGCCTTTTTCTTTATCATCATTCCCCTCCATATACACGATAGATAATTAACGTGCTAACTAAGAGCCTATCCCATTAGGGCTATTTTACTTGCCATTGTGGTCCTGGGCAGTGCTCGCCAAAACGCGTTAGCGTTTTGAACGCCGCTAGCGGCGGCCCGAAGGGCGAGCGTAGCGAGTCAAACCTCACGTGCTACGTGTACGCTCCGGTTTTTGCGCGCTGTCCGTGTCCAGGCTGGCTGCGCCAATAACGCCTGGTGGGATAGGCTCTAAGATATTTTTACTTTACTCTTGCTCACTCACTACAAGTGCGCTGTTATGGTAACGATAATAAATAATGTTGATGATATTTTCGGCCTGCTCGATCGCTTCAAGCAATAAGGTGTTTTGCTGATATTGCTGCGGATCCTGTAACCTACCGTTGTTCTCTTCTAACTGTTTCCGGGCAGCCCTTAATTGTAAAATTATGCCTTTGGCCTCTTCACGCGAATGAAGCAGCAAATCTTCTAACCGGGTCAGAGTTGTCATTTTCCACTCACTTAAAATCTAATGGATAGTTAATCAAAGTATCATAATGTTTAATCGTTACCACATCGGCACTCAGATGGACAATTTCTCCCCCATTGGGTAACAATGCCCCTACACGTAAACGCTCTTTATTCGTCAGTAATAAGTAATTACCATGGCGACTCTGTACAAAGCCAGCCACTGGCGCAGGCAGATACTTGCTTTCATCATGAGAAGGCGCAATATCCTGATAAATTAAAGAAAGAGCGGGGTCCTTTTTCTTTAATGCTGCTAACGTTTCTTGCAAAATGCGTTGATGAGATTCATCCAGTACACCACTGATAACAAAAGAGCGCCGCATTGGCGTAACATTGACAAGGCCCACTAAACCGTTCTCTATTATCGCAGAAATAATATCATCCCCCTGAGACTGATGAGAATGACTAATCTGCCAGTGCAATAACCCGGGAATATCTGCAAGTAATGGTTGAACCTTACGCCATTGCTGATCCATTTGTATATCATCATGAATTAACACGCTTCCCGGCCCTTCGCTGGATACTTCAGCATGCGGGTAACCCATTTTTATCAAAACATCCTGCACTTCTCGTATCAATAAGTCATCACAGATTACACCATCCCGATACATGACCCCCCATGATTCGAGAGTCGCTCTCACCTTTTGCATCTGTTCGCTTGACGCGCAATAACCGGACAACTGCAGGCTTCCATCTTCTTTCCATTGCACCCGCACATAATGAATATTGCTTTTGTCTAATAAAAACTTAACCCGCAAAGGTAAATCATTTACCGTTTCAGGCTGACCGCCAATACTTAACAGGACACCCATTCCACCGATGAAAATCAAGAATACACCAGCCAACCACCAGTAGCCTGATCTGGAAACGGGTATTTGATAATCAGCAAGTTCACAATCCTGTTTACCAAACGCGATAGCCACTCCCGCAACCTGCAAAACCCCACTGGATGGTAGCGGCTTATTTGGATTAAATCTGCGGCCATTAACTCTAACTCTGGCTTTCCCGGCATCAACAAATAAACTATCTGCCTGTTCTCTCAGAATAATTTTTTCATTTATAGTAAGCGGAATACAAATATCGCATCCTTTCTCCCCCAGTGACAGGTTACCTTCATTCAGCCATACTTCCCGGCCTTGTAAAACGTGACCTAAAAAACGTATTTTCCAGGAGTTCTTTGGATTAACCATGAGATATGCCATTATTTACTACTGAGGCTTTAATCAAAAACAGCCTGATTACACTATGTACTTGAGTCGTATCATTGCGAAACAAATGGCCTACGACAGGAATATCGCCCAATAAAGGGATTTTGTTTTGCGAGTGGATTTGTTTACCTTGTTTAAATCCTCCCAGCAATAGACTTTGTCCGGCCAATAATGTGGCTTGCGAAGCAATTTCAGAATTTTGCACTTCGGGTAGCGGATCTGTTTCGCTTTGCGTATCACTTTGTTGTCCATCCTGAATATTAAGATTAAGCATTATTTTTTGCGTGCCATTGTCATTTAACAAGCGAGGTGTAACGCGCAACAAAGAACCCGTAGTGATGGATTCAAGTTTAGCCACTTTTTCTCCCTGCAGTTTGGTATAGAAAGTAATATTTTTATCCAGCACAGCCTGGATATTATTTAAAGTCACCACAGATGGCTGGGAAAGTACATAAGCCTGAGAGCTTTTTTCCAGGGCATTCAAACGCACCATAAAGTTTGAGGTATCGCTGATTACCGTTGAAAAACCGCTAGCACCGCCGTCATTCAAACCTGTATTGAACGCAATTTTCTTGCCACCCAGCGACACTGCCGTTCCCCAGTCGATGCCTAACTGGTTAATATCTCCAGCATTAACATCGATAATTTTCACCGAAATCTCTATCATCTGCTGGCGTTGATCTAATTCTGTGATGAGTTTCCGATACCCGGCCATATTGGCCGCATAATCACGAACGATCACTGCATTCTGGCGTGGGTCGGCAGCAAACATGGGCAATGCCTGTGTAGCGGGTGAACCATTGTTCGTCGATGACGCCGGGACGCTGGTTTTACTCATCTCACGCAATACACTCACGACCCCAGGAACCACGACGGACTGATCGCGATATTGGTATTGGGTATCCATCGCAGTGGCATACTTAAGCGTGTATATACTTACACTCACCGCACTGTCTTTTCGTTTGATTAACGCATTATCCAGCACTGAAGCTAATTGACTAATACGAGTCAGACAGCTGGGAACACCGCTCACCTCCACAGCTCTGGTACCGGTAATTTCTTTAACCTCGCATCCCGGTGATGAAAGGATATTCTGGCTGCGTAAGTAATGAATGAACCGCCCAGTAGATAAAATATTGAAAGTGATAACCTGATGTTTTAATAACGATGCAGGATATACATATAACATGCTGCCATCAAACCAGGTAAGCAAATCATATTGTGCTGCCAGGTTATTCAAAATATCGACCGGTGGTCCAGGCGGAATTTTTCCACTAAATGTAGCTGTTATCAATGGGCTAATAGTAATAGCCGTATCATAGTTCTCTGAGAGCAGATGTAAAACCTCTGCTAATGGCATTTGTCTGGCATAAAGGGTGAAGTCATTACCTTTCCATGATAACTCATCACTCTTTGCTGTATTGAGTATAAATAGTAAAATTAAGATTAAACGTTTATTTACTATCATTTTATACCCCACCCGAATAAAGTTTATGGTGATTGCGTATTACATTTTTTAAAATGCAAGTTAAAGCCAGGTGTTTTTCTATCTCAATAGCAATAAGCTCACAGCTACTACTTGTGGTATAATAACCGTTTAACCATCCCCCATCCGCTGTGAGCTGTATAGCATAATCATGGACGTCCGGGTGTGCTGCAAGCAGTAGTGTCACATAGGCAAGACAAGGCTTAGGTAAGCTTTCCAGGTCATTTAAGAACAAAGAAATAGAAAATGCTTCTGAGAAAATTTCTCCTCTGGCAGGATGCCCATCAATAGTCATTATCCAGGATCGGCTATTACCTTCGGCCTTGATATCCTGAATTAATGGAATGCCTTTTAAAACTGCCAGCATGAATCCCTCCTCAGACATAAATGGGAGTTTCTATCAAATTCGCTCACAACCACATCCGTAAAAAGCCTGATTCACATTTATTTCGACTATACTCTTCTTGTACAATATCAGGATGCTGTCTACATATACCTTGTCACAGGCGATTCTATCATTCGGATTTTCCGATAAATTCACAATTACACTTTCAGCATTGACATAAAAAATTACAATTTGAAAAATTATTTATTAAATAAACTGTTACGATGTTTTTACATCGCCACCTTATTAAAAAGTAATTGTAGTCATCGACTGGGTTATATATGAAGAAATTTATCTTCCTAATGATAACACCATCGATTAATCTTCTGATGAAACTATATGTACTGCGATAGTGATCAAGTGCCAAAGATTTTGCAACAGGCAACTGGAGGAAAGCATTATGAATTTGCTCAATCTCAAGAATACGCTGCAAACATCTTTAGTAATCAGGCTAACTTTTTTATTTTTATTAACAACAATAATTATTTGGCTGCTATCTGTGCTTACCGCAGCTTATATATCAATGGTTCAGAAACGGCAGCATATAATAGAGGACTTATCCGTTCTATCCGAGATGAATATTGTACTAAGCAATCAACGGTTTGAAGAGGCTGAACGTGACGCTAAAAATTTAATGTATCAATGCTCATTAGCGACTGAGATTCATCATAACGATATTTTCCCTGAGGTGAGCCGGCATCTTTCTGTCGGTCCTTCAAATTGCACGCCGACGCTAAACGGAGAGAAGCACCGTCTCTTTCTGCAGTCCTCTGATATCGATGAAAAAAGCTTTCGTCGCGATAGTTTTATTCTTAACCATAAAAATGAGATTTCGTTATTATCTACTGATAACCCTTCAGATTATTCAACTCTACAGCCTTTAACGCGAAAAAGCTTTCCTTTATACCCAACCCATGCCGGGTTTTACTGGAGTGAACCAGAATACATAAACGGCAAAGGATGGCACGCTTCCGTTGCGGTTGCCGATCAGCAAGGCGTATTTTTTGGGGTAACGGTTAAACTTCCCGATCTCATTACTAAGAGCTACCTACCATTAGATGATAGTATTCGAGTATGGCTGGATCAAAACAACCACTTATTGCCGTTTTCATACATCCCGCAAAAAATACGTACACAGTTAGAAAATGTAACGCTGCATGATGGATGGCAGCAAATTCCCGGATTTCTGATATTACGCACAACCTTGCATGGCCCCGGATGGAGTCTGGTTACGCTGTACCCATACGGTAATCTACATAATCGCATCTTAAAAATTATCCTTCAACAAATCCCCTTTACATTAACAGCATTGGTGTTGATGACGTCGGCTTTTTGCTGGTTACTACATCGCTCACTGGCCAAACCGTTATGGCGTTTTGTCGATGTCATTAATAAAACCGCAACTGCACCGCTGAGCACACGTTTACCAGCACAACGACTGGATGAATTAGATAGTATTGCCGGTGCTTTTAACCAACTGCTTGATACTCTACAAGTCCAATACGACAATCTGGAAAACAAAGTCGCAGAGCGCACCCAGGCGCTAAATGAAGCAAAAAAACGCGCTGAGCAAGCTAACAAACGTAAAAGCATTCATCTTACGGTAATAAGTCATGAGTTACGTACTCCGATGAATGGCGTACTCGGTGCGATTGAATTATTACAAACCACCCCTTTAAACATAGAGCAGCAAGGATTAGCTGATACCGCCAGGAATTGTACACTGTCTTTGTTAGCTATTATTAATAATCTGCTGGATTTTTCACGCATCGAGTCTGGTCATTTCACATTACATATGGAAGAAACAGCGTTACTGCCGTTACTGGACCAGGCAATGCAAACCATCCAGGGGCCGGCGCAAAGCAAAAAACTGTCATTACGTACTTTTGTCGGTCAACATGTCCCTCTCTATTTTCATACCGACAGTATCCGTTTACGGCAAATTTTGGTTAATTTACTCGGGAACGCGGTAAAATTTACCGAAACCGGAGGGATACGTCTGACGGTCAAGCGTCATGAGGAACAATTAATATTTCTGGTTAGCGATAGCGGTAAAGGGATTGAAATACAGCAGCAGTCTCAAATCTTTACTGCTTTTTATCAAGCAGACACAAATTCGCAAGGCACAGGAATTGGACTGACTATTGCGTCAAGCCTGGCTAAAATGATGGGCGGTAATCTGACACTAAAAAGTGTCCCCGGGGTTGGAACCTGTGTCTCGCTAGTATTACCCTTACAAGAATACCAGCCGCCTCAACCAATTAAAGGGACGCTGTCAGCGCCGTTCTGCCTGCATCGGCAACTGGCTTGCTGGGGAATACGCGGCGAGCCACCCCACCAGCAAAATGCGCTTCTCAACGCAGAGCTTTTGTATTTCCCCGGAAAACTCTACGACCTGGCGCAACAGTTAATATTGTGTACACCAAATATGCCAGTAATAAATAATTTGTTACCACCCTGGCAGTTGCAGATTCTTTTGGTTGATGATGCCGATATTAATCGGGATATCATCGGCAAAATGCTTGTCAGCCTGGGCCAACACGTCACTATTGCCGCCAGTAGTAACGAGGCTCTGACTTTATCACAACAGCAACGATTCGATTTAGTACTGATTGACATTAGAATGCCAGAAATAGATGGTATTGAATGTGTACAATTATGGCACGATGAGCCGAATAATTTAGATCCTGACTGCATGTTTGTGGCGCTATCCGCTAGCGTAGCGACAGAAGATATTCATCGTTGTAAAAAAAATGGGATTCATCATTACATTACCAAACCAGTGACGTTGGCTACCTTAGCTCGCTATATCAGTATTGCCGCAGAATACCAGCTTTTACGAAATATAGAGCTACAGGAGCAGGATCCAAGTCGCTGCTCAGCGCTACTGGCGACAGATGATATGGTCATTAATAGCAAGATTTTCCAATCACTGGACCTCTTGCTGGCTGATATTGAAAATGCCGTATCGGCTGGACAAAAAATCGATCAGTTAATTCACACATTAAAAGGCTGTTTAGGTCAAATAGGGCAGACTGAATTGGTATGCTATGTCATAGACATTGAGAATCGCGTAAAAATGGGGAAAATCATCGCGCTGGAGGAACTAACCGACTTACGCCAGAAAATACGTATGATCTTCAAAAACTACACCATTACTTAATATTATCTTAATTTTCGCGAGGGCAGCAAAATGAAAGAATATAAGATCTTATTAGTAGACGATCATGAAATCATCATTAACGGCATTATGAATGCCTTATTACCCTGGCCTCATTTTAAAATTGTAGAGCATGTTAAAAATGGTCTTGAGGTTTATAATGCCTGTTGCGCATACGAGCCTGACATACTTATCCTTGATCTTAGTCTACCTGGCATCAATGGCCTGGATATCATTCCTCAATTACATCAGCGTTGGCCAGCAATGAATATTCTGGTTTACACAGCATACCAACAAGAGTATATGACCATTAAAACTTTAGCCGCAGGTGCTAATGGCTATGTTTTAAAAAGCAGTAGTCAGCAAGTTCTGTTAGCGGCATTGCAAACAGTCGCAGTAAACAAGCGTTACATTGACCCGACGTTGAATCGGGAAGCTATCCTGGCTGAATTAAAGGCTGACACGACCAATCATCAACTGCTTACTTTGCGCGAGCGTCAGGTTCTTAAACTTATTGACGAGGGGTATACCAATCATGGGATCAGCGAAAAGCTACATATCAGTATAAAAACCGTCGAAACACATCGGATGAATATGATGAGAAAGCTACAGGTTCATAAAGTGACAGAGTTACTTAACTGCGCCCGAAGAATGAGGTTAATAGAGTATTAACCAGGGGCATCCGATGGTATTAAGCATTGGTCATATTTTGATGAGCCTTACGCCACGCAGTATTGCTCATCATCGACAAAATCCATACGGATGCCCTGGTATGCCGCACCATTTATCACTACCTTAGTCTTCATTTAATCATGATATAGTAGAATCCCCTTATTTAACGGGCTTTACCATGTCGTATTCTATCGGCGAATTTGCCAGACTATGCGGTATCAATGCCGCCACGCTAAGGGCATGGCAGCGACGCTATGGTTTATTGAAACCGCAGCGTACTGATGGCGGGCATCGCTTATACAGCGATGACGATATTCGACAAGCGCTTAGCATCCTCGACTGGGTGAGAAAAGGCGTACCGATAAGCCAGGTCAAACCCTTACTGTCGCGTCCGGTCATTCGCCTGGGCGATAACTGGATAACGATTCAGGAGACGATGCTTCAACATCTCCACGAAGGGCGAATTGACGCGCTGCGGCAGTTGATTTATGACTGTGGCCGGGAATATCCCCGCGCAGAACTGGTGACCCATTTATTGCGTCCGTTGCGCAGCAAAGTGTCCGCGCATCTTCCCGCCGTGATGACGCTGCGCGAAATACTGGATGGCATCATTATTGCTTACACCTCTTTTTGCCTTGAAGGCGACAGAAAAGCACCTGGCAACAATGCTTTTATTAGCGGATGGCATCTCTCGGATCACTGTGAAATCTGGCTGGAAGCGTTGACTCGTACCGGACAAGAGCTGCGGCTCAATGTGCTTCCCTCTCCACCAGCCGTTCTGGCGCCCGAGCTGTTCGCCCAGAGAAAATGGTTCCTGGTGACCACCGGCAAGCTCACTGCCGGGCAGAAAAAACAGCTTGCCCAGTGGCGCAACGTGGTCGCTTCGCTGGAGGTTATCACACTATAAGCGCTGAAATAGATTTCTTCCCCTCATTCTATCTTATTGATATTTAAATACATAAAAAAAATCTCCGCGAAAACTTAGACAAAAAAACAAAGTTGTGTAAGTTTTAAATCAGCGTGAGATAACATTTTGCGCCATTGGCGTCAGTCGTCGTACTTTCAATAAGGGGGAATCATGAATAACAAACCCGTAGTCGGCATTAGCGGATGTCTGACTGGCGCCGCGGTACGCTTTGATGGCGGACATAAGCGTATGGATTTCGTCATGAACTCTCTGGCACCGTGGGTGGCCTACAAACCGATCTGCCCGGAGGTGGCGATCGGCCTGCCCGTGCCCCGCCCTGCGCTGCGTCTTATCCAGACGACCTGTGGCGACATTCGGATGCGCTATAGCCATGCCCCGCACGATGACGTCACCGAGCGAATGAATGCCTTTGCCGATCGGTTTCTGCCAACAATAGGCGAGCTGGCGGGGTTTATTGTGTGTGCAAAATCGCCCAGTTGCGGAATGGAGCGCGTTCGCCTGTATGATGAAAAGGGTAACAGGGGCCGCAAAGCTGGCACGGGGCTGTTTACCGCCGCGATGATGGACAAATATCCCTGGCTGCCGATAGAGGAAGATGGTCGCCTGCACGATCCGGTACTACGCGAGAATTTCATCGCACGTATCTTCGCGCTACATGAATTAAATGCGCTACGCGCGCAGGGCTTGAGTCGTCACAGTTTGCTCGCGTTTCATAGCCGATACAAACTTCAGCTTCTCGCCCACCACCAGGCCGGCTACCGCGAAATTGGCCCTTTCGTCGCGCGTCTGCATGAGTGGGACGATCTGGATGCCTTCTTTGTCCGATACAGAGAAAAACTGATGGCTATCCTGCGCCACCCCGCTTCACGTAAAAATCACACCAATGTGCTGATGCATATCCAGGGCTATTTTCACCGCGCGTTGAACAGCAGGCAACGCGCGGAATTACGCGAGGTGATTCTCGGCTACCGGGCGGGCCGACTACCTATCCTGGCACCGTTAACGCTGCTGAAGCACTATCTGGCGGAACATCCGGATGACTATCTACGCAGCCAGAATTATTTTGAGCCGTACCCTGATACATTAGGGCTGCGCCTAGCCATCACCTGATAACCTTGCGCATCGCTAACGGCGGGTAACCAGCCCGCCATGGTGACAATCGCGACAATTCAAAGGCGATGTCGTTATTGCCACCCTGATAGCGGCTATGACCGCGCCAGAGCGTTAATCACGGTTTCCATAGCCTGTTTTTCTAACGCGCTACGTTGGATGCGTTGATTCGCCAGCGCGGTTCTTAACACGCCCGCAATAACAATATATTTAGGCTCCTGCCCCAGATCGCGCATTTCCAGCACGACCTTGCCCACCACCCGGCACATCTCGCGGTACAGTTCGTCATCTTTTGTCGGTTTTGTCATACGTTTTACTCGTCGCCAGCTCAAACCAACAGAATATAACAGTCTTCTCAATTAAACAAAATTTGATGCAAATCAAAGAAATAACGCAGTTTATTATTCATGGCTCATACGTTGTTCGTATTCTGGTCTCTGGCGAGGCCATTTTTTCGAAGCGTCTAATCAGTTCCGCCAGGCTACCGGCCTGCATTTTTTCCATGACTCTGGCGCGGTGCACCTCTACGGTACGCACCGCGATATTCATCGCTTCCGCAATTTCACGGTTCATAAACCCTTTTGCCACCAGGCTGGCCAGCTCACGCTCTTTCGGCGTCAACTGCTGGTAACACAGTATAATCTCACGGCGCGCCACCGCTGCCGATGAAACCGTCAGCGCACGCTCCAGCGCCGCCTGTAGCGGTTTTACCGATACCGGTTTTTGCAGAAAATCGACGGCGCCGCGTTTCATCTGCTCCACGGCCATCGGTACATCGCCATGCCCGGTAAGAAAAACAACCGCCAGGGTACTTCCGCACTGGCGCAACGCATCATGAACGCCCTGCCCATCCAGTACCGGCATTCGCATATCCAGTAATACGACCCCGGCCTGATACAGACTGGCCTGCGCCAAAAAATCCGCCCCCTGCGTCCAGCATTTTACGTCATATCCCAGACTTTCCAGTAAAAACGCGCACGCGTTAGTGACCGCCGTATCATCATCCAGTAGATGAATTGTCGCCATCCCTGCCCCCATGTTCATGTAAGAAATGTATCGTGACCACCGTTCCCGACAGACCGTCCGGCGCGGTCTGGTTCCTGATGCTGATATCGCCCCGCCCATACCGCACCAGCCGCTGGCAAATCGCCAGCCCTAAGCCCATCCCCTCTTTGCGGGTGGTCATAAACGGCTGAAACGCCTGACGTAATAGCGCCTCGTCGATTCCCCCGGCGTTATCCTGTAAAACGATGCTGATGCCGTTTTCAGTGCGTTCAGCAACGATCCATAAATGGGTGGCGCCCGCCTGAGCCGCATTAAGAATGATATTCGCCAGCACCTGTTCCAGCAGCACTGACGGCAGCGTTACGCGCAGCGCAGCGCTAACCTCGGTATGCAGAGTCACTGTCGGAAATTGTTGCGCCATACGCAACAATTGCCAGACATGATCAATCGCCTCGCGAATGGCTATGGCCTTCCACGCTTCGGTTAGCACCGGGTTGCCCTGCGCCTGGCTGACCCAGTGACGCAGGTTACGCAGAGTATCCGCACCGCGTTGCGCCTGCTGGTCAATCTGCTCCAGCGCCGGCAGCAAGGGATGCTGTTCATCTGCAGCGCGCAGTCGAATCAGGCACCCCTGGGCATAATGTCGAATCGCGGAAAGCGGCTGATTAAGCTCATGGGCAAACCCGGAGGTCATTTCACCCAACACGCTCATTTGCCGGGCGGTTTCCAGCGCCCGCTCATGCTGATGAAGAACTACGCTATTACGTTCCAGTTGCTTTCCACGTCGACGCACCAGCAGCATGACCCAAATATAATTGAGCGTGAGCAACAGGAACGCCAAAATCACGCCGCCGACCATTAGCTGGTGCTGGATTAACCAACTTTTGACATCCAGCCACAGTCGACGCTGCTGAGGGTGCTGACGAACATCACGCAGCAACGCTTCCACCTGACTGGTCGACGCTGGCGCGCCCCAGTGAAATGACGCGGCGGCGGGCGCGTTGAATAGCGCTCGCGTTACGCGATCCGCCAGCGCATCGCTTACCGCAGGTAGCGCCGCGAACGACCAGTCAGGATATAACGGCGTACTGGTTAAGCAAGGCAGGGGCGTCGGTCGGGCAAGCAGCGCGATAAAGTCCTTTTTATTAATCAATCCTTCCTGATCCATATTTTCTAACAGGCACACTGGCACAATTGCCGCCTGCACCGCTTTTTCGCGCAGCATATAGACTAAGGCATCGCCAGGAAATCCGGTAAAACGGAGATGAAAATCGCGCTCCGGGCGTAAGCCCGCGTCGCTGAGCGCTTTATAGCCTAATAAATAGCCGCCAAACGCCTGAGCATCAATCGCGCCGACTGTCTTACCGATGAGATCATGCGCCGTGGTGATGCCGCTATCGCGCCGGGTCAAAATCACGCTGCCAATAACATTGCTCACCGCTTTCCCATCGCGCGTGGAGCGCAGGGAAGCTAACCAGCGGAGCGGCGCATGGCTGTTCAGTTGGACAAATTGCGCCGGGTTGGTTATCACAAACTGCACGGTTCCCTGGTTAACGGCCTCCTGCATTTGATGCAGATCCAGCGGCTGGATGTGAAAGGTTTCGCCTGGAAGCTGTTGGCTTAATGTCTTTGCCAACGGTTGCCAGTGGCTACGCGTAGACGCCTCGCCGCGCATGGCCAAAATACCGATATTCCACGTCCCTGCCCACGCGCCATGACAAAGTAGCCCTACTGCCGCCAACACCGCCAGGCGCCTTACGGTTTTACCTCTCACCCCAATATCCCTGTCAATTATGTTGTTTTAGATCAACAACAAGCCGGGTATGTGGTTAACCACAATAGAGCGCACCCCGCCTCGATTTTTACACTGTAAATCATCAACATTTTTTATTCATTACACATGAACCAACATCGTGACAAATGTTTCATTGTTGGCAATGTGGACGGGAGTCAATATGGACAGCAGTAAACGGCAATTTCTCCAGCAGCTCGGCGTCCTGACCGCTGGCGCCTCGCTGGTTCCGCTGGCTGAAGCGAAATTTCCTTTTTCGCCGGAGCGGCATGAAGGCTCTCCCCGACACCGTTACGCCATGCTTATCGACCTGCGGCGTTGTATCGGCTGTCAGTCCTGTACCGTAAGTTGCACTATTGAAAACCAAACGCCGCAGGGCGCGTTTCGTACGACCGTGAACCAATACCAGGTCCAGCGTGAAGGTAGTCAGGAAGTCACGAATGTGCTGTTGCCGCGTCTGTGCAACCATTGCGATAACCCCCCCTGTGTGCCGGTCTGCCCGGTACAAGCCACCTTTCAGCGGGAAGATGGCATTGTGGTGGTGGATAACAAACGCTGCGTCGGCTGCGCCTATTGTGTCCAGGCGTGTCCTTACGACGCCCGATTTATCAATCATGAAACGCAAACTGCCGATAAATGCACGTTTTGCGTCCATCGTCTGGAAGCCGGGCTGTTACCCGCTTGCGTAGAGTCCTGCGTCGGCGGCGCGCGTATTATTGGCGATATCAAAGATCCCCATAGCCGCATCTCCACCATGCTTCATCAACATCGCGACGCTATCAAGGTATTAAAGCCGGAAAACGGCACGTCGCCCCATGTTTTCTACCTGGGTCTGGACGACGCCTTTGTCACCCCATTAATGGGCCGTGCGCAGCCCGCGCTTTGGCAGGAGGTCTGAATGACGCATTCACTCATCATTGAAGAAGTGCTGGCTCACCCGCAGGACATTAGCTGGCTGCCGTGGGCGGTACAATATTTCTTTTTTATTGGTATTGCCGCCTGCGCCGCACTGTTTGCCTGTTATCTTCACTGGCGGAAAAAAGACGCCGCAACAGAAGAAAATCGGGCATTACTGATTGCCATTACCTGTGCGATTACCGCACCGTTGGCGCTGACGGCGGATCTGCACCAGACCGCCCGC
Organism: Salmonella sp. 2020_1395; assembly: GCF_043848115.1. Taxonomy (NCBI): domain Bacteria; kingdom Pseudomonadati; phylum Pseudomonadota; class Gammaproteobacteria; order Enterobacterales; family Enterobacteriaceae; genus Salmonella; species Salmonella sp. 2020_1395. The sequence goes on along the minus strand of NZ_JBCMFH010000001.1, from coordinate 246,302 downwards.
GTCTGGCATTTCTATGCCTGGCCGACGCCCTGGTCGTGGATGCCCTGGGGAGCGTTATTCCTGCCGCTGTTTACCGGGTTTCTCGCGCTGTGGTTCCTGGCGCAGCAAATAAAACGATTATTCAATAAAAGTTACAACGTCACTAAATGGTTGGCGTTAGCCAGCGCGCTTTGCGCGGTGGGCCTGTTGATTTATACCGGCCGCGAAGTCTCCGTTGTGCTGGCGCGCCCAATCTGGTTTAGCTACGCCTTCCCCGTGGCGATGTTTCTTAGCGCCTTACAGGCGTTCTTCGCGCTGATGATTGTCGCCGCCCGACGCGACTCGGTAAGGCTGCCAAAAATATTGTGGGGACAAATCTGGACGCTGGCGGCGCTGGGGCTGGTTGTGGCCATGTGGGTTAGCGGCGATACGCTTTCCGGCACGGCAATCCGTCAGTGGATTACTGTCGCCCTGTCAGCCAAATATTACGCTGTCGGCTGGCTAGCGCTGTGGGTATTCACACTACTGTTCTGTAGCCTGGCGCTACGTCATCCGTTATCGCAGCTAAGACGCGTCCTGCTGGTTCTGAGCGCGCTGGCGCTATGTTGGCTGATGCGCTGGACATTGTTGATTCAGGTACAAACCGTACCCAAGTTCAACGCGCAATTTAACCCTTACTCGTTACCAGGCGGAACGGATGGCTGGCTGGCTATTCTCGGCACCTTCGGCCTGTGGATAGCGCTACTGATTATTATTCGTGAAACGCTGAACGGACTCACCAGGAGATTACAACATGGCTAATTTAACCCGTCGTCAGTGGCTAAAAGTCGGTCTCGCCGTCGGTGGGATGGTCACTTTTGGTCTGAGCTACCGTGATGTGGCGAAACGCGCAATTGATGGCCTGTTAAACGGGACATCCGGCAAGGTAACGCGCGACCGCATCTTTGGCAATGCGTTAATTCCGGAGGCGCAGGCGCAAACGCACTGGCAGCAAAATCCACAACAAACCATCGCCATGACGCAATGCTTCGGCTGTTGGACACAGTGCGGTATCCGCGCCCGGGTTAATGCCGATGGCAAAGTGATACGCATCGCCGGCAATCCCTATCACCCCTTGTCGCAGGAACACCCGATTGACTCGTCCGTCCCTTTTAGCGAAGCCATGGAGCAACTGGCGGGAGAAAGCGGTCTTGACGCCCGCTCAACCGCCTGCGCGCGCGGCGCCACGCTGCTGGAAAGCCTGTACAGTCCGCTGCGACTGCTTGAACCGATGAAACGCGTGGGTAAACGCGGCGAAGGGAAATGGCAGCGCATCAGCTTTGAGCAGCTTATTGAAGAGGTCGTGGAAGGCGGCGATCTGTTTGGTGAAGGTCATGTGGACGGACTGCGCGCGATTCATGCGCCGGATACGCCAATTGACGCAAAGCACCCCAGTTTCGGGCCCAAAACCAATCAGTTACTGGTCACGAATACCAGCGACGAAGGCCGCGATGCGTTTCTGCGTCGTTTTGCGCTAAATAGCTTCGGCAGCAAAAATTTCGGCGCGCATGGCGCCTACTGTGGACTGGCTTACCGGGCCGGCTCCGGGGCGCTGATGGGCGATCTGGATAAAAACCCGCATGTCAAACCCGACTGGGAAAACGTGGAGTTTGCGCTCTTTATGGGCACCTCCCCGGCACAGTCCGGCAATCCGTTTAAACGCCAGGCGCGTCAGTTGGCGAGCGCCCGGCTGCGTGAGAATTTTCAATACGTCGTGGTCGCCCCTGCCCTGCCCTTATCAACGGTGCTCGCCGATCCTCGCGGTCGCTGGCAACCGGTCATGCCCGGCAGCGATTCGGCGCTGGCAATGGGGATGATCCGCTGGATCATGGATAATCAACGTTATAATGCTGATTATCTGGCGATTCCCGGCGTACAAGCGATGCAGCAGGCCGGCGAGCAAAGTTGGACCAACGCCACGCACCTGGTCATTGCGGATGAACTGCCGACGCTTGCCGGACAACACCTGACGCTGCGCCATCTTACGCCCGATGGCGAAGAGACCCCCGTCGTGCTGAATACCGACGGCGAGTTGGTCGATGCGTCCACTTGCCGACAGGCACGGCTTTTCGTGACGCAGTACGTTACGCTCGCCGACGGCCAACGGGTCACGGTGAAGAGCGGGTTGCAACGCCTGAAAGAGGCGGCAGAAAAGCTCTCGTTGGCGCAATACAGCGAACAGTGCGGCGTGCCGGAAGCGCAAATTATCGCGCTGGCGGAAACCTTTACCGGTCACGGACGTAAAGCCGCGGTCATCAGTCACGGCGGCATGATGGCCGGCAATGGGTTTTATAACGCCTGGTCGGTCATGATGCTTAACGCGCTGATCGGCAACCTCAGCTTGTCCGGCGGCGTCTTTGTCGGCGGCGGCAAATTCAACGGCGTTAGCGACGGCCCCCGCTACAACATGAACAGTTTTGCCGGAAAAGTGAAACCGTCCGGATTAAGTATTGCCCGTAGCAAAACCGCTTATGAAGCATCGGAAGAATACCGCGACAAAATTGCCGGCGGGCAATCCCCTTATCCAGCCAAAGCGCCGTGGTATCCCTTTGTGGCAGGCCAGCTTACCGAACTGTTGACCTCCGCGCTCGAAGGCTATCCTTATCCGCTTAAAGCCTGGATTTCCAATATGAGCAACCCGTTTTACGGTGTTCCCGGTCTACGCGCCGTGGCGGAAGAAAAGCTAAAAGACCCTCGCCGACTGCCGCTCTTTATCGCGATTGACGCCTTTATGAATGAAACGACGGCGCTGGCGGATTACATTGTGCCGGATACGCACAATTTTGAGAGCTGGGGCTTTACGGCGCCCTGGGGCGGCGTAGCCAGTAAAGCCACTACCGCCCGCTGGCCGGTTGTCGCCCCCGCCACTCACCGAACGGCGGACGGGCAACCTGTCTCAATGGAAGCCTTTTGTATTGCGGTAGCAAAACGGCTCCATCTGCCCGGCTTCGGCGACCGGGCGATAACCGATCCGCAGGGCAATGCTTTTCCACTGAACCGGGCGGAAGACTTCTATCTGCGCGTAGCCGCTAATATCGCCTTTATGGGCAAGACGCCGGTCGCGCCGGCAAATCAGGAAGATATTACACTTACCGGCGTCAGCCGCATTCTGCCAGCAATTCAGCACACGCTTAAAGCTGATGAGGTCGGTCGCGTGGCGTTTATCTACTCGCGTGGCGGCCGGTTTGCGCCCGAGGATAGCGGCTATACGGAGCAACGGTTAGGTAACGCGTGGAAAAAACCCTTACAGATCTGGAATGCAGATGTCGCCGCCCACCGTCACGCCATCACCGGGGAGCGTTTCAGCGGTTGCCCGGTCTGGTATCCGGCGCGTTTGTCAGATGGTCGTGCGATTGACGACCAGTTTCCCATTGGGCAATGGCCGCTGAAACTGATTTCATTTAAATCAAATACCATGTCCAGCTCAACAGCCGTCATCCCGCGCTTACACCATGTGAAGCCAGCAAACCTGGTGGCGCTGAATCCGCAAGACGGCGAGCGTTATGGACTGCAACATGGCGATCGGGTACGGATCATTACGCCGGGCGGTCAGGTCGTGGCGCAAATCAGTTTGTTAAATGGCGTGATGCCAGGCGTCATCGCCATCGAACACGGATATGGCCACCGCGAGATGGGCGCAACGCAGCACTCTCTGGACGGCGTGCCTATGCCGTATGATCCACAAATCAGGGCAGGCATAAATCTTAACGATCTGGGCTTTGCCGATCCGACAAGAACCATTACCAACACCTGGCTCGACTGGGTTTCTGGCGCGGCGGTACGTCAGGGGCTGCCGGCAAAAATCGAGCGTATATAACCCCAGGGCCGGAGAGCGATATCGTCTTATTTCGTCGAGGGTAGCGACTGATAAGCGAACGCTGTCCGGCTGCATATACTCACTGAATCGTGCAAGCCCAACTATTTTACGTTCACCCCGTCATATTACATAGAAAATATATGACAACACTCACAAAACTATTTTCCCCTTCTGTAAGCAATTAATATTTAACACATTGGCTGCGCTTCTGATTATTGACATTCATTTGGGGTTACTTCCGGTTGACCGCATAATCTGTGATTGAATTCACCGCATGACAACATTGCCATAAATACAATTCAACTCACTACCCGGAGGCAATATGTTTAAAGAAGAAAGACGTCATGCCATCATTAATTTACTGATAAAGGATAATAGTGTTAGCGTCAGTAAACTTTCAGACCTTTATAAGGTTAGCCAGGAGACTATTCGTTCCGATCTACGCTATTTCCAGAAATCAGGTATGCTTCAGCGTTGCTATGGCGGAGGAATTTTAAACCGTGACGCGCTGAGTAAGCTTATCACTGAAAATAAGATTGATATTTCCAGCACTATCGCCACACCAATCCATCAGGATGCAAAACTGCGCCGGGAAAACACAAAAAAAGCAGGCAAGGTGTGTGTTTTAGGCTCATTCAATATTGATGTTTCAGCAACCGTGCCGTGGTTTCCACAAAGCGGAGAATCCATTCTGGCCAGTCAATTTGGATTCTATCCTGGCGGTAAAGGAGCCAACCAGGCTTTAGCGGCGAACAATGCCGGCGCTGCGGCACATTTTATTTTTAAAGTGGGCAAAGATCAGTTCAGCGCATTTGCTATGAATCATATTATTCAATCAGGTATCGCCTCATACAGCGCGTATCAAACAGATAAAGCGCCCACCGGTAGCGCATTGATCTATGTCTCCGCCGTGGATGGCGATAATATTATCGCCATCTACCCTGGCGCCAATATGATGCTCACCACGCAAGAGATTAACGAGCAACACCGTTATATCGCCGAGTCTGACGTTATGTTAATGCAGCTCGAAACGAACATTGAAGCGTTGACTGAATTTATTCGCCTGGGCAAACAAGAAAATAAAATGATCATGCTGAATCCTGCCCCCTATACGAAACAGGTGACGCATTTATTATCTGATATTGACATCATCACGCCGAATGAAACTGAAGCCTCTTTTTTATCCGGCGTAACCATTACTGATATTAATGATGCGAAAAAAGCCGGAAATATTATTCTGCAATCCGGGGTGAAAAAAGTCATCATTACCCTTGGCGCCCGTGGATCTCTGCTCTGTGAGCACGCCCGCACGTTGTATATTCCTGCGTGGAGCGCCGTGGTAAAAGATGCCGCCGGGGCCGGTGACGCTTTTAATGGCGCCTTAGCCGCCGCGCTGGCGCGACAAGCAGACATGGTCGCAGCCATTCAATATGCCTCCGCTTTCGCTTCTCTGGCGGTGGAACAAGTCGGTGCGTCGAGTATGCCTCAGCACTTGCAGGTTTTACATCGAATGCGTACCCAATCTAATAAAGTCATTCACATTAATTAACAGGTGACATAATGAAAATTTTATTTATTGGCGAATCCTGGCACATTCATATGATTCACTCTAAAGGTTTTGATAGCTTTACATCGAGCAAATACGAAGAAGGCGCAGACTATTTATTATCCTGCTTACGTCAGGGTAATATCGATGTAGACTACATGCCTGCCCATATTGTGCAAACTCGTTTTCCACAAACCGCCGAAGCATTAGCCTGCTATGATGCGATCGTCATCAGTGATATCGGTAGCAATACGTTCCTGCTACAAAACAGAACGTTTTATAATATGGACATTATTCCTGATGCATTACAACTTATCGCCGATTATGTTGCTGAGGGCGGCGGTCTGTTGATGATCGGCGGGTATTTATCCTTTACGGGAATAGAAGCAAAAGCCAATTATAAAAATACGGTTCTGGCGGAGGTATTGCCGGTTGATATGCTGGATGTAGATGACCGCGTAGAACTACCGCAAGGATGTAAAGCAGTAAATACTGCGGTAGAGCATGTTATTACCCAGCCATTTAGCGAATGGCCGCCGCTATTGGGCTATAACAAGCTTATCGCCAAAGAAAATAGTCAGGTCCTTGCTGAAATTAATGGCGATCCACTGTTAGTTATGGGTACTTACCATAAAGGGAAAGTATGTTGCTTTGCCAGTGATTGTTCGCCGCACTGGGGAAGTCCGCAGTTTCTGCAATGGGAACATTACGCCACCTTCTGGTGTAATGTTTTACACACAATAAAAAAATAATATTATCCAGGCGAATATAAATTTCGCCTGCCCTGCCACACACTGAGTCATTAAGAATATGAATGATACTTATCTCTATGGCGAAATGTTTTCTGAAAACATATTGACAAGCTATCGGATTTATGGAGACAGAAAATCATTACTCACGCCGCTCATTATCCTTCACGGCGGCCCTTCTGGCGGCTTTGATTATTTATTAAATTATCGCCGTCTGGCTGATGACGGGCGCATGGTAATATTTTACGATCAATATGGCTGCGGTCGTTCAACGCATTTTCCTCATGCCGACGCGTCTTTCTGGACTATTGCGCGTTATCTCCGTCAATTAACCCAATTAATTCATCACCTGGGTATTGGACACGGGTATTCGATACTGGGACATTCCTGGGGCGGAATGCTTGCCGCAGAGCACGCCTGCTTACAGCCTGCCGGGCTTCGCGGGACGATACTGGCCAGTTCGCCGGCCAGTATCGCCCTGTGGCAACAGGAAGCCATACGGCTCTTTAACGCTCTGACGCCAATGTCCGATGACGATATCAAAAACGTCATTATGCCCGCCGTCATTTATCAAAACCCACCGGAACAGCTGGTCGCTTATTATGCCAGGCACGTTTATACCCTCGCGGAAGAAGCCGTTCATGTTCAGCGATCTAATGCGCAGTTCGCCGCCGACCCTACGGGTTATCACATTTTATGGGGAACCAATGAACTGGCGGCAAATGGCAAACTTGCCGACTGGGATATTACGCCCCATTTGTGCCAGATACGCTGTCCTGTTCTGGTACTACGCGGCGAAAACGATCAGGCAACCGAGCGCGTCGTCTCTCCGCTGCTCTCTCACATTTCAGACTGCCGCGCGGTCACTATTCCTGGCAGCAGCCATAACCCGCATGAAGAAAATATCGCGCCCTGCCTCGCAGCGGTAAGCGCGTTTTTACGCGATCTGGCATAAAAAGCCATTAAGGTATTTATCATGAAAAAAGTCAAAAAATTGTCTCTTACCGATTTAGTGCTTTATGGTCTGGTGTTTATGGTGCCTATCGCGCCAGTCTCTCTTTATGGCGTCGTTTATAATCTTTCGCACGGTATGGTTGCGCTGGTTTATATTATTGGCGCGATCGCGATGTTTTTTACCGCGTACAGCTACTCTACCTTATCGCAACATATCTCCTCGTCGGGTTCGGCCTATGCGTATGCTGGCGTATGCATTAATCCCGCCGTAGGGTTTCTGACCGGATGGATATTACTGCTGGATTATCTTTTGTTCCCTACGCTCGTGGCAGTGCTGGGCGGCGTCGCGGTCCACGCTATTTTACCGCAAATCCCGGTCTGGGTCTGGCCGTTGATTTATGTGGCTATTGGCACCGGAGTCAACTATCTCGGGATACAGCAAACGGCGAAATTCGATAAGTTACTGGTCTTTATTCAACTCGGTATTCTGGCGATTTTCGTGCTACTCATTGTCCGTCTGATGCTGCTGGACAGTAGTCAGATAACGCTTTCCTTCCGGCCTTTTTTCGATTCACAGTGGTTCACCCCAGGGCTCATCGCGACGGCGATTTCGGTGGCGGCGCTGAACTTTCTCGGCTTTGACGCTATCAGTACATTAAGTGAAGAAAGCGAAGGCGGGGGACGCGCCGTCAGTAAAGCAACGCTGTTGGCGTTAGTTTTGGCGACGGTACTGTTTATTATCGTTGTGGCGTTTGCGGCGTTCGCCACCGGTAATGTCGACCGCTTCGCGGAAGGCAATGCGACGAATGAAGCATTTTTCACCATTGCCGGCAACGTTGGCGGTATCTGGCTCAAAGTGGCATTTTCCATCATTGTGGCGTTTGTGTGCGCCGTCGGCAACATTATTACCGCGCAAACGGCGGTGTCCAGAGTGTTATTTTCAATGGGGCGCGACCGAATGTTGCCCGCCTTCCTCGCTCACGTCCATACCACGCGTAAAACGCCGGATTACGCCATTCTGTTTACCGGCGGCGTCACCCTGCTGCTCAGCTACCTGTTTTCCGGCAAGATTGAATCTATCTCCACGCTGGTGAACTTTGGCGCGCTTTTCGCTTTTTTTGTCGTGAACCTGTGTGTGTTTATCCTGTTCAATTTCCGGATGAAAGCCCAGCGGCGCATTTTCGCCCATGTCATTTCGCCGATCATGGGGATGATCGTCATCGGCTACGTCTGTTTAAACATGAACATTCACGCTCTGATACTCGGAATTAGCTGGGCGGCGATCGGGATAGCGATTCTGTGCTATCGAAAAGCACACAACCAAAACATCGCCATCGACCTGGAAGGCAAAAAGTTGCTCGATTGACATTATGCGCAACAACACCCATTGTTGCGCAACGCCGCCCCTGTTCGGGCGGCGTCATCGCCAGCGACATCGTAAACAGCGTAATAACAAACCGTTGTGGATCTGCACAGATGTCTTTTGAAACAGGGTTTTCATTTTCCTTTTTTGTAAATTTCAGCGTATAATGCGCGCCAATTGTCTCTTGAATGGTTTCAGCGCATTGGACTGTAAAACTCAACGACTAAAATTATCCCCTTCCCGTTGGGCTGAAACGCGAGCACACATTCCTCTGCACGCTCTTTCGATGTCACCTATCCTTAGAGCGAGGCATCATCACTTTAGCAACACAGGCTTAGCTTCCGGGCCGTGCGCGCCCGAAGCCAGATTTCCATATCCTCCTCAACTTAAAGACTAAGACTGTCATGAAAAAGACGAAAATTGTTTGTACTATCGGTCCGAAAACCGAATCCGAAGAGATGTTAAGCAAAATGCTGGACGCGGGCATGAACGTGATGCGTCTGAACTTCTCTCATGGCGATTATGCAGAACACGGTCAGCGTATCCAGAACTTGCGCAACGTGATGAGCAAAACTGGTAAAAAAGCCGCTATTCTGCTTGATACTAAAGGACCAGAAATCCGCACCATTAAACTGGAAGGCGGTAACGACGTTTCGCTGAAAGCGGGCCAAACCTTTACTTTTACCACCGACAAATCCGTGGTCGGTAATAATGAAATCGTTGCCGTCACCTATGAAGGCTTCACCAGCGACCTGAGCGTTGGCAACACCGTCCTGGTTGACGATGGTCTGATCGGTATGGAAGTGACCGCCATCGAAGGCAATAAAGTCATTTGTAAGGTGCTGAACAACGGCGATCTGGGCGAGAACAAAGGCGTTAACCTGCCGGGCGTTTCTATTGCTCTGCCGGCGCTGGCTGAAAAAGACAAACAGGACCTGATCTTCGGTTGCGAACAGGGCGTTGACTTTGTTGCGGCCTCCTTTATCCGTAAACGTTCTGACGTTGTCGAAATTCGCGAGCATCTGAAAGCCCACGGCGGCGAAAACATCCAGATTATCTCTAAGATCGAAAACCAGGAAGGCCTGAACAACTTCGATGAAATTCTCGAAGCTTCTGACGGCATCATGGTTGCGCGTGGCGACCTGGGCGTAGAAATCCCGGTTGAAGAAGTGATCTTTGCGCAGAAAATGATGATCGAAAAATGTATCCGCGCACGTAAAGTCGTGATCACCGCGACTCAGATGCTGGATTCTATGATCAAAAACCCGCGTCCGACCCGCGCAGAAGCAGGCGACGTTGCGAACGCCATCCTCGACGGTACGGATGCGGTTATGCTGTCCGGCGAATCCGCAAAAGGGAAATACCCGCTGGAAGCCGTTTCTATCATGGCGACCATCTGCGAACGTACCGACCGCGTCATGAACAGCCGTCTGGACTACAACAACGACAGCCGTAAACTGCGCATTACGGAAGCAGTATGCCGCGGCGCGGTAGAAACCGCCGAAAAACTGGAAGCGCCGCTGATCGTGGTAGCGACCCAGGGCGGTAAATCCGCTCGCGCCGTGCGTAAATACTTCCCGGACGCCACCATCCTGGCATTGACCACCAATGAAGTGACCGCCCGCCAGTTAGTACTGAGCAAAGGCGTGGTATCGCAGCTGGTGAAAGAAATCAATTCTACTGATGATTTCTACCGTCTGGGCAAAGATGTCGCCCTGCAAAGCGGCCTCGCCCAGAAAGGCGACGTCGTAGTGATGGTCTCCGGCGCGCTGGTTCCAAGCGGCACCACTAACACCGCCTCTGTTCACGTACTGTAATAATTGTTGTGTGAATTAATTTGTTTAAAAAAGCGCCCTTCCGGCGCTTTTTTTATTTAATCGATAGCCACTATTAATAAAAAAATCAAATCGGATTTTACTATCTAATTGCGGATTATCTAAGAAGAATCCGATGGAAGCCCCCTGTTTTCTTTCGGTTTTTTAGGGACTTTCATGCATTTCGATGCTTCTTTGAGCGAACGATCAAAAATAAGTGCATTCCCATCAAAAAAATATTCTCAACATAAAAAAGTTTGTGTAATACTTGTAACGCTACATGGAGATTAACTCAATCTAGAGGGTATTAATAATGAATCGTACTAAACTGGTACTGGGCGCGGTAATCCTGGGTTCTACTCTGCTGGCTGGTTGCTCCAGCAACGCTAAAATCGATCAGCTGTCTTCTGACGTTCAGACTCTGAACGCTAAAGTTGACCAGCTGAGCAACGACGTGAACGCAATGCGTTCCGACGTTCAGGCTGCTAAAGACGACGCAGCTCGCGCTAACCAGCGTCTGGACAACCAGGCTACTAAATACCGTAAGTAATAGTACCTGCGTAATAAAAATGGCGCACATCGTGCGCCATTTTTTTCACCCATATAACCACACAAAATATAAGGTTATTGTTATGAACCGCACTAACAAACTGATCTTAGGTGCAGTAGTTCTGGGTTCCACGTTACTGGCAGGTTGTTCAAGCAACGCTAAAATCGATCAGTTGTCTTCCGATGTACAGACGCTGAGCGCTAAAGTTGAGCAACTGAGTAATGATGTAAATGCAATGCGTTCCGACGTTCAGGCTGCTAAAGACGACGCAGCTCGCGCGAACCAGCGTCTGGATAACAAAGTATTCCGCATCTGTAAATGATTTGACGCACGATATAAAATGGCGCACATCGTGCGCCATTTTTTTGTCCGTCGTTTGCTGCGAAGGCTACTGCGTGACGCGCGTTTGCCCCTCTTCTCCGACAAAACCGTTCTGAGCGGATTCGACTGCGGTCGTATTTACCGCTGGCGTCTGCCCGGCGCTCACGCTGACTGGATACCCGGCTCGCCGGTATAGCGCCTTATCGACCAGGCGACTATCCACCCCTTGCGCGTTTCTGAACGCGGTAAATTCCGCAGGCAACACATAGGGCATCGTCTGCACGTTTTGCTCTTCTTCCGGCGATAGCGGCCTGTGTACCTCTACATAACGAATGCCATTCGGCTCGACAGAGAATTTCACCGGCTGGTTAATCACTTTTACCGGCGTCCCCGTTCTGACCTGCGCAAATAACGCCTTGATGTCCGGCGCGTTCATGCGAATGCAACCGGAACTCACGCGCAGACCCACGCTATCCGGCGCGCTGGTGCCATGAATGAGATATTCCCCATTACCGTGCGCCAGACGCAGCGCATAGCGTCCCAGCGGGTTATTTGGCCCGGCAGGGATCACTGGCGGCAGCGTGATCCCCCGCTCAAGCGAACGTTGGCGTATGCCCGCCGTCGGCGTCCACGTCGGGTTGGGGATCTTTTGCCCTATCCGGGTGTCCATGACGGGAGTTTCCAGTCCCTGCAAACCGATGCCGATGGGATACACCTGAACGCGGTTTTCTCCCGGCGGGTAATAATACAACCGTAGCTCCGCGAGGTTGACGATAACACCTTCCCTGGGCGCATCCGGCAATAGCATCTGCGAGGGAATGGTAATTAGCGTACCGGGCTTAGGCACTGGCGCAATCGTATTGTTCGCCTCAAGAATGAGCATCGCCGCCGTATCAAAACGCCGGGCGATAGCCTGCAGGTTTTTATCACCTTCCTGTACGGTATAGGTTTGATTCTGACCAATAAGACGGCTGCCTTCGGGCGGTAATGGATAATCAACCGCCCAGGCTGCCTGTAGCGCGCTATACGCGCCGATAATAGTTAGCGTAATGAAAGACGCACGTTTCATACCAAACCTCCTGTATTCCTGGTGATGTCCTCTGCGACGGCTGATAGCGCTTCGCTTATCAGAACAACAAAATACACGCTCTGTCCACTCTGGATAAAGCGACGTCGCCGTCCGACAAAGGATTTGACATCAGGTAGAACGCTGTCTGTACAGTTTAGCTAAGAGTGGCGGCCTTAGCGCGAATTGCGCGAATCATTGCTTCCAGCCCCTGAGAACGAGAAGGCGTGAGGTGCTGCGTAAGCGCCATTTTTTCGAACCATGGCCGGACATCAAAATGCACAATATCCTGCGCCGTCATCTGGTGGTACAAAATAAATACCACCGCCATAAGGCCTTTAACGATCGCCGCGTCGCTGTCGCCCTGCAATTCGATAATGCCGTTGGCGTTTCGCCGCATCACGATCCACACCTGGCTCTGACAGCCATGAATCGTATTTTGCGGATTGCGATCCTGCGGATTTAACTCCGCCAGGCGCTGCCCCAACTCAATAATATATAAATATTTCTCTTCCCAATTAGCGCAACGCGTAAAGTTACGCAGCAATTTTTCTTTATCCGGTAGCGCAGCCATAAAACCTCACTGTTATCCCAATAAGCGGTGGATACGCGTTAATCCTGCCACCAGTCGGTCCACTTCTTCATGGGTGTTATACATCGCCAGCGAAGCCCGGCACATTGCTGGCACGCCATACCAGGCCATGAGCGGCATCGCGCAGTGATGCCCCGTTCGTACCGCGATACCGTAATTATCAAGAAAGCTACCGACGTCGTAAGCATGGTGGTTACCCAGATTAAACGCGATGACGCCCAACCGCTGCGCCGGGCCATATAGCGTGATATCAGGCACCTGCGCCAGTTGCTCCAGCGCATAGCGCATCAGCATCTGCTCATAATCGCCAATCTTATCCAGTCCCAGCGACGTCACATAGTCAATCGCCGCGCCCAGACCGATGATGCCGCCAGTATTCGGCGTTCCCGCCTCAAAACGCCAGGGCGCTTTCGCCCATGTCGTTCCCTGCGTCAGGCTGACGGTCGAAATCATCGACCCGCCCCCTTCCCACGGCGGCATTTCTTGCAGCAACGCCTCTTTAACATACAGAATGCCGATGCCGGTCGGCCCGTAAAGTTTATGGCCGGAGAAAACGTAAAAATCGCAGTCCAGCGCCTGGACGTCAACAGCATGGTGCATCACGGCCTGGGCGCCATCCACCAGCACTTTCGCCCCATGCTGGCGCGCCAGCGCAATCATGTCCGGCAGCGGGTTTTCCGTCCCCAGCACATTGGAAACATGGGTAATGGCCAGCAGTCGGGTCCGGTCATCGAACAGCGCAGCTAAGGTCTCCAGCCGCAGCGTACCGTCAGGATGCAACGGGATCACGCGCAGTTCAGCGCCTTTGCGCTCGCACAGCATCTGCCAGGGAACGATGTTGGCGTGATGCTCCATCTCGCTGATGATAATGTTATCCCCGGCGCGAATATTTTCCGTTCCCCAACTGTTGGCGACAAGGTTAATGCCCTCCGTCGTACCGCGCACGAAAACCAGTTCTTCTGCGGAGCGGGCGTTAATAAACCGCGACGCCTGCTTACGCACATTCTCCATGCTTTCGGTCGCCTGTGCGCTTAACGTATGGATACCTCGATGTACCGCAGCATAGCCGTGACGGTAGAAGGCAGATTCAGCGTCAATCACCTGATTGGGTTTTTGAGCGCTGGCTGCGCTGTCCAGGTAAGCCAGCGGCAGGCCGTTAACTTCACGCTGCAGTATGGGAAAATCCGCCCGTACTTTTTCTACAGGAAATGTCATACCAGGCCTCCGGGCAGTCGCTGACCGATTCGCGCCAGCACCTGCTGTTTAAGGGCGCTATCATGGATAGCTTCCGTTAACTCTGCGGCAAACGCGTAAAGAATCATGTGCCGCGCCTCCTGCTGCCTGATGCCGCGTGATTGCAGATAAAACATCTGCTCATCGTCAATACGCCCGATTGTCGCGCCGTGGCTGCACTTCACGTCATCGGCATAGATCTCTAATTGCGGTTTGGTATCGACTTCAGCCAGTTTCCCCAACAACAGGTTATTATTGGTCATCTGGCCGTCGGTTTTAATGGCGTGTTGCGCCACGTTAATCAGGCCATTAAAGACCGCGCGTCCTTTGTCGCTGACGATGGTCTTGTGCAACTGGCGGCTGTTACAGTAGCCTTTGTTATGTTCCAGCCATGTCCGCGTATCGCAGACTTCATTTTTCACCGGCATCGCCAGACTATTCAGTCGAAGCGTCGCGTTTTCACCATTCAGTTGTGAGCTGCTGTGGTGACGTAGTACTGCGGCGCCCAGCAGAAAACTGTGGCTAAACGCCGAGGCGTCTGTCGCCAGCAGAAGATCGTTATGCGCAAAGTGATAGCTGGACGCATTTTCAAACGCCAGTTTGATATGGCGCAGTTGCGCATTGTCTGCAACGTTCATCGTCAGACGCGCGCCGGTAAAATGTTTTGCCGCTGTAAGGCTGACATAATGCTCAATAACCGTCGCTTCCGCGCCTTCCGCCAGCGCCAGATGGTGGCGATAATGCGCGGTATTCAGCTCGTCGCCATCCACGCCCTGCGTGATATGCATTAACAGTAGGGGCCTGGTCGGACGCTGATTTCGCCGGACCTGTATATACGTGACACATTGCGCCAGGCTTTCCGTCAGATGCAGAAAAACCTCGGGATGTACCGGCGCGGCAAGCGTCTGGCGCTCATCCCTGACGCTAACGTCAAATCCGCTGTTTTGCGTGCTATCACTGAGCTCTGGCATAAACCGACCATCGACAAACACCAGCCGCACGGCATCGATTTGCAGCGCCAGCGCATCACGCTGTGCGGCGCTGATAGTCGCACACTGCTGGATAAACTGGCTATGGGTTAAGCCCTCCAGCGGCGTGTATTTCCAGTCTTCATGTTTACGCGTCGGCAATCCCAGACGTAACATCTGTTGTAAATGTTTTCTTGCTTGCTCAGTTCGACTTTCTCCTTTTTCTTCAAAGAGATGCTGCCATTGCTGTAGCGCTTTACTGCTGTTCGGTAAGCCAGCCATAACCCTGCTCCTCCAGTTGTTTGACCAGAGTAAAATCGCCGGATCGGACAATTCGCCCCTGATAGAGGACATGGACGTAATCAGGCTTGATGTAGTCCAGTATGCGCTGATAGTGGGTCACGATAATAAAAGCGCGTTTATCGTCGCGTAACGCGTTGACGCCTTCCGCCACAATTTTCAACGCATCGATATCCAGTCCGGAGTCCGACTCATCAAGGATGCACAGTTCCGGCTCCAGCACCGCCATTTGCAAAATATCATTGCGCTTTTTCTCCCCGCCGGAAAAACCGACGTTTACCGAACGGGTCAGTAAATCTTCCGGCATTTTCAGCAATGCGATCTTTTCTTCCATCAGATCCTGAAAATCAAAGCGATCCAACGACGCCTGCCCGCGGTAGGCGCGCACGGCATTCAGCGCGGTTTGCAGGAAAAACTGGTTACTGACGCCGGGGATTTCTACCGGGTACTGGAAGGCCATAAAAATCCCTTCGCCCGCCCGTTCCTCCGGCGACAGTTCAAGCAGATCTTTACCCTTGAACGTAACCGAGCCGCCGGTGACCTCATAATCTTCACGTCCCGCCAGGGTGGCGGAGAGCGTGCTTTTCCCGGAACCGTTCGGCCCCATAATGGCGTGAACTTCGCCGGGGCGAATCTCCAGATTCAGGCCACGCAAAATCGCTTTTTCTTCCACACTGACCTGTAAATCTTTAATGCTTAACATGGGTTTTCCTTCATCATTAACCGACGCTGTGCTCAAGGCTAATCGCCAGCAGTTTTTGCGCTTCAACGGCGAACTCCAGCGGTAGTTCCGAGAAAACGTCTTTGCAGAAACCGTTGACGATCATCGAAATAGCGTCTTCTTCGCTGATGCCGCGTTGCAAACAATAGAAAAGCTGATCTTCACCGATGCGTGATGTTGTCGCTTCGTGCTCCAGCTGCGCGCTGTTATTGCGGCATTCAACATACGGGAACGTATGCGCGCCGCAGTCCGCGCCAATCAACATGGAGTCGCATTGGGTGAAATTTCGGGCGTTGGTCGCCGTCGGCATAATTTTTACCAACCCACGGTAGCTGTTCTGGCTGTGGCCGGCGGAAATGCCTTTTGAGATAATGGTTGAGCGCGTGTTTTTACCGATATGGATCATTTTGGTGCCGGTGTCAGCCTGCTGATGTCCACTGGTCAGCGCAACGGAATAGAACTCGCCGATAGAATTATCACCGCGCAGGATACAGCTCGGGTATTTCCAGGTAATCGCCGAACCGGTTTCCGACTGGGTCCACGACATCTTGCTGTTTTCCCCTTCGCACAACGCCCGCTTGGTCACAAAATTCAGAATGCCGCCCGTGTTGTTGTCGCCCGGGAACCAGTTTTGTACGGTGGAATATTTTACTTCAGCATCTTTATGGATGATGACTTCCACTACCGCGGCGTGAAGCTGATAACTGTCGCGTACGGGCGCGGAGCAGCCTTCGATATAACTCACATAGCTGCCTTCATCCGCCACCAGAATCGTGCGCTCAAACTGACCGGTTTTCTCAGCGTTAATGCGAAAATAGGTGGATAACTCCATTGGGCAACGCACGCCTTTAGGAACATAGATAAATGTCCCATCGGAAGCGACTGCCGCATTCAGCGCGGCAAAAAAGTTATCGTTCCCCGGCACGACGGTGCCAAGATATTTCCTGACCAGGTCAGGGTGATCGTGTATCGCTTCGCCAAAAGAACAGAAAATAATGCCCTGTTCCGCCAGTTTTTCACGGTATGTGGTCGCTACGGAGACCGAGTCAAAAATCGCATCGACGGCGACCTCTTTCCCTTCGCGAACCGGAACGCCAAGCTGCTCGAAGGCGTCTTCAACCTCTTTACTCAAAAAGGTATTCGCGCCCGTTTGCTGTACGGCTCCCGGCTGGGAAACGCAGCTATCGTCGCAGTTTCCGCATGATGGCGCAGAGTAATAGCTGTAGTCCTGATAGTTCAGTTTATCGTAGTGCGCCTTCAGCCAGTGCGGTTCATCCATGTCCAGCCAGGCTCTATAGGCATTGAGACGAAATTCCAGCATCCACTCTGGTTCGTTACGCTTTGCGGAAATCGCGCGCACCACCTCTTCGCTGATGCCTTTTGCCAGTTCATCAGTGGGTAATTGCGTGAAAAATCCTTCTTTGTAATTAAGGCGTCCGCCTGTCCAGATGCCGACCTCTTCCGTTGCTTCAGTATTACGAGACATAGTACCGCCTATACCCCAAAACTTTCGCCGCAGCCGCATTCATTCTGGGCTTTGGGGTTATGAAATTTAAATAACTGGTTCAGCCCTTCCTGTACGTAATCCACTTCTGTTCCGTCAATAAAAGGCATCGCCTGTAACGGTGCGAAAAGCTTTGCGCCTTCGGCTTCAAAAACCAGATCGTCTTTATCCGGCTCCCGAACGGTATCCAGAACATAGCCGAATCCGGCACATCCCGTCTGTTTTACGCTTAACCGCACGCCCAACATGCCCGGCTGCTTTGCTGCCAGTTCACGTATGTGCGCTGCCGCCGCTGGCGTTAGCGTCAGCCCTTGCCAGGGGAAGTCCTCCGGGTTAAACGTGCCTGAATGCAATTCCATAGAGTTACCTCGCGTTCTAAATCACCAGGATATAACAGCATGTTAGTGATAATGATTATCACTTCAACCCCTTAACCGCAGGGGCTTTCCAACAAATGGTTATATTGAGCGCCTTTTATTAAGCATAGACCCTGTCCGTCAGGTCATACGACAGACAAAAAAATCGCTTAACTTCTTGATAAATAATGATTTATAAAATATTAACCGTTCTGACAGGTCAAAAACGAAAAGATGTATAGAAAATGACTATTTAATTAATAGGCTGTCGACATTGCCGGGCGGCGAGGTCAGAACCCCATTTTTTGTATGGATACCTGGCGTTGCGCTCTTTATAATCCGCTGCGGTTCTATAACTCAGTTTGAGCTATAGGTTTATGTAAACTCTTTCCGGCATTTCAGGTGCTGAATGAGGCAAGAGGCTTAAAATATGGTTGTTACGCTCGCGTATATCGCACTTTTTTTGGTTTTCTCGTGGGTCATCTTGAGAATTAATCAAAAAAGCGATTCCCTGTCGAAAAGCGTTTTTATCGCTATCTTTTTAGGGGCTGTTATTGGTTTATCCCTGCATTTTATTTCAGCAAATCACACTAAAACTATTATCGAATGGTACAGCATCGTCGGCAATGGTTACGTCCACCTGCTAAAACTGGTCGCTATACCGCTAATTTTTATTTCTATTCTTTCCGCCATCAATAAACTGGAAAATAGCGCCGGCATCGGAAAAATGTCGCTGACGATCGTCGGATGCATGTTATGCCTGGTGATGGTTGCCGGTTTTATCGGATTACTGACCGCTCATGTGCTGGGGCTTGACGCCAGCGCTTTTGTGCACATGCCGTCAATGTTAACTACGGAAGAAGTCAATAAGACTGCCGCGGTGTCGATTCCCCAGTTAGTGACATCGCTGATTCCGACTAATATTTTTCTTGATCTTACGGGGGCCAGAAGTGTTTCCGTTATCGGCATCGTTATCTTCACGCTAATAGCGGGGATCGCTCTGTTAAAGGTCAAAAAAGAGGCGCCTGAAGAAGGTCAGAAATTAAGCGCAGGCATTAACGCTATTCAGATCTGGGTCATGAAGATGGTACGTATCGTTATTGCATTAACGCCCTATGGCGTCATGGCATTAATGACTACCGTATTTTCATCATACCACCTTGAACAATTCGCCAGCTTACTTGGTTTTATCGGCGCCTGTTACATCGCGATTTTCATGATGTTTATCGTGCACGCCATCTTGCTGATCCTCAGCGGTAATAATCCAGCGCGTTATTTCAGAATGGTCTGGCCCGTCTTAACCTTTGCGTTTGTTTCCCGCAGCAGCGCAGCCTCTATCCCGCTGGCCATTTCCGCCCAGGAAAAATTTGGCGTACAAAGCACTATTGCCAATATTTCCGCCTCGTTTGGCTCCAGTATGGGGCAAAATGGCTGCGCCGGGATTTATCCGGCTATTATGGTAGCGATGATTGCGCCCACCATCGGCATTGATCCGCTCTCGCTACATTTTCTGGCCGCGATGTTGCCTGCCATTGCGCTAGGGTCTATTGGCGTAGCCGGCGTCGGCGGCGGCGGTACGTTCGCGGCGCTGATTGTCCTGTCGACGTTGAATTTTCCCGTTGCGCTGGTCGGTATTTTTATTGCCATCGAACCTATCGTTGATATGGCCCGCACGGCACTGAACGTTAACGGATCGATGATGTCAGGTGTGCTGGCTAACCGTATTTTGAATAATCATACGGCTGACGACATGCCAGCGGTTATTGACAGACCTTAGTTTTTTACGCGCCCGGAAAAGAAAAACCCTTAAGTCTGTTCAATACAGGCTTAAGGGTTCCGGCCCCATCCGGCGCTTATCTCCGGCACTCTTAATGGCTTAGCTCTTGAAGGGGCATAAGAATAATCTCATAAAGAGCGCGCGCCTTTTTAGCACAAATGGCGATCTGTATTTTTTTTAAACAAAATCAAGGGGGTTATCTATTACCTGGGGACAGGGTCTGGTGAGATTGCCTGGTAACATAGCCGGATGGCGGCTAACGCCTTATCCGGCCTACACAGACTTTATTAATGCACGCCCAACCGCCAGGCGAAATAGATCTCTTCTTTCAGTTCGGTTGCAGAGAGGGTGAGGAGATCGGCAAACTCTAACTCCAGCTGTTTTAAACGCTTCAAATACTGCGCGGGAGAAAGTTCGGTTTTATCACGGCGTAAAAATTCAATCGCCAGTTGGGTTGGGTCTAAATCAGTAGACATATCATCCTCGCTTATGTGTAAACGTGCACAGTATATCACCTTTTTCTGCGCACATTTTGACCAAAAGCAATATGCATCACACTTTTATGGTGACAACGTCACACAATCGCCGTAGTAAGGCGCGAAGAACAGCACAGACGTCCCTGTTCATCAAAGATCTCTATCTGCCAGACCTGATGGCGAGCCCCAGTATGCAACGCTTTACAGACGCCTCGTACGCGCCCCTGACGCGCCGACCGTACATGGTTGGCATTCACCTCCAGCCCCACCACCTTTTGCTCCCCCTGCGTACACAGATAGCCTGCGACCGAGCCGATACTTTCCGCCAGCACCACAGACGCTCCGCCATGCAGCAAGCCGAACGGCTGTTTGGTGCGATGATCGACGGGCATTGTCGCTTCCAGCGTATCGTCCCCAATACGCTCAAAGCGGATATCAAGCAGGCCAACCATATTCCCTTCCCCCATCGCATTAAGCGCATCGAGGGTCACTTCACGTTTCCAGATCAACCTATAATCTCCAGTAATGCCTGCAACGGGTGACGCACGCCCGTACCTTCAATGCGTTTAACCTGGCTTCGGCAGGAATAGCCGGTTGCCAGGCAGCGGTTTCGCGGTAGACGTTGCATCGCCTGATGCCAGGATAGCTCATAAATTCCCAGCGAATTTTTATGATTGGTGAGTTCATGTCCATAAGTGCCCGCCATACCGCAGCAGCCTACGCTGACATTTTCCAGCTTCGCGCCAAAATGGGCAAAGATGGCGGCCCACTGCGCAGGCGCGCCGGGTAAAGCCGTGACTTCCGTACAATGACCAAAAAAGTACCACGGTTCGCCGCTCACCTCGACGGACAGTCTTGCATTTATTTCCTGCGCCAGCCATTCATTCACCAGCAACACATGAAAATCGCCGCGCTGTTCGCCCAGCGCCAGTTTGTATTCGTCGCGATAACACAGAACCAGCGCCGGATCGACGCCCACCATCGGCATCCCCAACGCGGCGATCCGATTAAGGAACTCAGAGGTTTTTTTCGCCGTTTTCGCAAAGCGATTAAGAAAACCTTTAATATGCTGCGCCTTACCATTCGGCGAGAACGGTAACAATACCGGCCTCCTGCCCAGCTTTTCCGCCAGGCGGATAAAGTCCGCCACGACCCGGGCGTCGTAGTAGCTGGTAAACGGATCCTGAACCACCAGTACCGTTTTCGCTTTTTGCTCGGCGCTCATGCGTTCCAGTTGCTCAAGCGTCATATTGGCAGACGGATGGCCCACCAGTTGCTGTTGCAATGAAGGGGCAGAAAGCAGAGGTAAATCCACCATACCGATATGTTTTTTCGCCAGATTGCGAACCATCGGTTGGTTAATAAAAAAGTTAAAGGTCTTTGGCGCACGCGCCATCAGCGGCGCGTAGGTCTCGACCGTCGCCACCAGATGATCGCGTACCGGACGCAGATAACGCGTATGGTAAAGCTGTAAGAAACGTGAACGAAACTCCGGAACATCGATTTTAATCGGACACTGGGTCGTACAGGCTTTACACGCCAGACAGCCGGACATGGCCTCTTTAACTTCATGGGAAAAGTCATACTCGCCTTTGCGTTTGTGCCAACTATTCCGGGTGCGGGCAATCAGCGTGCGTAAGCTGGCGCGTTTTTCCGGCAACTCCTTTTCCAGCTTCAGCGGATCGACGCCGCGATCGGCCAATAGACGGAGCCATTCCCGTACCAGCGTCGCCCGCCCTTTCGGCGAGTGGATCCGGTTAAGGCTAATTTTCATCGACGGGCACATCGGGCTTTTCGCATCGAAATTAAAGCACAGGCCGTTACCATTACACTCCATAGCGCCGCGCCAGGTCTGCCGTACCGCCAGCGGGATTTGCCGATCCCAGGTGCCGCGTTTTACCGCATCCACCTTCATCATCGGCGCCTCTATCCCTTGCGGCGGACAGATTTTACCCGGGTTAAGTCGATTATGCGGATCAAAAGCCGCTTTTATTTTGCGCAGCTCGCCATACAGAACTTCGCCGAAAAAGGCCGGGCTGTATTCCGCACGAAAACCTTTTCCATGCTCGCCCCACAACAGCCCGCCGTATCTGGCGGTCAGCGCGACGACCTCATCGGAGATCTGTTTCATCAACAGTTCCTGCTGCGGATCGCACATATCCAGCGCCGGACGCACATGCAGCACCCCGGCATCCACGTGGCCGAACATGCCGTAACTTAAGCCATGACCATCCAGCAGGGCGCGAAATTCGGCGATGTAATCGGCCAGATGTTCAGGCGGCACGCAGGTATCTTCCGCAAAAGGAATCGGTTTGGCAGCGCCTTTCGCATTACCCAGCAGCCCTACCGCTTTTTTACGCATCGCGTAAATACGCTCAATACCCGTCAAATCGGTACAAAGTTGCCAGCCGATCACGCCCGCTTCCGCACGCGCCATCAGGCCATCCAGCCGGTGGCACAGCGCCTCGACCTGTCCGTCAATAAGCGCTTCATCGTCACCCGCGAATTCCACGATATTCAGGCCAAGCATCTCTTTATCCGGCACATCGGTAATCAATTCGCTAACGGAGTGCCAGACAATATCTTCCCGCGCGAGGTTAAGGACTTTGGAATCGACCGTCTCGACGGATAAGGCGCGCGCATCAACCATAAAAGGGGCGTTACGCAGCGCGGAATCAAAGGAGTCGTATTTTACATTCACCAGACGGCGGACTTTGGGTATCGGGGTAATATCCAGCCGGGCTTCAGTAATAAACGCCAGCGTCCCTTCCGACCCCGTTAAGATGCGGGTAAGATCGAAGCGGGTCATGTCATCGTTAAAGACGTGGCGTAAATCGTAGCCTGTCAGGAAGCGATTGAGCTTTGGAAAGCTATCGAGGATAAGTTGACGGTTTTCCAGGCAGGACTGATAGACGGTCTGATAGATGTGGCCTGGCGTCGTCGTGTTTTCACCCAACGTCCGGGCAAGCTCTACGGGCATCGATTGCGTGTCAAGGATATCGCCCCCCAACAATACGGCCCGTATGCCTAAGACGTGATCTGACGTTTTCCCATAGACCAGCGAACCCTGACCAGAGGCATCGGTATTAATCATACCGCCAAGCGTGGCGCGATTACTGGTGGAAAGTTCCGGCGCAAAAAAATAGCCATACGGCTTTAACGCTTGATTAAGCTGATCTTTTATCACTCCCGCCTCTACCCGCACCCATCCCTCTTCAGGATTAATTTCAATAATGCGGTTCATATAGCGGGACATATCAACAATAATGCCCTGGTTTAGCGCCTGGCCATTCGTGCCAGTACCGCCGCCTCGAGGGGTAAATATCAGCGACGTAAAGCGCGGCTCCGCCGCCAGACGGGCAAGAAGCGCGACATCCGCCGTAGAACGGGGAAACACAACAGCATCGGGAAGAAGCTGGTAGATACTGTTATCGGTCGACATTGTCAGACGGTCGGCATAGCTGGTTGCCGTATCGCCCGTAAACCCTTGCTGCTCCAGCGCCTGCAAAAAATTGAGCACCAGCTGAACGACGCCGGGTGCCTGAGAAATTTGTGGAATCATTATATTGACCTTTTCCTGCGGTCTATGTTGTGAACGGTGGCGCCCAACCCGGCGAGCGCGAGCGGTCTACGCACAGGAAGGGATGCTTAATCGTTTGCGTGTTGCGTTATTTGTTGTATCACATTTTTTTCCTGTGCGCCCAACAGAATTACATGCAGAATCGGCCTGTTAAAAACCGCTGAAATTGCTCATCATTATAGGGTGTGGTTTGCATGTTCACGTCGCGCCAACGTTCTGGCGCAAAGACAAAGGTGAAAAGTATTTATGGTAAATGTTCGTCAGCCCAGGGATATTGCGCAAGTGCTGCTATCGGTGCTGTTTTTAGCCATCATGATTGTGGCCTGTTTGTGGATAGTACAGCCTTTTATTTTGGGGTTTGCATGGGCAGGTACGATTGTTATCGCGACCTGGCCCGTTTTGCTGAAATTACAAAAAATATTGTGGGGCCGCCGCTCGCTTGCCGTACTGGTCATGACGCTGCTGTTAGTGCTGCTCTTCGTTATTCCCGTCGCCTTGCTGGTGAACAGCATTGTCGATGGTAGCGGCCCGCTCATCCATGCAGTGACCGGCGGCGATATGACGCTACCCGATCTGGCATGGTTAAATAATATTCCGTTGGTTGGCGCCAAACTGTATGCCGGATGGCATAGCCTGCTGGATATGGGCGGTAGCGCTATTATGGCGAAAGTGCGGCCTTATATCGGCACAACCACGACCTGGTTTGTCGGTCAGGCGGCGCATATCGGACGCTTTATGATGCACTGCGCCCTGATGCTGTTGTTTAGCGCCCTGCTTTACTGGCGCGGCGAACAAGTGGCGATGGGAATACGCCATTTTGCCTGTCGTCTCGCGGCTAAACGCGGCGATGCGGCGGTTCTGCTGGCTGCCCAGGCGATCCGCGCCGTGGCGCTTGGCGTGGTGGTCACCGCGCTGGTACAGGCGGTACTTGGCGGCATCGGGCTGGCGATTTCCGGCGTGCCTTACGCTACCCTGTTGACGGTAGTGATGATCCTTTCGTGTCTGGTTCAGTTGGGGCCGTTGCCGGTATTGATTCCAGCCATTATCTGGCTTTACTGGACAGGCGACACCACCTGGGGCACCGTGCTGCTGGTTTGGAGCGCCGTCGTCGGCACTCTGGATAACGTGATTCGCCCGGTACTCATCCGCATGGGTGCCGATTTACCGCTGCTTCTGATCCTTTCCGGGGTAATCGGCGGCCTGATTGCATTCGGTATGATTGGTCTGTTTATTGGACCGGTGCTTCTGGCCGTGACCTGGCGTTTGTTCTCCGCATGGGTACATGAAGTTCCGGCGCCGACGAATGAACCAGAGGAGATCCTTGAAGAGCTGGATGACATCGAGGAAGCCAACAAGCAGTCATAATCCCGTCGGGCGGCATTGCCGCCCGATGCTTTAGCGACGTTTATCAATTCAACGCACACCTCATTTTGATTCGCCCGTCTGTTCCCCGCCGCATCTCATTTCTGTCGCAAATCCGTTACAGTTTTTAAACTATTGAGACGAATCTGATCGACGCAAAAAGTGCTCATGCCTACTATTAGCACACGGTTATAAATCAACACATTGATTTATAAGCATGGAAATCCCCTGAGTGAAACAACGAATTGCTGTGTGTAGTCTTTGCCCGTCTCCTACGATGGGCTTTTTTTTTAACTTTTTTCGCTGCATTGTTACATAAGCCAGCTCCCGTTTCCCTTCAACACCGCGATATCTGCAACGAACAAATAATATTGCACAAAATAGTGTGATTCTGTTCAAGTCGAAACGGTGTCGGTGGTGCTATTTATAGCATCACTTTTTTCATATAAAAGCCTAAAAAATGATGAACGCGTTAGAACTACAAGCACTACGGCGTATTTTTGATATGACGATTGAAGAATGCACAATCTATATCACCCAGGATAATAATTCGGCAACCTGGCAACGATGGGAAGCTGGCGACACTCCCATCTCTCCAGAAATCATTGCCAGGCTAAAGGAAATGAAAGCCAGGAGACAGCGACGAATTAACGCCATTGTTGACAAAATAAATAACCGCATCGGCAATAATACAATGCGTTACTTCCCTGATTTATCTTCTTTTCAGTCCATTTATACAGAGGGGGATTTTATCGAGTGGAAAATTTATCAATCTGTTGCTGCCGAACTTTTCGCACATGATCTGGAGCGGCTGTGTTAGACGTAAACTTTATCGCCGCATCGTATTGATACCGGATAGAAAACCACACAATCACGACATTGACTTGTCACCCTATCCAATATGCTTCCTGCCTGTGTATACCACTGTAACGTTCAGGCGGCATCTCTGAGTCAGATAATATGAAAAATCGTTATTTCCCTACCGCTGTAGGGTTGTATTTTAATTACTTTGTACATGGCATGGGGGTTATCCTGATGAGCCTGAACATGTCATCGCTTGAACAGCAATGGCATACCAGTGCCGCAGGCGTATCTATTGTGATCTCTTCGCTTGGGATTGGCCGGCTAAGCGTTTTGTTAATCGCCGGTATGCTTTCCGATCGCTTTGGTCGCCGTCCTTTTATCATTCTGGGGACCGCCTGTTACCTAATTTTTTTCATTGGCATTCTTTATGCTCAGACGATTTTTGTCGCTTATGCCTGTGGCTTTTTAGCGGGTATGGCCAACAGTTTTTTAGATGCAGGTACCTATCCCAGTTTGATGGAAGCCTTCCCTCGCTCCCCCAGTACGGCAAATATTCTGATCAAAGCATTTGTCTCTGGCGGGCAATTCTTGTTGCCCATTATTATCAGTTTATTAGTCTGGGCTAATATGTGGTTTGGCTGGTCCTTCCTGCTTGCCGGGGCGATCATGCTTATTAATGCTCTGTTTTTATTACGCTGCCCTTTTCCACCCTATCCTGGTCGGATATTGAAACCCAAAATCTCGCAAGCGCCTGTTGCAGGCGTACATCATTGCTCCCTCATCGATCTGATCAGCTACACCCTTTATGGCTATATCTCGATGGCAACCTTTTACCTTATCAGCCAGTGGCTGGCGCAGTATGGACAGTTCGTCGCAGGAATGTCGTATACCCAATCCATCAAACTGTTAAGTATTTATACCTGCGGATCGCTACTGTGCGTTTTTATTACTGCCCCGCTGGTCAGAAAAACAATTCGCTCTACCACATTATTGATGTTTTATACCTTTATCTCTTTTATTGCGCTTCTGACGGTCTGCCTGCATCCTCAGGTCTATGTTGTTATGATCTTCGCATTCGTCATTGGATTCTCTTCCGCCGGTGGCGTAGTACAAATCGGCCTGACGCTGATGGCGGCCCGTTTTCCACAGGAGAAAGGTAAAGCGACCGGCATTTATTACAGCGCCGGCAGTATCGCGACGTTCACTATTCCGTTGATCACAGCGCGGATTTCAGAAATGAGCATTGCACATATTATGTGGTTTGATACCGGTATCGCCGCAGCGGGATTTCTCCTCGCACTGTTCATCGGTTACCGAAGTCGGGCTGAATCACAACATCACGCTGAAGCAGCGTCAACTGCGCAATAAATGTTAGCGTGCCAACTGCAATATTATTGCCTTGCTATGCAAAATAAAACGTTAGCCATTATCACCGGGAAACAAAAAATGTAATTTTCGTGTTAATTATTATTCATTATCTTCACACTTATCAGAAAAATTGCGATGAGCATCACGAGTTATATGTGTTAAACAACAAATTCGCAGCAATTTTTATATTTCCCGGCTAACAAATGAAATGCTATCAATGCAATAAACCTGGCATTTTAAACGCCATGTTATGTACATATAACGACAGTACCGACTTATAGTGTTACTGAACAATCGCTGCATGTAGTAAAGCAGTAATAAGCAGGACATTGAATCAAACCATCAGCAAGGAGCTGTGAACAAATGTCTCAGAACAAGGCTCGCAACATGCCATATTTGCTGGCTGTTATCTGCATTTATTTTAGTTACTTTCTCCACGGCATGAGTGTTATTACACTAGCCCAGAACATGACCTCCCTTGCACAGAAATTCTCCACGGATAGTGCCGGTATTGCCTATTTAATCTCTGGCATTGGTCTTGGTCGTCTGGTCAGTATTTTATTCTTTGGCGTACTGTCCGATAAATTTGGCCGTCGGGCAATAATACTGCTTGGCGCCGTACTATATATGCTGTTTTTCTTCGGTATTCCCGCCAGTCCTAACCTGATGATCGCTTTCATATTAGCGGTGTGTGTCGGCGTGGCGAACTCCGCGCTGGATACCGGCGGATACCCTGCATTAATGGAGTGTTTTCCCAAAGCATCGGGCTCGGCAGTTATTCTGGTTAAAGCGATGGTCTCTTTTGGGCAAATGATTTACCCCCTTATCGTCAGCGCCTTGTTAGTCAACCATATCTGGTACGGCTACGCGGTGGTAATCCCCGGTATCCTTTTCGTCCTCATCACGTTGATGCTGTTGAAAAGCCGTTTTCCCAGCCAACTTGTCGATGCCAGTATTGCGAAAGAATTACCCCAGATGAACAGTACTCCCCTCGTCTGGCTGGAAGGCGTAGCTTCCGTTTTATTTGGCGTCGCCGCGTTCTCAACCTTCTATGTGATTGTGGTCTGGATGCCTAAATATGCGATGGCCTTCGCCGGAATGGCGGAATCCGACGCGCTGAAAACCATCTCTTATTACAGTATGGGATCGTTGGTTTGCGTGTTTATTTTTGCCGCATTGCTGAAAAAAATGGTTCGCCCTATCTGGGCCAATGTTTTCAATGCCGGGCTGGCGACACTCACCGCTGCGGCAATTTACCTGTATCCCTCTCCACTGATCTGTAATGCTGGCGCCTTCGTGATTGGTTTTTCCGCTGCTGGAGGTATTTTACAATTAGGTGTATCGGTAATGTCGGAATTTTTCCCTAAGAGTAAAGCTAAAGTCACCAGTATATATATGATGATGGGGGGCGTAGCTAACTTTATTATTCCACTGATCACCGGTTATCTCTCTACTATTGGCCTGCAATATATCATTTTGTTAGATTTTGCCTTTGCACTACTGACATTTATCACCGCCATTATTGTATTTATTCGCTATTATCGCGTATTTAAGATCCCGCAAAACGATGTCCGATTTGGCGAGCGTTATTTCCAGTAAAAATGTTAACGATGCGCAACAGGCATGCGCCCTGCTCTGCACTGTCCACTTATTAAGGAGTATAAAATGGATGTTACCGCAAAATATGAATTAATTGGTCTTATGGCGTATCCTATCCGTCATAGCTTATCGCCCGAAATGCAAAACAAAGCGTTAGAAAAAGCGGGGCTACCGTATACCTATATGGCTTTCGAAGTGGATAACACGACGTTTGCCAGCGCCATTGAAGGACTGAAAGCATTAAAAATGCGCGGTACGGGCGTCTCCATGCCAAACAAACAGCTCGCGTGTGAGTATGTCGATGAATTAACGCCAGCAGCAAAACTGGTTGGCGCTATCAACACCATTGTTAACGATGACGGCTATCTACGCGGCTACAACACGGATGGTACGGGCCATATTCGGGCAATTAAAGAAAGCGGTTTCGATATTCGGGGAAAAACCATGGTGCTGCTCGGCGCGGGAGGCGCGGCTACCGCCATTGGCGCCCAGGCAGCCATTGAAGGCATTAAGGAAATTAAACTGTTTAACCGTAAAGATGACTTTTTCGAAAAAGCGGTTGCCTTTGCGAAGCGGGTGAATGAAAACACCGATTGCGTCGTTACCGTCACCGATCTTGCCGATCAGCACGCTTTTACTGAAGCGCTTGCCAGCGCAGATATTCTGACGAACGGCACCAAAGTTGGCATGAAACCATTGGAGAACGAATCCCTGATCGGCGATGTTTCCCTGCTCCGCCCTGAATTGCTGGTCACCGAATGTGTTTATAATCCGCATATGACAAAGTTATTGCAGCAGGCGCAACAAGCTGGTTGCAAAACAATTGATGGTTACGGCATGTTGTTATGGCAAGGAGCCGAACAGTTTGAACTGTGGACAGGAAAAGCATTTCCATTGGACTATGTGAAGCAGGTGATGGGATTCACAGCCTGACCGGTAAAATTATAATTGCGACGAATGACAATGAAGGGTACCAAATGAAAACCGTAACTGTAAGAGATCTCGTGGTTGGCGAAGGCGCGCCAAAGATCATTGTGTCGCTAATGGGAAAAACCATTACCGATGTGAAATCGGAAGCACTCGCCTACCGTGAAGCGGATTTCGATATTCTGGAGTGGCGCGTTGACCATTTTGCCAACGTGACAACGGCGGAAAGCGTACTTGAGGCCGCCGGCGCCATCCGGGAGATTATTACCGATAAGCCCTTGCTATTTACCTTCCGCAGCGCGAAAGAAGGCGGCGAACAGGCACTAACCACCGAACAGTATATCGCTCTGAATCGTGCAGCGGTTGACAGCGGTCTGGTCGATATGATCGATCTTGAGCTTTTTACCGGCGACGATGAGGTGAAAGCCACCGTCGGCTATGCTCATCAACACAACGTTGCGGTGATCATGTCTAACCATGATTTTCATAAAACGCCCGCAGCGGAAGAGATTGTTCAGCGTCTGCGTAAAATGCAGGAACTGGGCGCCGATATTCCGAAGATCGCCGTCATGCCGCAGACTAAAGCCGATGTCCTGACCTTACTTACCGCCACTGTAGAAATGCAGGAGCGCTATGCGGATCGTCCGATTATTACCATGTCGATGTCGAAAACCGGGGTAATATCTCGTCTTGCCGGCGAAGTGTTCGGTTCTGCAGCAACGTTTGGCGCGGTGAAAAAAGCATCTGCGCCGGGACAAATATCGGTAGCCGATCTGCGTACCGTATTAACTATATTGCACCAGGCGTAATACTTTATCGTGTGGCGGAATATTCTCTTTCTGCCACAATAAAATAAATAGTTATCTGACATGAATATGTTCCATATTCATTGAAAGCCGCTGTCTTTATTACCTTAACACGGTTATATCGATATTGCTTTCAGGGATAATAGTGGAGTAAATATGAAACTCAATAAGCCATCACGCATTAATGGCCGCGTTCCCGTGCTCTCTGCACAAGAAGCAGTAAATTATATCCCGGACGAGGCCACTTTATGTATTCTGGGCGCAGGCGGCGGCATTCTCGAAGCGACAACATTAATTACCGCACTGGCAGATAAATATAAAACAACCCAGTCACCACGAGACTTATCTATTATTAGCCCTACCGGATTAGGTGACCGCGCCGATCGCGGCATCAGCCCGCTGGCGCAGGAGGGATTGGTAAAATGGGCGCTATGCGGACATTGGGGGCAATCTCCCCGTATTTCTGAACTGGCTGAACAAAATAAAATCGCCGCCTATAACTACCCACAAGGCGTATTAACCCAGACGCTGCGCGCCAGCGCCGCACACCAGCCGGGTATTCTGAGCGATATCGGTATTGGTACCTTTGTCGACCCTCGCCAACAGGGCGGAAAATTAAACGACGTGACTAAAGAAGATCTCATTAAGCTGGTAGAGATCGATAATAAAGAATATCTCTATTATAAAGCGATAGCGCCTAATGTGGCTTTTATCCGCGCCACCACCTGCGACAGCGAAGGCTATGCATCATTTGAAGATGAGGTGATGTATCTTGATGCGCTGGTGATCGCCCAGGCCGTTCACAATAATGGCGGTATTGTAATGATGCAGGTGCAGAAAATGGTAAAAAAAGCCACGCTGCATCCAAAATCCGTGCGTATTCCCGGCTATCTGGTGGATATTGTGGTTGTCGACGCCGACCAGACGCAACTGTATGGCGGCGCGCCGGTGAACCGATTTATCTCCGGGGATTTTACTCTTGATGATAGTACCCAGCTTACCCTGCCCCTTAATCAGCGCAAGCTGGTAGCCCGACGCGCGCTGTTTGAAATGCGTAAAGGCGCGGTAGGCAATGTGGGCGTAGGCATTGCCGACGGTATTGGTCTGGTCGCTCGCGAGGAAGGCTGCGCCGATGACTTCGTGCTGACCGTGGAAACAGGCCCGGTGGGCGGTATTACCTCTCAGGGCGTGGCCTTCGGTGCCAATGTCAATACCCGCGCGATCCTTGATATGACCTCACAATTTGATTTTTATCACGGCGGTGGGCTCGATGTCTGCTATTTAAGTTTTGCCGAAGTGGATCAACACGGTAATGTCGGTGTACATAAATTCAACGGCAAAATTATGGGCACCGGCGGGTTTATCGATATTAGCGCAACGTCGCAAAAAATTATTTTCTGCGGAACTCTGACGGCCGGAAGTTTAAAAACTGAAATTACCGATGGCAAATTAAATATTCTGCAGGAAGGTCGCGTCAAAAAATTCGTCAGCGAACTGCCGGAAATTACGTTCAGTGGAAAAATTGCGCTTGAGCGCGGGTTAGATGTGCGTTACATCACTGAACGTGCGGTTTTCACTCTCAAACAAGATGGCCTGCATTTAATTGAAATTGCGCCTGGCGTCGATCTGCAACGGGATATTCTTGACAAGATGGATTTTTCACCGGTTATCTCACCAGATTTAAAACTGATGGACACAAGATTATTTACCGATAGCACTATGGGATTCACGCTTCCTGACGCAACACATTAAAAGGAGTACAAATATGGATTTTTCATTAACTGAAGAACAAGAACTATTACTGGCCAGTATTCGCGAGTTAATCACCAGCAATTTTCCGGAAGAGTATTTCCGTACCTGCGATCAAACGGGCACCTATCCCAAAGAATTTATGCAGGCGCTGGCGGAAAACGGTATTTCGATGCTGGGCGTCCCGGAAGAATTCGGCGGCATTCCGGCTGACTATGTAACGCAAATGCTGGCGCTGATGGAAATCTCAAAATGCGGTGCTCCGGCCTTTTTGATTACCAACGGCCAATGCATTCACAGTATGCGCCGTTTTGGTTCCGCAGAACAACTGCGTAAAACAGCAGAAAGTACTCTGGCCACCGGCGATCCAGCATATGCGCTAGCTTTAACAGAACCTGGCGCGGGATCTGATAATAATAGCGCCACAACAACCTGGACGCGTAAAAACGGCAAGGTTTATCTTAACGGTCAGAAAACGTTTATCACCGGTGCAAAAGAATATCCTTACATGCTGGTTCTGGCGCGCGATACGGAGCCAAAAGATCCTAAAAAAGCGTTCACGCTTTGGTGGGTGGACTCAAATAAACCGGGCATAAAGATTAATCCGCTGCACAAAATTGGCTGGCACATGTTGAGTACATGCGAAGTTTATCTCGATAATGTCGAGGTGGACGAAAGCGACCGGGTCGGTGAAGAAGGCATGGGTTTCCTCAATGTCATGTACAATTTTGAAATGGAGCGTTTGATTAATGCGGCGCGCAGTACAGGTTTCGCCGAATGCGCATTTGAAGATGCCGCCCGTTACGCCAACCAGCGTATCGCCTTTGGTAAACCCATCGGCCATAACCAGATGATCCAGGAAAAGCTGGCGTTAATGGCCATCAAAATCGAAAACATGCGCAATATGGTGTTGAAAGTCGCCTGGCAGGCCGATCGGGAAGAGTCACTGCGTACCAGCGCCGCGCTGGCTAAGCTGTACTGCGCACGCACAGCGATGGAAGTGATTGACGATGCGATTCAGATTATGGGTGGGCTTGGTTATACTGACGAAGCCCGTGTCTCCCGCTTCTGGCGCGATGTTCGCTGCGAACGTATCGGTGGCGGCACGGATGAAATTATGATCTATGTGGCAGGACGCCAGATTCTGAAAGACTATCAGAACAAGTAAGGATCGTACCGGAACGTCTTATTCGGCCTGACTGCTTTACGGCATCAGGCCGAATAAATCAGATAAATTTCGCCGTCAGGTATTTGGCAGCAAATACGCCTGCTCAACCAGACTATTTTTAAATTGCTTACGATAATCGTTGGGAGAACATCCTACATGCCGCATAAACAATTTGGCAAAATGGTCCACATTTTCATATCCTACCCGCCATGAAATTTCTGCCAGTGGCGACTCAGTGTTTGTCAGCGCAAACTTGGCCTCGGTCATACGTCGTTGAATAACATAGTTGATAGGAGATATATGATATTCCTTGGCAAATTCATGGCATATATAACTGACGCTGGCGCGAAATTTTTTCGATAGCTGGTCAAGCGTGATTTTTTCACGATAATTATTATTGAGATAAACAAGCACATCCTTAATTAATACATCTTTTTTAATGTAGCCTTGTTCAGAACGATAGGCATTTTTAAAATTTTCATAGTAAAGTGCGGTCAGAGTGTAAGCAAATGCATCGTATACAGAGGAAGCCAATACGTTTTTCCCCTGCGGAAGTAACACGCTTAATTCATTAAAGATACTTTTAATGACCTCTTTTCCCTGAACCACGGAAACCACCGGACAGGAATGACTCTGCAATAGTTGGTTTTCTTCCCAACCTGGAAAACAAAACCCATACAGCGCACAGGTATAGGTGGTAGCCGGCGAATTGCTGTCGGATGCTACAGCGTGTAGCCGCCCCCGCTCAACGACGACAATATCGTCCGCATGCGCGACGTAGAGTGAAGAGTCAATAATTAACCTGGCTATCCCTTTTTTGACGTAAA
Source organism: Salmonella sp. 2020_1395 (assembly GCF_043848115.1). NCBI lineage: Bacteria > Pseudomonadati > Pseudomonadota > Gammaproteobacteria > Enterobacterales > Enterobacteriaceae > Salmonella > Salmonella sp. 2020_1395. The sequence goes on along the minus strand of NZ_JBCMFH010000001.1, from coordinate 211,987 downwards.
TAAGCTCTGTTTCATTATCATGCATATGATGGCCAGACTCCCAGTTTGGATCATCGCTAATGACAAAACGTGAAAATCGAGGGGTCTTGTCCTGTTCAAAAATCGTCTCCGCGGCGGAGTCAAAACAGCGCTGATACATAATAACCTCTGTCAGGTTTAAAAAGATAACCAGGATAAAATAAAGCGAGCGTCAGTGTTGTACAACCGTGGAGATTACCAGCAAAACAAGATTATTCGTTCCGAATGCAAGATATTATGTTCTTTTGCAGACAGCTCAGATTACCTGTCGATAGCGTATTATCAGACAAAAATACATAGCCGACATATCTTTGATGTTTTCTTTTAACCTCACAGAAACAACATCGCACGTTTCATGTTAAAAAATGATGATATGCTTCGCACTTATTATTCTCACTACCGTATTTATATTTTTATGACGCCCTTTTCAGATGGTTGCTAACGATTCTCTGTTCGCAGATTTTTTGTGCAAGATTGTTGGCAAGGAAAACAGATTGACCCATCGTAAACCTCTTCAGACTGCCGCAGACTATTTTCAGTCAGATTTACGTTACTTATCCGCACGCGACTCACTGGAGATGCAATGAAAATAATAACCTGCTTTAAGTTGGTGCCTGAAGAACAGGACATTACCGTGACCCCGGAGCATTCGCTCAATTTTGATCGTGCCGAGGCCAAAATCAGCCAGTTTGATTTAAATGCAATTGAGGCCGCCGCGCAGTTAGCTGGCGATGGCGACGAGATCGCCGCGCTCACCGTCGGCGGCTCTCTGTTACAAAATTCAAAAGTCCGCAAAGATGTGTTATCCCGCGGGCCGGATGCGCTTTTTATGGTTCAGGATGCGCAACTGGAGCACGCCCTGCCCAAAGAAACCGCGCTGGCGCTAGCATCCGCGGCGGAGAAAATTGGCTTTGACCTGCTGCTCTTCGGGGAGGGCTCCGGCGATATTTATGCCCAACAGGTGGGCCTGCTGACTGGCGAACTCCTGAAACTCCCCGTCATCAACGCAGTAAGCCATATTCAACGCGACGGCGACAAAATCATCGTTGAACGCACACTGGAAGAAGACGTTGAAATTATCGAGCTCACGCTGCCCGCGGTGCTTTGCGTGACCTCAGATATTAACGTTCCACGCATCCCGTCAATGAAAGCCATTCTCGGCGCCGGGAAAAAAGCCGTTACGTCGTGGCTGGCGAGCGATATCCACTGGACCCCAACCACGCCAATGGCGGAACTGGTCGCCATCTCGGTACCGCCGCAGACAGAACGCAAGCATATCATTCTCGATAACGATTCGCCGGAAGCCATTACCGCACTGGCCGACCATTTGAAAAAATCCCTGAACTAAACCCAACGGAGAAAAATTATCATGAATCATTTAGCTAACGTATGGGTATTTAGCGATAACGTAGAGCGTTATGCTGAATTAATGACCGGCGCGCGGCAGTGGGGAGAAAAAGTTTACGCCATCGTGCAAGGAAACACGGAGATCAACTACGTGAAAGCGCTTGGCGCTGATGAGATAGTCGTTCTTGAATCGCATACGGATTTGCAGCGCGTGGAAAACTATGCCGAAACGCTGGCCTCGTTATTAGGCGACCAAAATGGGCTGCTGCTCATGGCGGCGACCAAGCGCTGTAAAGCGCTGGGCGCCCGGCTGAGCATCCAGCTTAACGCCGTGATGGTGAACGACGCGACGTCTATTGACCTCCTCGACGGGACGCTACACGCAGAGCATCGCATGTACGGCGGACTTGCTTTCGGCAAAGAGAAATTAAACAGTCCGCAGGCGATTATTACGCTGGCACCCGGCGTGCTGGAACCCGCCGCCCCTCACCCCGGTCATACTTGCCCGCAGACCACGCTGGCATATATTGCCCCACGCCACGAGGTATTGTGCCAGCAGCGGCGCGCGAAATCGTTAAGCAGCGTCGATTTGAGCAAAGCCAAACGGGTCATCGGCGTAGGACGAGGTCTGGCGGCGCAAAGCGATCTGGATATGGTGCATAAACTGGCGGCCGTTCTCGGCGCAGAAGTAGGCTGTTCCCGCCCCATTGCGGAAGGTGAAAACTGGATGGAACGTGAGCGTTATATTGGCGTATCCGGCGTTCTGTTGAAATCCGATCTCTATCTGACGCTGGGCATTTCCGGCCAAATTCAACATATGGTGGGTGGAAACGGCGCAAAAATTATTGTCGCAATTAACAAAGATAAAAACGCGCCCATTTTCAATTATGCCGATTATGGCCTGGTGGGCGATATCTATAAGGTTGTTCCTGCCCTCATCGACCAGTTAAGCCGCTAATTCCTTTTTCAACGCACATCTCCCGTCGTCGATACGGCGGGAAAGGAGCATAAAGCATGTCGGATGATAAATTTGACGCTATTGTGGTGGGCGCAGGCGTAGCAGGAACGGTCGCCGCGTATGTGATGGCAAAAGCGGGACTGGATGTACTGGTTATTGAACGCGGAAACAGCGCGGGCAGCAAAAATATGACCGGTGGCCGGCTCTACGCTCACAGTATCGAAAGTATTATGCCGGGATTCGCAACGTCCGCCCCCATCGAACGTGTCGTTACCCGTGAAAAAATCTCCTTTTTAACCGAAGAAAGCGCCGTCACACTTGATTTTCACCGCGCGCCCCCTACTCCGCCCCTTACGTCATATACCGTACTGCGCAACAAACTGGACCCGTGGCTAATGGCGCAGGCGGAGCAGGCTGGCGCGCAGTTTATCCCAGGTGTACGGGTCGACGCTCTGGTACGTGAAGGCAATCGCGTCACTGGCGTTCAGGCCGGGGATGATATTCTTGATGCGAATATTGTGATTCTCGCGGACGGCGTGAATTCCATGCTGGGCCGTTCACTGGACATGGTGCCTGCCTCGTCTGCGCATCACTATGCCGTCGGCGTAAAAGAGTTGATTGGGCTCTCTCCGGCACTTATTGAAGAGCGCTTTAATCTGGCGTCCCATGAAGGCGCCGCCTGGTTATTCGCTGGCGCGCCCTCCAACGGGCTCATGGGCGGCGGGTTTCTTTATACCAACCGCGATTCGGTTTCTCTGGGGCTGGTATGTGGCCTGGGCGACATTGCTCACGCGACCAAAAGCGTACCGCAAATGCTGGAAGATTTTAAACAGCATCCGGCAATACGCCCTTTGATTCAGGGGGGAACGCTGCTTGAATACTCCGCTCATATGGTGCCCGAAGGCGGCATAGCAATGATGCCGGAGCTGGCAAATGACGGCGTGATGATTGTCGGCGACGCCGCCGGTCTTTGCCTGAATCTCGGTTATACCGTCCGCGGCATGGATTTAGCCATCGCGTCCGCGCAAGCGGCCGCTCAAACCGCCATTGACGCTAAAGCGCGGCAAGATTTTTCCGCCGCGAGTCTTGCCGGTTACAAACGCGCGCTGGAGAAAAACGGCGTGTTACGCGATATGCGGCATTTCCGCAAACTCCCCGGATTAATGGAAAACCCACGGCTTTTTACCGAGTACCCGCGAATGGCGGCAAACATTGTGGGCGATCTGTTCACCGTTGATGGCGGTCCAGTCCCACCGTTGCGTAAAACTATCCTGTCACATGCGAAAAAAATTGGACTGGTGAATCTATTAAAAGACGGCATAAAAGGGGCTACGGCATTATGAGTTCGGACAATAAGGTGAATGTTGACGTCAAATTGGGCGTAAATAAATTTTACGTAGATGAAGGACACCCACATATCATTTTGCGCTCCTCGCCTGACATGCAGGAGTTTAATAAATTAATAAAAGCCTGCCCTGCCGGACTCTATAAGCTGGACGATGCGGGAAATATTCATTTTGACTCCGCGGGCTGCCTGGAATGCGGGACCTGCAGGGTTCTCTGCGGCAATACTCTTCTCGAAAAATGGGAATACCCGGCGGGAACGTTCGGCGTTGAGTTTCGCTACGGCTGACGCTCTGAAACACCGGATAACGACGCTACGGCGTCTTATTCGGCTTGCCCCCGGAGATTACGTCATTTGTATTAATAGAGAACAAGTCAATGAGTGTTACATTAACGTTTGACGCCGCAAGGCGGAAAACCTATCGCGAGTCCGGCTACTGGGGCGATGCTTCACTGGGCGACTACTGGCGGCAAACCGCACGTGCCGTACCCGATAAAATCGCCGTGGTCGATAATCATGGCGCGTCCTGGACCTACGCCGCACTCGACTGCGCGGCAAGCCGCCTGGCAAACTGGTTACTGTCTCAGGGGATTCAACCGGGCGATCGCGTGGCCTTTCAGCTTCCGGGCTGGTGTGAGTTTACCCTCATTTATCTGGCCTGCCTGAAAACGGGCGCGGTATCTGTCCCGCTACTTCCCGCCTGGCGAGAAGCAGAGCTGGTTTGGGTGCTGAACAAATGTCAGGCTAAAATATTCTTCGCCCCCACCGTATTCAAACAGAATCGTCCGGTCGATCTTATCCTTCCGCTACAAAATCAACTGCGCCATCTGACGCATATTGTCGGCGTGGATAAACTGGCGCCTGCCACCACAGCGCTTGCGCTTAGTCAAATCATCGACCGCAGCGAACCGTTGCAGTCAGACATTAACATTCACGGTGATGAACTGGCGGCAGTGCTGTTTACCTCCGGCACAGAAGGAATGCCGAAAGGGGTGATGTTGACCCACAATAATATTCTTGCCAGCGAACGGGCGTATTGCGCGCGGTTGAATTTAACCTGGCAAGATGTGTTCCTGATGCCTGCGCCACTGGGCCACGCCACCGGATTTTTACACGGCGTCACCGCGCCCTTTTTAATCGGGGCGCGTAGCGTATTGCTGGACATCTTTACCCCAGAAGCCTGCCTTACCTTATTAGCGCAGCAACGCTGTACCTGTATGTCAGGCGCGACGCCGTTTATTTACGATCTGCTTTGTGCCGTTGAGCAACAGCCTGCCGACCTCTCCTCACTGCGATTCTTCTTATGCGGCGGCACGACTATTCCCAAAAAGGTTGCCCGCGACTGCCAGCAGCGCGGTATCAAATTATTGAGTATTTACGGTTCTACAGAAAGTTCTCCACACTCGATGGTTAATCTGGGTGATTCGACTTCACGCATGATGAACACCGATGGTTATGCCGCCACCGGTGTAGAAATTAAAATCGTGGATGAAGATCGCAATACGCTTCCAGCAGGCCACGAAGGCGAAGAAGCCTCGCGCGGGCCAAACGTTTTTATGGGATACCTGGACGAGCCGGAACTTACCGCCCGCGCACTGGATAATGAGGGCTGGTATTACAGCGGCGACCTCTGCCGCATGGATGAAGACGGTTATATCAAAATTACCGGGCGCAAAAAGGATATTATTATACGTGGAGGTGAAAATATCAGCAGTCGCGAGGTGGAGGATATTTTATTGCAACACCCCCGCATACACGATGCTTGCGTCGTTGCTATGCCTGATGAACGCTTAGGCGAACGTTCATGCGCGTATGTAGTCTTAAAACCGCCGCACCTTTCGCTGACGCTGGAAGAGGTGATCGCTTTTTTCAGTCGAAAACGGGTAGCGAAGTATAAATATCCGGAACGGATCGTCATCGTAGAAAAACTGCCCAGAACCGCCTCTGGCAAAGTGCAGAAGTTTCTGTTGCGGCAGGATATTATTGAGCGGCTGCGCCAGGAGCACACTGCGGTATAAATTGCCGGATGGCGACGTTAACGCCGCCATCCGGTATTACACTACTTCTTCAGTTCCGCCAGACTCAGCCAGGTCTGAACCACGGTGTCCGGGTTCAGCGACAGGCTGTCGATCCCCTCTTCCATCAGCCAGGCGGCAAAGTCTTCATGGTCGGACGGACCCTGACCACAAATTCCAACATATTTGCCCTGTTTTTTCGCCGCGCGGATCGCCATCGACAGCAGCGCTTTCACCGCGTCGTTACGCTCGTCAAACAGTTCAGACACCACGCCGGAATCGCGATCCAGCCCCAGCGCCAGCTGCGTCATGTCGTTAGAACCAATCGAGAAGCCATCAAAATACTCGAGGAACTGTTCAGCCAGCAAGGCATTGGACGGGATCTCGCACATCATGATGATCTTCAGCCCGTTCTCGCCGCGTTTAAGCCCCTGGCGCGCCAGCTCTTCGATGACCGCTTTCGCCTGGTCGACCGTCCGCACGAACGGGATCATGATTTCGACGTTGGTAAGGCCCATATCGTTGCGCACGCGTTTCACCGCTTCGCATTCCAGCGCAAAACAATCGCGGAAACTTTCTGCGACGTAACGACCCGCGCCGCGGAAGCCCAGCATCGGGTTTTCTTCATGCGGCTCATAGCGTTCGCCGCCGACCAGGTTGGCGTATTCGTTGGACTTAAAGTCAGACAGGCGAACGATGACGCGTTTCGGGTAGAAGGCGGCGCCTAACGTCGCGATCCCTTCCGTCAGTCGACCAACGTAAAATTCACGCGGCGAGTCAAACCCTTTCATCATCTCACGAATGTCGTTTTGCAGCGCGGCATCCTGGTCGTCAAACTCCAGCAGCGCGCGCGGGTGAACGCCAATCATACGGTTAATGATGAATTCCAGTCGCGCCAGACCTACACCTTCATTCGGCAGGCAGGCAAAGTCAAATGCTCTGTCCGGGTTGCCGACGTTCATCATGACCTTCAGCGGTAGCTCTGGCATGGTATCTACGCTGGAGCTTTTTACGCTGAAATCCAGCATGTCGGCATACACATAACCGGTATCACCTTCCGCACAGGAGACGGTTACTTTCTCGCCATCTTTCATGCGTTCGGTGGCGTCGCCGCAGCCGACTACCGCCGGAATGCCCAATTCGCGGGCGATAATCGCCGCGTGACAGGTGCGCCCGCCACGGTTAGTGACAATCGCCGCCGCTTTTTTCATGATCGGTTCCCAGTCCGGGTCGGTCATATCGGTGACAAGCACATCGCCAGGCTCAATACGGTTCATTTCGCCGATATCGTGAATAACTTTTACCGTACCTGCGCCGATACGATGACCAATGGCGCGACCTTCGGCAATGATTTTCCCCTGCGCATGTAGCGTATAACGCTCCATCACCTGGCCACGGGAGCGCACGGTTTCCGGACGTGCCTGCACAATAAAGAGCTTACCGGTATGACCGTCTTTCGCCCATTCGATATCCATCGGACGACCATAGTGCCGCTCAATCTGCACCGCTTGTTTCGCCAGTTCCTGCACTTCTTCGTTGGTGAGCGAGAAAATGTCGCGCTGTTCCTGCGGCACATCTTCAATCTTCACTTGCTTGCCGTGCTCCTGGGTGGCGGCGTAAACCATGCGGATTTTTTTCGACCCCATGGTGCGGCGTACGATGGCCGGACGGCCTGCCGCCAGGGTTGGCTTATGGACATAAAATTCATCCGGGTTAACCGCGCCCTGCACCACCATTTCACCCAGTCCCCATGCCGAGGTGATAAAGACCACCTGGTCAAAGCCGGATTCGGTATCGATAGAGAACATCACCCCTGACGAGGCGAGATCGGAGCGAACCATCCGCTGCACGCCAGCGGAAAGCGCTACGCCGCGATGATCATATCCCTGGTGAACGCGATAAGAGATGGCGCGATCGTTAAACAGAGAAGCAAATACGTGTTTCACTGCCACCAGTACCGCGTCGAAGCCCTGAACGTTAAGAAACGTTTCCTGTTGACCCGCAAACGAAGCATCTGGCATATCTTCCGCCGTGGCGGAGGAACGCACGGCAAAAGAGGCATTTTCATCATCCGACGAAAGCTGCGCATAGGCATCGCGGATGGCGTTTTCCAGCGCCGGCTGGAAAGGAGTGTCGATAATCCACTGGCGGATCTGCGCGCCCGCTTTCGCCAGCTGGGAGACATCATCAATATCTGTCTTATCCAGCAGCTCATAAATGCGCTGGTTTACGCCGCTTTGATCCAAAAACTGGTTAAACGCATCGGCAGTGGTTGCAAAACCATTCGGAACGGATACGCCCATGCCGGAAAGGTTAGTAATCATTTCACCCAGGGAGGCATTTTTGCCCCCAACTCTGTCTACATCATTCATGCCGAGTTGGTTATACCAAAGCACCAGCGGTGACGAGCCATTGTTGGACATCGAACAATCCTTTTGTGATAAATGAACGAGTTTAAGAAACACATAGTTGCGTATTTATCCTGGCATACTTAAACCCGCGAAAAAAACGGTGAATCGTTCAAGCAAATTTATTTTTTCATTTTTTCAGATTGTTTACGTAGTTGCGCAAACCCGCGCATAGCACGGCATTCCCTTAATCACCCACGGTATAAACTGCGTTTCCAGGAAATGAAACATGCTTTTCATTAATTATAAAAAGCGCCTGTCATTTTATAAAATAAGCGACAAGTTATACGTTTCCCGTTACTTTTAATTTATGCTTTCAGATAATTATGTTTACTCTTCAGGATGAACAGAATGGATAATGTTGTTGATCGCCATGTTTTCTATATTTCTGATGGTACCGCCATCACCGCCGAGGTCCTGGGTCACGCGGTTATGTCGCAGTTTCCGGTGACGATCAGCAGCATCACGCTGCCATTCGTGGAGAACGAAAGTCGCGCCCGCGCCGTCAAAGACCAAATTGACGCCATTTATCAGCAAACCGGCGTTCGCCCGCTGGTGTTTTACTCGATTGTTTTACCTGAAATTCGCGCCATCATCTTACAGAGCGAAGGTTTCTGCCAGGATATCGTCCAGGCGCTGGTGGCGCCGCTTCAGCAGGAGATGAAACTGGATCCGACACCGATCGCTCATCGTACTCATGGGCTTAATCCGGGTAACCTGAACAAGTATGACGCCCGTATTGCCGCTATCGATTATACCCTGGCGCATGATGATGGCATTTCATTGCGCAACCTCGATCAGGCCCAGGTCATTTTACTTGGCGTTTCGCGCTGTGGAAAAACGCCCACCAGCCTCTATCTGGCGATGCAATTCGGTATTCGTGCGGCTAACTACCCTTTCATCGCCGATGATATGGATAATTTGACACTGCCCACATCGTTAAAACCGCTACAACATAAACTGTTCGGCCTGACAATTGACCCTGAACGCCTGGCGGCAATTCGCGAAGAACGCCGTGAAAACAGTCGCTATGCCTCGTTGCGTCAGTGCCGCATGGAAGTGGCGGAGGTTGAAGCGCTGTATCGTAAGAATCAGATCCCCTGCCTGAACAGCACCAATTATTCCGTTGAAGAGATAGCCACCAAGATTCTCGACATTATGGGGCTTAACCGCAGGATGTACTAGCAAACTAGTTTAATGGGTTGGTTTTTGTTATCATGCCGTTCTGCCTGCGAGGTGTGACACGCCTCGCACTTGAAATCAGCAGGGATTGGTTTATCGTGATGCCCATCACTTCCCGGTAGTCCTGCCGTTGAAGCAACAAATTTCTGAGACTTGTAATGAACAGAACCGACGAACTCCGTACTGCGCGTATCGACAGCCTGGTAACACCGACCGAACTCGCGCAGCGGTATCCTGTATCGTCCTCCGTCGCCAGTCATGTTACCGACTCCCGACGCCGGATAGAAAAGATTTTAAATGGTGAAGATCCACGGCTACTGGTCGTCATTGGCCCCTGTTCGATTCACGATCTGAATGCTGCCATGGAATACGCGACGCAGCTCCAGGCACAACGCCAAAAGCATCAGGCGCGTCTGGAAATCGTCATGCGCACCTATTTTGAAAAACCGCGCACCGTCGTGGGATGGAAAGGCCTGATTTCCGATCCTGACTTGAATGGAAGTTACCGCGTCAATTATGGGCTTGAACTGGCGCGTCGCTTGCTATTGCAGGTGAACGAACTGGGAGTACCGACTGCCACAGAGTTTCTTGATATGGTCACCGGCCAGTTTATTGCCGATCTGATCAGTTGGGGAGCGATTGGCGCGCGTACCACCGAAAGCCAAATCCATCGGGAAATGGCTTCCGCGCTATCTTGTCCGGTCGGCTTTAAAAATGGTACGGATGGCAATACTCGCATTGCCGTTGACGCTATTCGCGCCTCCCGCGCCAGCCATATGTTTCTCTCGCCGGATAAAGACGGACAGATGACTATCTACCAGACGAGTGGCAACCCGTATGGGCACATCATCATGCGCGGCGGTAAAAAACCGAACTACCACGCTGAAGATATTGCCGCCGCCTGCGACACGTTGCATGAATTTGATCTGCCGGAACATCTGGTCGTCGACTTCAGCCACGGCAACTGTCAAAAACAGCATCGCCGCCAGTTGGAGGTATGTGATGATATTTGCCAGCAGATTCGTAATGGCTCCACGGCAATTGCCGGGATTATGGCCGAGAGTTTTTTACGGGAAGGCACGCAAAAAATTATCAGCGGTCAACCATTAATCTATGGTCAGTCCATTACCGATCCCTGCCTGAACTGGGAAGATACGGAAGTTCTGTTGGAAAAACTGGCCGCGGCGGTAGATAGCCGCTTTTAATAGCTCGCCCATCCTGCCGGGATGGGCGTTTCTTCGATGCGTTACCCGCCCTTTTCTCTCCCCGCGCGTATATCACTCCACAGAATTAGCACTTGCTGTTATCGCATTAATTATTGATAATAATAATCATTGTGAGTTTGATTATTAATAAATAACATGTCGCGTATGGATAACACCGAGCTGCCTCACCCTAAGGAAATGGACAATGAAACGCTTCTCCCTGCCGCTGAACGGCGCGTCAACAGTCAGGCGCTATTAGGTCCGGACGGCAAAGTCATTATCGATCACAACGGTCAGGAGTATCTGTTGCGCAAAACTCAGGCCGGTAAACTACTGTTAACCAAATAGCGCTCCCGCCAGCAGACGATGCTGCTGGCATCAGGCTAACTTGAACAACTGACCTCCAGCCGCTTTCCCCACTCCGGCGGTCGGCTGGCATAGTCATCATCTCGATCGGTAAAAGGTTGACGTAAAACTTCATGCAACCGATGCAGTTCCGCCATGTCTCCTTGTTCAGCCGCATCTATCGCGCGTTGCGCCAGCCAGTTGCGCAACACAACCGCAGGATTCACGCGTTGCATCTGCTGCTGGCGCAGCGCGTCATCAACCGCCTCTGTGCGCAATCGCGCCCGGTAGCGGTCGAACCAGGCATCGAACGCCGCGCGATCGATAAACGTATCCCGCAACGGCGAGGAAGCGCTCTGTTGCTCCGTATGGCTTAACATCCGAAATGTACGGGTATAGTCACTCCCTTCGCGCGCCATCAGACTAAACAATTCATTCAGTAAAGCGTTATCGTCTTTTTGCTCGGTAAAGAAGCCCAGCTTCTGGCGCATTCGCTGCCCATAGTGCGTTAACAACGCGTCCTGGTAGCGATCCAGCGCTCTGTTTAACGCGTCGATCTCAATAAAAGGGGTTAACGTCTGCGCCAGACGTTGTAAATTCCACAGCGCCACCGACGGTTGATTATCGAAGCGGTAACGTCCCTGATGATCGGAATGGTTACCAATGAAGCCGGGATCGTAGTCATCGAGAAAACCAAAGGGACCATAGTCGATGGTCAGCCCCAGAATCGACATGTTATCCGTATTCATAACGCCGTGCGAAAAACCGACGGTTTGCCACTCGGCGATGAGTCTTCCGGTACGCGCCGCCACCTCTTCAAACCACAAAGCATATTTTTCCGGGACATCCTGCCATTGCGGCCAGTAATGATGAATAGCGAAATCAGCCAGTTGCTGAACTTTTTCCGGCTCACGGCGGTAGTAGAAATGTTCGAAATGACCAAAACGCATATGACTTTGCGCCAGACGCATTAACATCGCGCCCGTTTCCTGCGTCTCTCGCTGAACCGGCGTATCGCTGGCTACGATAGATAACGCGCGCGTCGTGGGAATACCCAGATAATGCATGGCTTCGCTGGCAAGGCTTTCTCGTATGGTTGAACGCAGGACGGCGCGCCCATCCCCCATTCGCGAATAGGGTGTTAATCCGGCGCCTTTCAGATGCCAGTCGAGGGTCGAGCCATCCGCCAGGAGCTGTTCACCCAGCAAAATACCGCGTCCGTCGCCTAGCTGTCCCGCCCAGACGCCGAACTGATGCCCGCTATATACCTGCGCGACAGGCGACATACCGGGTAATAAGGTTTCGCCGCCCCAAACGCCAGCGCCATTAGTAGCGTCAAATAACGACGCGGGAATGGCTAACTGCTGCGCCAGTTCGTCGTTATACCAAATCAGTCGCGCATTTTTTAACGGTGTGGGTAAAAGCGCGGTATACGTTGCTGGCAGTTCATCGCGCCAACGGGCAGTAAAAGACAGGGTCATAGGGCCTCCTGTCTTCAGTGTAGACGGTTAATCACCGGTTAAACACCGGCAAACAGAAAGGTTATCGCTGAACGAGTTTAATGAGCTGGCTTACCGGCACCGAAGGCCATAGCCCGCCCTGGAATGCGCTAAACCCCAATGGCGCTGCGCGCGCAAACATCGCCTCAGTATCAATACCGGCAATCATCAGCGACTCGCAGCTGGAGGAGATCTGGGCAACGATAGCGTGCATGAATGGTTCGAATGAGATCATTTCAGCTCGCTGCTGAATAAAATTTTTATCCAACATGACTCGTTTGAAAAGCCCATCGAAAATAGCTTTAGTCGACGCCTCGCCTGCCCCAAAATTTGCCAGCATTAATGGGAAATGCATTGCCAGATTAGCTAACGTTTCATTGTTTTTGCCCTGGTTTAATCCAGGATAATTCTCATTTATAGCTAATTCAAGAAACGGAAAGCGCGCTGCCCGGGAAAAAAGTTCGCTATCTAATAATAATAAGTCACTAATTGCAGGCGGTAAATTAAGCCATGCAATAAGTTTATGCTGAATAAAAAAGTGCTGACAGGTTTCTAACAACGCCAGTTTTTCAACAAACAGACAGTATTGTTCCTCCACCGAAAGGCGAGGCGCTACCAACTCAGTCGGCATCCGCACGGCGCCGTCTTCAGAGGCAAACGTTGCAATAATCTCCAAACCAACAAGCCGAGCGTTTTCATCCATGACGGGAAGGAAAAAGAGTTCGGAATGGTAAAGCTCATCAAGTGAAGCAATCATTACGCCAGTCCCATGGTTAGGGCGCTATTCGCCATCCAGTCACTACGGACGGAAACAGACGTAACTTCAGATACTAATTGAAGCGTCATCATTTTTCTTGTTTACCGGTAAACCGGTTCCTTTTTTTAACTTACTCTGATTATAAACCAATATTCAATCTTGTACTTTTAACAGGGCGTGAACACGCCCGTTTTTAATAAAAGTACGTTTGTAAATGCTACGGTTATATCATTATATATGATGACAACAGATGTCATAAGTTCAACCGGCGATATGTTAAAAATAGACTATAAAATTTATATCGTCTGCGAGGTTAAATTCGCCGTGCCTGCCAGAAGTTTTTTCGCCAGTACACATTATCCAGCGATGAACGCATCACGCCACGACTGGTAGAGGCATGAATAAACTCATTATTTGTATCGTAAATACCAACATGTAAACCACTTTCGCCCGAACCGGTTTTAAAGAAAACCAAATCTCCGGGCAGCAATTCATCTTTATCGATTCTGGTGCCGATTTTTGATTGTTCACGCGTATCACGAGGCAACTGCAAATCAAACTTGTCGCGCATAGTGACTACCACAAAGCCGGAACAGTCCACGCCTCTGCGACTCATGCCGCCGTAACGGTATGGCGTACCGCGCCAGGACTGCAACTGATCGTTCAGACCCGCAATGACGGTAATGGAGTCTGATAATCTGGCATTTGGCGCCGGTGCCCGATGAGTACTGCATCCTGCCAGGAACAATGCTGTGATAACAAGAAGCCAAAAACGCATGCCGCAACAATCCTCTGTTTTTATTTTGGTATTAATTTAGCGTCGAAATTACCTGCTTTTCAAGAAACGATTTTACTTAAGTGGCCGAAATGAGCATTGGATGCCCCTCGACGTCGAGTCGTCGAAAGCGCAGACCGTAGGCTTGCGCCAGATAAGAGGGGGTGAGCACCTCTTCCCGGCGGCCGCAGGCAATGAGTTTACCGCGCTTTAGTAACCAGGCTTTATGCGCATGGCGCAGCGTGTGGTTCAGATCGTGGCTACTCATCACAATCGCAATTCCTGCCTGACACAAATGATGTAATACCCGATCCAGAGCGTTTTGTTGCGCAACATCGAGACTGTTCATCGGCTCATCAAGCAGCAATAATTGACCGACCGGATTAGCGTTGGGATGAATTTGTAGTACAACGGCAGCAAGGCGAACACGCTGCCACTCGCCACCGGAAAGCTGATTCACGCTTCGCCCCAGTTTGTCGCCCAATCCAAGCATATCGGCCACCTCGTTAAGCTGCCCGGTTCGCGTTTTATCAGGTTGATGCAATGTCAGGTAATGCCAGACCGGCATGGCGAACGGCGGATTTTGCTGTTGCGCAAGATAAGCGCGGTGTTGGGCAAGCGTTGCCGTCGCCCATGCCTCCAGCGGCGCTCCGCCAAACCTGATGCTCCCCTCGCCGGAGGTTAACCCCGCCATACGCGCCAGTAGCGTGCTTTTCCCGGCACCGTTCGGCCCGACAAGATGAAGGATCTCTCCTGCGCTTACTTCGCCGGAAAGCGGCCCCAGGCGGGTGCTCTCGGCGACATCCTTTAATTGCATCAATTGAGACATTATTTTTCCAACGCGATTTTTATGCTTTCCATCACAATAGGATCTTCAGGCGTCATATCCGGCGAAAAACGCTGTACCACCTGACCATCCCGGCCTACCAAAAATTTTTCAAAATTCCACAGAATATCATCCGGATAGAGTGGCGTACGCCCTTTGCTTACCATCCGTTCGTAAAAGCCGCTCTTCTCCGGCGCGACTGCCGTTGGCGCAGCGGCTATCAGTTTTTGATACAGCGGATGGCGCGCGTCGCCATTCACATCAATTTTACTGAACATCGGGAACGTGACGCCCCAGGTGCTGGCACAATAGGTTTTAATCTCCTCTTCGCTGCCTGGCTCCTGCCCCATAAACTGGTTGCAGGGAAAACCCAACACGACAAACCCCTGATCTGCCCACGCCTTCTGGATATTTTCCAACTGTTCATATTGCGGCGTCAGGCCACATCTGGAGGCGACGTTTACAATGAGCAGCACTTTTCCGGCGTATTTTTCAAGTGTAGTGACCTCTCCATCAATCGTCGTAACGTGAGTATTAAGAAGCGAGTTTTGCATGGTGTCTCCCTGATGTCGGTAGAATAGCGGGTTTCATCGTTAGCCTTTAATCATAGACTGCGAATGATGAAAGCAGTTGTTTACCGATGCGCTAACGCGCGGATTTGAGTAGCAGCCAGATAAACACTGGTGCCCCCAATGTGGCGGTGACCACCCCGATAGGCAGTTCAGCCGACGCCAGCGCCAGTCGGGCGACCACATCAGCCAATAGCAGGGCGATAGCCCCGGCCAGCGCGCAGCCGGGAAGTAAAACCCGGTGATCGGTTAAACCACATAAGCGCAGGATGTGCGGAATAACCAGACCGATAAAACCAATCGCCCCCGCCATCGCCACGCTGACGCCCACCATCCAGCCGGTGGCGACGACCAACAAATTGCGCCAGAACCACAGCGGCAGGCCAAGCTGCCGCGCCGAGGTTTCCCCTAGCGCCAGCATATTCAGCGGTTGCGACTGGCAACATATCCAGATCAGTACCGGGATGAGCGCAATCATTAGCCAGCTCTGCTGCCAGTCAACGCCGCCAAATCCTCCCATCATCCAGTACATTAATTGCCGCAGATCGAAAGAGGTGGAAAAATAGATAGCCCACGTCATCAGCGCGCTACAGATAATGCCCAGCGCGACGCCCGCCAACAACAAGCGGCTGGTAGAGAGATGGCGGCGCGCAAAACGCAGCAGGATTAACGTAATAATGAGCGCGCCGGCTATAGCGCACAGTCCCAACGCCCATCCAGGCAGTTGCCCCTGCCCCAGTAAGACGGCGGCAATAAGCCCAACACCGGCCCCATTCGAAACGCCGAGCAGGCCCGGTTCAGCAAGTGGGTTTTCAAACAGCGCCTGCATCACAGCGCCAGATAGTGCCAGCGCAGCGCCAACCAGCAATACCGCGAGCGTGCGGGGAAGGCGAATTTGCCAGACAAACAGTTCCCCCCGGGCGCTTAACCAGTCACCGGGGGCAATCCACTGTTCGCCTGCGCATAAGCTCAGAAGTGTAGCCAGTAGCACCAGCAGTGACAGGCTCAGAAGCCAGCGAACGTTTCGTCGCTGTTGTTGGCGGGCAAAAGTCAGCATGTTATCCATTCAGCTGAAAAGAGGTAGCGTGATTTTACGGTGGGTATCCTTTACTTGAAAGAAAAAAGGCCGCAATGCGGCCTTTTTAGTTATACGGGTCATCTTTCAGGCTGACAGATACGCTGTCATCCCGCTG
This sequence comes from Salmonella sp. 2020_1395, assembly GCF_043848115.1. Taxonomy (NCBI): domain Bacteria; kingdom Pseudomonadati; phylum Pseudomonadota; class Gammaproteobacteria; order Enterobacterales; family Enterobacteriaceae; genus Salmonella; species Salmonella sp. 2020_1395. The sequence continues at coordinate 195,545 of NZ_JBCMFH010000001.1, read as the reverse complement.
ATCTACTTTCGGGATGGCAGCGTATCTGCCGCAATACACCCTGATGGATGTTATGCCTGGATCTGATTACTCTTCTTTGGGCGAAGCGTTTTCGACCCGGCTCTTTAACTTCTGCCCGGGTCTGAAGGTCACCACGCGCCGTGCTGTAATAGGAATATCTTCACCCGTTTTCGGGTTACGCCCCGGACGTTGATTTTTATCACGCAGATCGAAGTTACCAAAACCAGAGAGTTTCACCTGCTCACCGTTTTCCAGAGCACGACGGATCTCTTCGAAAAACAGTTCAACCAGTTCTTTGGCATCCCGCTTGCTAAGCCCAAGCTTATCAAACAGATATTCTGACATTTCAGCTTTTGTAAGCGCCATAGGTTCAATCCCTCAATGATGCCTGGAATCGCTCTTTTAATGCCTCTACACATTTGGCGACGGTAGCGGCAATCTCCTCTTCTTCGAGTGTACGGTTGGTATCCTGAAGGATCAGGCTGATAGCGAGGCTCTTATAACCCTCCGCAACACCCTTACCGCGGTACACGTCAAATAAGTTTACGCCAACTACCTGATTTACGCCAACTTTCTTACATTCGGATAAAATATCCGCTGCGGGAACGTTTTCTGCAACAACAACCGCAATATCGCGACGGTTGGCCGGGAAGCGTGAAATCTCCCGCGCCTGCGGCACGATACGGTCTGCGAGCTTATTCCATTCCAGTTCAAACACCAGCGTACGACCATTCAGATCCAGTTTACGTTCCAGTTCAGGGTGAACAACCCCAATAAAACCAATACGTTCATCTTTCAGATAAATCGCCGCAGACTGTCCCGGATGCAGAGCCGGATTCATCTCCGCCTTAAACTGGATATCACCCAGTTTGCCGGTTAAATCCAATACTGCTTCCAGATCGCCTTTCAAATCATAGAAATCAACGGTCTCTTTTGCCAGGTTCCAGTGCTCATCATAGCGGTTACCGCAAATCACGCCAGCCAGCATCAGATCCTGTCGAATACCCAGATTGGCTTGTGTATCCGGAACGAAACGTAAACCGGTTTCAAAAATACGCACGCGATTCTGCTGACGGTTTTGGTTATAGACCACCGTCGCCAACAATCCGCTCCACAGAGACAGACGCATCGCCGACATCTCAACGGAGATAGGGTTTGGCAGCAGCAGCGCTTCTGCGCCTGGATGGATGAGCTGTTGTACTTTAGGATCGACAAAGCTATAGGTAATCACTTCCTGATAGCCTTTGTCGTTCAGCATGGTTTTAACCCGCTTCAACGACAGATCGGCTTCACGGTGCGTCCCCATGATTAAACCGGCCTGGATTGGCTCGTCCGGAATATTGTTATAGCCGTAAACGCGGGCCACCTCTTCCACCAGATCTTCTTCAATTTCCATATCGAAACGCCAGGTCGGCGCTACGGCTTTCCACTCGTCCTGCCCTTCGGTCACTTCACAGCCCAGACGACGCAGAATATCACTGACCTGCTCATCCGCAATATGATGCCCGATCAGGCGATCCAGTTTACTGCGACGCAGCGTAATGGTGGCGCGTTTCGGCAACGTTGCTTCGTTGCTCACATCAATTATCGGACCCGCATCACCGCCACAGATATCAAGAAGCAGACGAGTAGCGCGCTCTATCGCTTTATATTGCAGCGCCGGGTCCACCCCGCGCTCGTAGCGGTGAGACGCATCGGTATGCAGACCGTGGCGGCGAGCGCGACCGGTGATAGACAGCGGATTAAAGTACGCACATTCCAGCAGCACATTTTGCGTTTCGCCGTTCACGCCGGAATGTTCGCCGCCAAAAATACCGGCTATCCCCAGCGCCTTATGGTGATCGGCGATCACCAGCGTATCCGCATTTAACGTCGCTTCGCTACCGTCCAGCAGGACGACGGTTTCACCCTCTTTTGCCATCCGCACGACAATACCGCCATCAATGCGATCTTTATCGAAAGCATGCATTGGCTGACCCAGTTCGAGCAGCACATAGTTCGTGACGTCAACCACCGCATCGATGGAGCGAATACCGCAGCGACGCAGTTTCTCTTTCATCCACAGCGGCGTCGGCGCGTTAACATTGATGCCTTTTACCACCCGGCCAAGATAGCGTGGACACGCATCAGCAGCCTCTACTGTAATCGGCAGCGTATCGCTGATGGTTGCCGTAACCGGCGCCATTTCAGGCTCCTGGAGCGGCGCTTTGTTCAGTACCGCCACATCACGCGCAACGCCGATGATACCTAAGCAATCCGCACGGTTCGGCGTGACGCTAATTTCGATGGTATTGTCGTCAAGCTTCAGGTATTCACGGATATCGGTACCCAGCGGCGCATCCGCCGGCAGTTCGATAATGCCGCTGTGATCGTCGGAAATCCCCAGTTCGGAGAAGGAGCACAGCATCCCTTCAGACGGCTCGCCGCGCAGTTTCGCCGCTTTAATTTTGAAATCGCCCGGCAGAATAGCGCCAATGGTGGCCACCGCTACTTTCAGCCCCTGACGACAGTTTGGCGCGCCGCAGACGATATCCAACAGGCGTTCTCCGCCAACGTTGACTTTCGTTACACGCAATTTGTCAGCGTTCGGATGCTGGGCGCACTCAACCACTTCCCCAACCACAACGCCATTGAAGCTTCCCGCGACCGGCTCAACGCCGTCTACTTCCAGGCCAGCCATCGTAATCTGGTTAGCCAACGCATCGCTATCAATTGCCGGGTTAACCCACTCGCGTAACCACAGTTCGCTGAATTTCATTGTTTTATCCTGCCTTTATTTAAACTGTTTGAGGAAACGCAGATCGTTTTCGAAGAATGAACGCAGGTCGGTGACGCCGTAACGCAACATGGTCAGACGTTCCATCCCCATACCAAAAGCGAAGCCAGAATAGATTTCCGGATCGATACCGACATTACGCAGCACATTCGGATGCACCATCCCGCAGCCCAGCACTTCCAGCCATTTGCCGTTTTTACCCATCACATCCACTTCTGCAGAAGGCTCGGTAAACGGAAAATAAGAAGGACGGAAGCGAATCTGCAGATCCTCCTCAAAGAAATTGCGCAGGAAGTCGTGCAGCGTACCTTTGAGGTTGGTGAAGCTGATGTTGGTATCAACAATCAGACCTTCCATCTGATGGAACATCGGAGTATGCGTCTGGTCGTAGTCATTACGGTATACACGGCCCGGCGCAATAATACGGATCGGCGGTTGCTGCGCTTTCATCGTCCGGATCTGGACGCCAGACGTCTGGGTCCGCAGCAGACGGGTCGCGTCAAACCAGAAGGTATCATGATCGGCGCGGGCCGGATGATGACCCGGAATGTTTAACGCATCGAAGTTATGGTAGTCATCTTCGATTTCCGGGCCAGTCGCCACGGTAAAACCAAGCTCGCCGAAGAAACTTTCAATACGGTCAATGGTACGCGTGACCGGATGCAGACCGCCGTTCTCAATACGGCGCCCCGGCAGGGAGATATCGATGGTTTCAGCGGCCAGACGGGCGTTAAGCGCTGCGCTTTCCAGCTCGGCTTTACGCGCGTTAAGAGCCTGTTGTACCTGCTCTTTCGCGGCGTTAATGACTGCCCCGGCTGCCGGACGCTCTTCCGGCGGCAGATCGCGTAGGGTCGTCATCTGAAGGGTTAAATGCCCTTTCTTGCCCAAATATTCGACGCGTACATTGTCTAACGCGGCAACATCTGACGCCTGGTTAATGGCGGCCGCTGCATTGGCAACCAGCTCTGCGAGATGTGACATGGTTTTCCTCATTGTGTCGGTGAAGACACCGGTTCATTGGACGTAATCTCTCGATTTCAGATACAAAAAAAGCCTCCATCAGGAGGCTTTTTTGCGCTGTTTTTCGTTTCGTTTTTCACGCGCTAGCCTCCTGGGATCAGGTGCTAAAGTAAAAAAAGAAACGGAAAATAGCAGCGTTCATGCTTGCGTTACCTTATGTGGTAAAACCGAATATCCTTTATTGAAAAGGGTTACAGGTCAATTGTCAACTCACTGAACAGTAAATAAAAGAGAGGGAGCCAGGCTCCCTCTTTTCACTGGCTTATGCCAGAGCTGCTTTCGCTTTTTCAACCAGCGCGGTGAACGCGACTTTGTCGAATACGGCGATATCAGCCAGGATCTTACGGTCGATTTCAACAGAGGCTTTTTTCAGGCCGTTGATGAATTTGCTGTAAGAAATACCGTTCTGACGTGCTGCTGCGTTGATACGCGCAATCCACAGTTGACGGAACTGACGCTTACGTTGACGACGGTCACGGTAAGCATACTGACCAGCTTTGATAACTGCCTGGAAGGCAACGCGGTATACGCGAGAACGCGCACCGTAGTAGCCTTTGGCTTGTTTCAAAATTTTCTTGTGACGTGCGCGTGCAATTACACCACGTTTTACGCGAGCCATATGTGCTCTCCTGTATCTATTCTAATTAAAAAGTTAAAAACGTTAACGGCTTATGCGTACGGCAGGCACGCGATAACCAGGCCCAGATCGCCTTTAGAAACCATGGCTTTCGGACGCAGGTGACGTTTACGTTTAGTCGCTTTTTTGGTCAGAATGTGACGCAGGTTAGCGTGCTTGTGCTTAAAACCACCTTTACCGGTTTTTTTGAAGCGCTTAGCAGCACCGCGTACGGTCTTAATTTTTGGCATTTTAATAACTTCCACTTCGCATTGTTAATAAACGAAACATAGGCGAACAAAACCTGTGAAGCCCGAAGGCTTCACAGAATTGTTACTTGAAGGCCTTACTGTTTCTTCTTAGGAGCAAGCACCATGATCATCTGACGGCCTTCGATCTTCGTTGGGAAGGATTCGACCACTGCCAGTTCTTGCAAATCGTCTTTCACGCGATTAAGCACTTCCATACCGATTTGCTGGTGGGCCATTTCACGACCGCGGAAACGCAGCGTGATTTTGGCCTTATCGCCCTCTTCGAGAAAGCGAATCAGGCTGCGGAGTTTTACCTGATAGTCGCCTTCATCTGTCCCAGGACGGAATTTAATTTCCTTCACCTGGATAACTTTTTGCTTTTTCTTCTGTTCCTTAGAAGACTTACTCTTTTCATAGAGGAATTTGCCGTAATCCATTATACGACAAACCGGCGGCTCGGCGTTAGGGCTGATTTCGACTAAGTCTACTCCGGCTTCTTCAGCTTTTTCCAGAGCTTCTCTCAGACTCACAATACCAAGCTGCTCGCCTTCCAGACCTGTTAAGCGAACTTCTTGCGCGCGAATTTCGCTATTAATACGATTCGGACGCGCCGTTTGAACTCGTTTTCCGCCTTTAATACTTTATTCCTCCAGTTGTTGAAGACTGCGGCTGCGAATCTCTTGTTGCAGCTTCTCAATCACGTCATTTACGTCCAGACTGCCCAGGTCTTTACCGCGGCGGGTGCGAACGGCAACTTTGCCTGCTTCCACCTCTTTATCACCACAGACCAACATATAAGGGACACGACGTAAAGTGTGCTCGCGGATTTTAAAGCCAATCTTCTCATTTCTCAAGTCTGCTTTTACACGAATGCCCGCATTTTGTAGTTTCTGCGTCAATTCGTTAACGTATTCAGACTGCGAATCGGTAATATTCATCACGACTACCTGAACAGGCGCGAGCCATGTCGGGAAGAAACCAGCGAACTCTTCGGTCAGGATACCGATGAAGCGTTCCATCGACCCAAGAATCGCACGGTGAATCATTACCGGCACCTTACGCTCGTTGTCTTCGCCTACATAGGAGGCGCTCAGACGAGACGGTAAGGAGAAGTCCAGCTGTACTGTACCGCACTGCCATGCACGATCGAGGCAGTCATATAAGGTAAATTCAATTTTCGGACCGTAGAATGCGCCTTCACCCAGTTGATACTCAAACGGGATATTATTTTCTTCCAGCGCAACCGCCAGATCCGCCTCAGCACGATCCCACATCTCATCGCTGCCGATACGCTTATCAGGACGAGTGGAAAGCTTGACGACGATCTTCTCGAAGCCAAAGGTGCTGTACATATCGTAGACCATACGAATACAAGCGTTAACTTCATCGCGGATCTGCTCTTCGGTGCAGAAGATATGCGCATCATCCTGCGTAAAGCCGCGTACGCGCATCAGACCATGCAGCGCGCCTGATGGCTCGTTACGGTGGCAGCTACCGAATTCCGCCATACGCAGCGGCAAATCACGATAGGATTTCAGACCCTGGTTAAAGATCTGAACGTGGCCCGGGCAGTTCATCGGCTTGATGCAATATTCGCGGTTTTCTGAAGATGTGGTGAACATCGCATCTTTATAGTTGTCCCAGTGCCCGGTTTTTTCCCACAGCACACGGTCCATCATGAACGGGCCTTTAACTTCTTGATACTGGTACTCTTTGAGTTTAGAACGAACAAAGACCTCCAGCTCGCGGAAGATAGTCCAGCCGTCGTTATGCCAGAACACCATGCCCGGCGCTTCTTCCTGCATATGATACAGGTCGAGCTGCTTACCAATTTTACGGTGGTCGCGTTTTGCGGCCTCTTCCAGGCGCTGCAGATAAGCGTTCAGGGCTTTTTTATCTGCCCATGCCGTACCGTAAATACGCTGCAACATCTTATTATTGCTGTCACCGCGCCAGTATGCGCCGGCAGTTTTCATCAGTTTAAAGTGATGGCAGAAACGCATATTCGGCACGTGCGGACCACGACACATGTCGACATATTCTTCATGATGGTACAAGCCTGGCTTGTCATCATGAGCAATGTTTTCATCAAGAATGGAAACTTTGTAGCTTTCACCACGCTTCACGAAGGTTTCACGCGCTTCGTGCCAGCTGACTTTCTTCTTGATAACGTCGTAATTTTTCTCGGCGAGCTCATGCATCCGCTTTTCGAGCGCTTCGACATCTTCCTGAGTTAGCGTGCGGTCAAGATCAACGTCATAGTAAAAACCGTTGTCGACAACCGGGCCGATCGCCATTTTCGTGTGCGGCCAAAGTTGCTTGATAGCGTGACCTAACAGATGCGCGCAAGAGTGACGAATGATCTCCAGACCCTCTTCATCTTTTGCGGTGATGATGGAAAGCGTCGCATCATTTTCAATCAGATCGGAAGCATCAACCAGCTCGCCATTCACACGGCCCGCAATGGTGGCTTTCGCCAGGCCAGGACCAATGTCCAGAGCAACATCCATCGGGCTTACAGGGTGGTCATAATGGCGTTGGCTGCCATCAGGAAGAGTAATAACAGGCATGTAATATCCTTATTTGCAGTGGTGACCCATACGCAAGATCACATACAAAGAGAAAATGAATTTATTGACAGTGAGTTGTGTATCCATCTAGCCAACCATTGCTAAATTGGCGCACAACCTTCGACACAGACGAAAATCGCTATTTTCGTCCGGCATGACGATGGTAACACTAAAAAAAGGGAGATTGCATCTTTCTGTTCTACAGAACCTGAATCCCAACACACTACCCAGCACGCGTATCGTTAATGATGTACATGGTCACTCTGAGTCTCGACTTACTGCCACCGTATGAGTCATTCACATCAGATAGCTTTCGACGACCGCTATCTATATTCTTCAGATGGGGACCTGGCAGCATGCGATAACGCACAATACGAAACCCACTTTCCAAAGCACATACCAGCAAAGAGCCATTACATGCTGCTATGAAGCTTCTATAACTAGCAACGTCTCCCTTATGATGCCGTACTTGTAATTCGTCTGTGTTGCTTGAAGTATGTCGCGGCACGATGTGAGATGAGTTACTCGTCGAGTGATAGCCCTTTCTCTGTATAGTCTTTTACAGGACTCGGGAACCTCATGATGAATCTTCGAATACCACTGTATATAAACGCAGTAACAATCATGCGTAATTATCAAAAGCATTTACATTGCTTGATGTTTGTGCTGCAAACGCTTGATAGCTTCATGCTATCGGAGGCGCAGTAGATAGGAGTGTTAATGAGTGTTAATATGTCAATAACACGGTTTTGATATCGGGAAGATAGTGATGAGTAATGATTATAGACTACCAGATTCAGAATATCTTGCCAGAGGATTTTCCGTACCACACCTTGTTTGCCTGATGGCAATATTATTAATATTTTTAATACTAAGCATTTTTTCTAAAGGCTCTATATGCTTATAATTTCATACATTGTATTATGCTTATTATTTATAGTTTATCTCTATACTCTTTCCGTAAGAATTGAGGGGAAAATAATAAATGTAATGGTCCCATACCTGATAATAACAGTGCCTACACTGTACGTGTTTGAAGGTATATTTGTATACCTCTCAGAGGTGCGGAAGTATACAGTGGAATATTTGTTTTTCTATACTTGCTATATAACATACATAGCATCATTTGTTATTTCTTATCTTTACACACAAAGAAAACCTATATACAACAAATCAAACACAAAAAATAAACCAAGGTATGTGTTTACTTCATTGTTATTCACCTTCCTTGCTTTTATCATTTACCTTCCAGTGTTGATGGAGTTCAGAGAGTACATACTTAGCCCAAGAAGAATATACGAATTAACCAGAACAGGGTATGGTATATACTTCTATCCTTCATTAATGTTTTCTCTTGTCGCTTCTATTTGCGCGTTCTTTACATACAAAAAATCAAAGTTATTTTGTATTTCCATAGTTTTATTTAACTGTATACTTATTTTCTTGCATGGTAACAAAGGACCAATATTTAGTATATTTATAGCATTCATCCTTTATCTTTCATATATTGAAAATAAAAAAATTAAATTTATGTTCCTGGTGAAATCGTTTGCTGTTATAGCAGTCATTGTAACGGCATTCTTTGCATATACGTTTACTGATGGGAATCCGATAGAAAATATGGCGAATTACTCGGATTATACCCGTAATGCTGTTCTTGTTGCTTCCTCAAACTTTGACTTTATGTACGGAAAATTACTAATGGAGAGCGAGGTTTACTCGAGGATTCCGAGGGCTATTTGGCCTGATAAGCCTGAAGATTTTGGCGCATTGTATCTGGCAAAAGTATTTTTCCCTGATGCATTCTACAGAAATCAGGGCGCTCCTGCTTTCGGGTATGGTGAACTATACGCAGATTTCGGGCTTTTTACACCAGTTTGGTTAGTTATATCTGGAGTATTTAAAGGCGTCCTGGCTAAGTATTTCTCCAATAAAACTCAGGAAACAAAATCAGCGCATTATTTCATAATGTTCCTATTTTGCATTGGAATAAGTGTGATTCCTGTTAGCATGGGATGGTTGTTCCCTGAGCATTTGATGATTGCCTTTATGGTATACATTGCATCTTCCTTTATTTTTTCAGCGCATATAAGATTCGTTTTACTAAGAAGCGATAAATAAGTTATACGGCGGCAATGCCGCCGTTTTATTTAGTTTTGGAGCGTAAATCTTGTTGGGTTTGCTGAACAGCATTACCAACGTAAATTACTTTTGATGCATTCATGATAGTGCTTGAGTTTCCTAATAATGATTTATGAATAGCCCCTCAATTATGTATTTCTCGCCGCCGGTTACTATTAGTCCTGCCGCTACTCCGCCCTAATCCACATGTACTCATATGCGGATCATCCCGAGATTATCACCGTAATATTATCTACCATTGATACCAATAAACTCTGTGTTATGAATGACAGTTCCCTGCTTAAGTTAGATTAGGTATACACATCTTACGGCGCGAAAGGGAACAATGTGAAACGGTATGAAACATATATATCCGCTATTACCAGTAATGACGCGGAACTGGTGAAACAGGTTTAAACGAACGTGAATGGATGTGAATGAAGGATTGTACTTATACGCAAGATCACATACAAAGAGAAAATGAATTTATTGACAGTGAGTTGTGTATCCATCTAGCCAACCATTGCTAAATTGGCGCACAACCTTCGACACAGACGAAAATCGCTATTTTCGTCCGGCATGACGATGGTAACACTAAAAAAAGGGAGATTGCATCACTCTGTAGCAAATCAAGACCCTTGACAGGATTTCTCCATTATCTTTCTACGCGCCGTATAGCGCTTCTCATCGACAACCTAACTTCTGCGCCAGACTCCCCTTTGTCGTTTTCACCTCGCTGGCTACCGCTTCAGGCAAGGCAGACCACAGCGTCAGCACTGGCTTCGTTTTATGTTCGATAGCCTCCACGGTAACCTGATAGTCGCAAAAATTCGCCGAACGGGGTGTATTCTGATCCATAATAAACGCAGCGTAATTTCCTTCACTTTTTGACGGCGCCGTTCCGGTGAATAAAACCTTCCAGTACCCGCTGGGAATTTCTACCGTCGCATCTTCTGGCAATGTGGCGATATGCCGCTCAAAAAGGGGGCCGGTCACTACGTGCACTACAGATACATCAGCCTGTTTGGCAAGTTCGCGCACCCGGTTTTCCAGTGCAGCCCATGCTCCCTGGTTCAGGGCGGATTTCTGCGGCGTAATATTCGATAAATAATTTAACGACGGCCAGTCCGAAACGCCGCCCAATCCTGCCAACGGCGCCTGGTGTCCCCTGTCGACTTTTAATAGCGCATGGGCATTTTTATAGGCGGAAGGGGCCAACGTATCCGAGGGCGGTAAATCGGGGTCCTGCGCCCAGTTCCGCGGGCGACCGCTTGCCTGGCTGGTCTTTGTCACGCTATAGGCAACCCAGTTGGCAAATTTCGTGGCGCTATTATTATTGAGCGTATAGACATGGCGATAGATTGTTTGTTGACTTCCTCCTTGAGGACAGCCAACGCTACAGTTATCAGGTTGCTGAACGAGTACGTTACGATGGGGTAACTCGGGTGCCGATGTTGTATCCTGGGGAGGATACGATGTAGTACATGCGCTTAATAATACTACGGGCAGTAATTTTAGCAGATTAATGATTTTATTCATTTTTTCTTCCTTAATAATAACCGCCCTAATAATTTAGATGGCAATAATTTGGTTGTATTACCCTGCCAGCCGTTAGATGCGCTCATCATTAAAGACAACACTATCACGGTAAAAATTAATAACAGATAAACATCGAAGCCATCAAAGAAAATGAGCTCAAAAGAATACAACATGATATTCATGTTGATACCAAAAAACATCGTATTATATGCATAATCGTGAAGCCAATAATTTCTCGCACTCAGATAGCGAATGAAAAATGGATATTCAATAATATCTGGCGCATGTTTTTTAACACCATTTTTCAACATTAAGGCAACGTATCCTCTCAATGACTCGCTGCTGGCAGGAGTTTAGTTATATTTAAAGGTTTAATAAGCACTGCGCATCATGCTGCTGTGCTTATTACTTTGTAAAAATAAGAGTATTCACTTTCATATTCAGGGGTAAAAAGTGAACAAATACAGCTATTGCGCAACGATGATTGCCGCCATACTCAGTACGACCACAATGGCCAATGCCAGTAGCCTTGCTATTTCAGTGGCGAATGATGATGCAGGTATATTTCAACCATCCTTAAATGCCCTTTATGGGCACAAGGCTGCAGACCGGGGTGATTATACTGCCGGGCTCTTTTTAGGCTACAGCCACGATCTCACTGACGCCAGTCAACTCTCTTTTCATATCGCGCAAGATATTTATTCTCCATCAGGTGCCAATAAGAGAAAGCCTGAAGCCGTCAAAGGCGACCGCGCGTTCAGCGCCTTTCTTCATACCGGACTGGAGTGGAATTCATTAGCCACCAATTGGTTACGTTATCGTTTAGGTACCGATATTGGCGTTATTGGTCCTGACGCAGGCGGTCAGGAGGTTCAGAATCGGGCGCATCGAATAATAGGCGCAGAAAAATACCCTGCCTGGCAGGATCAAATTGAAAACCGTTATGGTTATACGGCAAAAGGAATGGTGTCCCTTACGCCAGCTATTGATATTCTGGGCGTCAATGTGGGCTTCTATCCAGAAGTCTCTGCTGTCGGCGGCAATCTCTTCCAGTATTTGGGGTACGGCGCAACCGTTGCGCTGGGAAATGATAAGACCTTCAACTCTGATAATGGGTTTGGGTTACTGTCCCGCCGAGGGTTAATACACACTCAAAAAGAGGGATTGATCTATAAAGTATTTGCTGGCGTTGAGCGCAGGGAAGTTGATAAAAACTACACGTTACAGGGGAAAACGCTGCAAACAAAAATGGAAACGGTGGATATTAATAAAACCGTGGATGAATATCGCGTCGGTGCCACCATCGGCTATTCTCCCGTCGCATTTTCTCTTTCTTTAAACAAAGTCACGTCGGAATTTCGCACCGGAGACGACTATTCTTATATCAACGGCGACATCACCTTCTTCTTCTGAGGTGTCACCACGGAATAACCGGGTTACGTAACGTAACCCGGCGCAATATTACATCTTATAGCCCAGCGTTACCGTAGTGCGACGATCGGTATGTTCCGGCGCTGATTCAGGCGGCTGCGAGTTCCACGTTAAATTATACCCCACCTTTAGACCAAAATGTTCGTTAATGGCGACATTGAGGGCTGTTTCCGAATTTAGTGTGGTGTCTTCTGCGCCAAATACTGACACCCCCTGTGTAAACTTAGCATTGTCAGTTAACTGCCAGGCATAGCTGCCGGAAGCATAACCCAACGGCTGCGTTTCAGTGGTATCGTCCGTATGTTCGTCATAGCGAACCCCAGGACCGAATTCAAAACGGAAGCTGTGCACTGGACCATTAAGGAACTGCCGCCCGTAACCGGCGGTCAGTACGTCGCGCTGACGATAACCGTTGAAACGGTCTGTCAGCCAACTGGCCTGGCCAAAGGTATAATCATAATCCGTCATATTAAAACGGTTACGCACGCCTACCGCATATTTTTCTGAAGAGCGTTCATCATTAGAGGAGGTATTGCTGGCATTGCCCCATAATGACCAGGCGGTACGTTGTCCATACCAGGTCATCGCCGTGTCAGCCGTTAAGGAAGAACTTTTAGTATTGCCTGACTGAGCAAGGTAGCCCGCATTCAGATTACCTTCAAAAGGTTTTTTCGCGGTGGAGGGATCATCCATGACAGTAAAAACGGAATCATCGGCGGCGGCATACAGAGACGCGAACACGCCACCCGCCAGCATAACTACAGCGGGTACTGCCTTCAAAAGCTTCATTTATATAGAGTCCGTACAACTAAAAAAGAGACCACGACGGTCCCGGAAACTTTCATAGGGATCAATGACAAACGCCCCTGGAAAGGTAGCGAATTATAAGAAGCCCCGAATAACATAGCAATCAATTACTATTTCATTTTTTGAATAAGAACCCTCCCGAAGCATTCATTTATTTATATAACTTTACATCGTACTTCTTTAAATAAAGATCCGGAAAATCATATTGTTAATTCCTTCACTTTCCGGGGATTAAGTGCCAGACTGAAATCAGCCTAACAGGAGGTAACGATGGTACGTATCTATACGTTGACGCTTGCGCCCTCTCTCGATAGCGCAACAATCACGCCGCAAATTTATCCCGAAGGTAAACTGCGGTGCTCCGCGCCGGTATTCGAACCCGGCGGCGGGGGTATTAATGTCGCTCGCGCCATTGCGCATCTTGGCGGCACCGCGACCGCAATTTTCCCGGCTGGCGGCGCTACCGGCGAACATCTGGTCGCACTACTGGCTGACGAAAATGTCCCCGTGTCTACCGTCGATGCGAAAGACTGGACGCGTCAGAACCTGCACGTCCACGTCGAGTCCAGCGGCGAACAGTATCGTTTTGTTATGCCCGGCGCCACGCTGGACGATGACGAATTTCGCCAGCTTGAAGAACAGGTACTGGAAATTGAATCCGGGGCAATTCTGGTTATCAGCGGCAGCCTTCCGCCCGGCGTTAAGGTCGAGAAACTCACGCAACTGATTTCCGCCGCACAGAAGCAAGGCATTCGCTGCATTATTGATAGCTCTGGCGACGCGCTCACCGCCGCGCTGGCGCTTGGCGATATCGAACTGGTGAAACCTAACCTGAAAGAATTGAGCGCGTTAGTCAATCGCGATCTGACGCAGCCTGATGATGTGCGTAAAGCGGCCCAGGAATTAGTGCAAAGCGGCAAGGCTCGCCGGGTAGTGGTCTCTCTGGGGCCGCAAGGGGCGCTGGGCATAGACAGTGAGAATTGCATCCAGGTTGTTCCTCCCCCGGTGAAAAGTCAAAGTACTGTCGGCGCAGGCGACAGTATGGTAGGCGCGATGACGTTAAAACTGGCGCAAGACGCGTCGCTGGAAGAGATGGTGCGCTTCGGTGTGGCGGCAGGCAGCGCTGCTACGCTCAATCAAGGTACGCGTCTGTGTTCCCGTGACGATACCCAAAAAATATACGCCTATCTTTCCGCGCAATAATCGTTTCCCCCTCGGCGAGGGGGATACCGGAAAATCGGTTAACGGGCGGCGCATCCGCCGCTGTTAAAAACACAGTTGCTCCCAACGAGGTGAACGATGGCCAGTGGCGATATTACCCGTTATGTTATTACCGTAACCTTCCATGAAGATTCCCTGACCGAGATTAACGAACTCAATAATCATCTGACGCGCAGCGGTTTTTTGCTGACATTAACGGACGATGAAGGGAATGTGCATGAGCTCGGCACCAATACGTTTGGCTTTGTTAGCGCTCAGAGCGCTGATGAAATCAAAGCGCTTGTCGCCGGACTTGCGAAAAGCGCGTTAGATAAGGATGTCGACATTACCGTGGCGACCTGGGAGGCGTGGAGTAAAAACGCACAATAAGTGCCATTCCCGCCGCGGCGCGTCCGCGATGTGCGTTAGTTCGTATTTTTCAACCGCATTTTTGCGCTAACCTTATGATCTGGCAGACAACGTGGGGAGAGACATTATGTGGCAAGCTATCAGTCGTCTTTTAAGCGAGCAAGTCGGTGAAGGCGAAATCGAACTGCGTAATGAACTGCCAGGCGGAGAAGTTCATGCCGCATGGCATTTACGTTATGCAGGCCATGATTTTTTCGTGAAGTGCGATGAACGAGAAATGCTTCGCGGTTTTACCGCTGAAGCCGATCAGCTGGAGCTGCTCTCCCGCAGTAAAACCGTTGTTGTGCCTAAGGTATGGGCGGTAGGTTCGGATCGGGATTACAGCTTTTTAGTCATGGACTACCTCTCGCCCCGCCCGCTGGATGCCCATAATGCGTTTATTCTTGGGCAACAGCTGGCGCGTCTACATCAATGGAGCGATCAACCTCAATTCGGCCTCGATTTTGACAACGCGCTCTCTACCACGCCGCAGCCGAATACCTGGCAACGCCGTTGGTCGACTTTTTTCGCCGAACAGCGCATTGGCTGGCAGCTTGAACTCGCCGCGGAAAAAGGCATTACTTTTGGTAATATTGACGCCATTGTTGAACATGTTCAGCAACGTCTGGCGTCGCATCAACCGCAGCCTTCTCTTTTGCATGGCGATCTATGGTCGGCGAACTGCGCGCTTGGCCCTGACGGCCCCTATATCTTCGATCCAGCCTGCTATTGGGGTGACAGAGAATGCGATCTGGCGATGCTGCCACTGCATACCGATCAGCCACCGCAGATTTATGACGGCTATCAGTCCGTTTCGCCGCTACCGCTGGATTTTCTCGACAGGCAGCCGATTTACCAGCTCTACACCCTGCTTAATCGGGCAAGGCTGTTTGGCGGTCAGCACCTGGCTACTGCGCAAAAAGCGATGGATCGGCTGCTTGCGGTATAGGTACAGCCCATGCCGGATACGGGCTATCCGGCATTTTTCAGTTTACATGAAACCTAACAAGGAAAAGAAAAAGTAGCCGAGCACGATAATAATGACCGGCAAAATATAGAGCGGGAAAAACTGTAAAAAGATGGTATGGTGCGGCACCACGATACGTGACTCTATCTGCTCACGCGTTAGTCCTTCCGCGCCTTTTGCTTTTTCCAGGATCAACTGATCTTCCACGCCTTCACGTAAAAAACGTGACTGGCGGCTCATTCTGGCGCCGGAATCCTGCATCGCCAGCCCGACAAAAATCAGAATAAAAATGAGCCAGAAACCGATATTCAGGCTTCCCTGAAAATTCGGCGTCGGCGAGTTGTACCAAAAAACATTCAGAAACGGCGTATTCACGCGCATCATGTCTATCATTACGTGGGTAAAATCCAACATTACCGCATTTATCCCCTCCTGCTTTTCACTGTGCGCATACATAAATTTAAGGACTGAGATGAGCGTGGAAAGCAGTGCCGGAATAAAAATAACCCACCCAACAACTCTTTTTAGGATTGCAATGCGTCCAGCTTGTTGATACGTCATGAGTTCCCCTTGATAAAGACGCGTCGTTTTGGCCTAAGTCTACCTGTTGATTCCCGTTTTCGCCTGATCTTTAAGGGCGATATACTAAGAACATGGTCATAATGAACGCTTAATTCGTTATTTTTTAATCTCAACAGGAGAGGTTGTGATGTCAACCCCACGTCAAATTCTTGCTGCAATTTTCGATATGGATGGACTACTGATCGATTCCGAACCGCTCTGGGATCGCGCTGAACTGGACGTGATGGCAAGTTTAGGCGTAGATATTACTCGGCGCCATGAGTTACCAGACACGCTTGGGCTACGCATTGATATGGTTGTCGATCTCTGGTTTGCGCAGCAACCGTGGAGCGGCCCCGATCGCCAGGAAGTGACAAACCGTGTTATTGCCCGCGCGATTACGCTTATCGAAGAGACGCGCCCTCTTTTGCCGGGTGTGCGCGAGGCCGTGGCACTGTGTAAAGCGCAGGGGCTATTAGTGGGGCTTGCCTCGGCATCGCCGCTGCATATGCTGGAAAAAGTGCTCACCATGTTTGAACTGCGCGACAGTTTTGACGCGCTGGCTTCTGCGGAAAAATTGCCCTACAGCAAACCGCACCCGCAGGTCTATCTGGATTGTGCGGCCAAATTAGGCGTTGATCCATTAACCTGCGTGGCGCTGGAAGATTCGGTGAATGGTTTAATCGCGGCAAAGGCGGCGCGAATGCGCGCCATTGTGGTGCCAGCAGAAGAAAACCAGCATGATCCGCGCTTTGCGCTGGCGAATGTCAAACTTAACTCACTGACAGAGCTGACGGCGGCGCATCTACTCGGTTAAGATGTTTCCGAAACAAAGTCAACGGGCAATTAGCCGTTGAGCCAGACGGCAAGCGGCTTTGACAGAGACAAAGAGTTACAACGTCACCACTTCCGCCTACTGTATAAAAACCCTATACTGTATGAATTGACAGTTTAATGGGTTTTATCATGACGGCGGAAGGACATCTTCTTTTTTCTATAGCCAGCGCGGTTTTCGCCAAGAATGCCGAGTTAACGCCCGTCCTTGCGCACGGCGACTGGTGGCATATTATTCCTTCGGCTATTTTGACCTGTCTGCTGCCGGATATCGACCACCCCAAATCTTTTCTTGGTCAGCGCCTGAAATGGGTATCAAAACCAATCGCCCGCGCGTTCGGTCACCGGGGGTTTACCCATAGTCTGCTGGCGGTCTTTGCCCTACTGGCGACCTTTTATCTCAAGGTACCGGATACGTGGATTATCCCGGCGGATGCGCTGCAAGGCATGGTACTTGGCTATTTAAGCCATATCGTCGCGGATATGCTCACCCCCGCAGGCGTTCCCTTACTGTGGCCGTGCCGCTGGCGTTTCCGCCTGCCTATTCTGGCGCCGCGCAAAGGCAATCAGCTGGAGCGATTTTTATGTATGGCGTTGTTTGCCTGGGCGGTGTGGATGCCGCAGTCCATGCCGGAAAACAACGTCATACGCTGGTCTTCGCAGATGATCACTATCCTGCAAATGCAGTTCAATCGTTTTATAAATCACCAGATTGATTAGTAAATCAACGCCAAAGTCATTTTTGGCATAAACCATTCCATTTGAATATAAGAGCCAGCTCACAGTTCTGCTAATCTTGCGCGAACAGAATCGCTAAAACACAGCGCTTCATAATAAAAAAATCAGGAGAACGGGGATGAATTTTCCATTAATTGCGAACATTGCGGTGTTCGTCATTCTGCTGTTTGTACTGGCGCAGGCCCGTCATAAACAGTGGAGTCTGGCTAAAAAAGTGCTTGTCGGCCTTGTGATGGGCGTGATCTTTGGTCTGGCCCTGCACACCATTTATGGCGCTGACAGTCAGGTGTTAAAAGACTCCATTCAGTGGTTCAATATTGTCGGCAACGGCTATGTGCAATTGCTACAAATGATTGTG
Source organism: Salmonella sp. 2020_1395 (assembly GCF_043848115.1). Classification (NCBI taxonomy): domain Bacteria; kingdom Pseudomonadati; phylum Pseudomonadota; class Gammaproteobacteria; order Enterobacterales; family Enterobacteriaceae; genus Salmonella; species Salmonella sp. 2020_1395. The sequence continues at coordinate 177,348 of NZ_JBCMFH010000001.1, read as the reverse complement.
ATGCCGCTGGTATTCGCCTCTATTTTAAGCGCCGTGGCACGACTGCATAACGCCTCTCAATTGGGGAAAATCAGTTTTCTGACTATCGGCACGCTGCTGTTTACTACCCTTATCGCAGCGCTGGTGGGCGTGCTGGTCACCAATCTGTTCGGACTGACGGCGGAAGGTCTGGTTCAGGGCGGCGCGGAAACCGCGCGTCTGAATGCCATTGAGACGAGCTATGTCGGCAAAGTGGCCGATCTCAGCGTGCCGCAACTGGTGCTGTCTTTTGTACCGAAAAATCCGTTTGCGGATCTGACTGGCGCAAATCCTACGTCTATTATCAGCGTGGTGATTTTCGCCGCATTCCTGGGCGTGGCCGCGCTTAAACTGCTGAAAGATGATGCGCCAAAAGGCGAGCGTGTGCTTGTTGCTATCGATACCCTGCAAAGCTGGGTGATGAAGCTGGTGCGTCTGGTGATGCAACTTACGCCTTACGGCGTACTGGCGCTGATGACGAAAGTGGTTGCCGGCTCTAATTTGCAGGACATCATTAAGCTTGGAAGCTTCGTGGTAGCGTCATATCTTGGTCTGGCGATAATGTTTGTGGTTCACGGCATATTATTGGGCGTGAACGGGATTAGCCCGCTGAAATATTTCCGCAAGGTGTGGCCGGTGCTGACATTTGCCTTTACCAGCCGCTCCAGCGCCGCCTCCATTCCACTTAATGTCGAAGCGCAAACCCGCCGCCTGGGCGTGCCGGAGTCCATCGCCAGCTTTGCTGCCTCTTTTGGCGCGACCATCGGCCAAAACGGTTGTGCCGGTCTTTATCCTGCAATGTTAGCGGTAATGGTTGCGCCGACGGTCGGCATCAACCCCTTAGACCCCGTATGGATAGCCACGCTGGTGGGTATCGTTACCGTAAGTTCGGCGGGTGTTGCCGGCGTTGGCGGCGGCGCGACCTTCGCCGCGCTGATTGTGCTGCCTGCCATGGGCTTACCGGTCACGCTGGTCGCGCTGTTAATCTCCGTCGAACCGTTGATTGATATGGGCCGTACCGCACTGAACGTGAGCGGCTCAATGACCGCGGGTACGCTGACCAGCCAGTGGCTGAAGCAGACCGATAAAACCATTCTCGATAGCGAAGAAGACGCTGAACTGGCGCATCGATAATACATTATCGGGAGTTCACATCGTCTGAGACACGACGATCAGCAACTCAAAATGTCTGTCACTAAAAACGCCGGTCTCCAGTACCGGCGTTTTGTTTTTTTCTTAGTCAGCGATTTCGTTTTCTTGGCGAACCTGATTCGCCCAACGTTGCGCCGATTCTGGCACGCTAAAGGCGGGCGACCGTTGAAATGACTCCCCCGTCAGAACAAAGGCAACATATTTACCGCGCAGTATCCAGACGTCGCGAAACGTATCCATTTTTATCGCATGTTCCGGCGGCGCGGGTTCAACACGCGGAATATAGCTAATAATCTGGCGATTTTGCTGGCGAAGAGGTTTCATCATTAATGCTTCACTAAAAGAGGCTAAGGCTAAAAATCAGAAAAACACTATTTTAGCCGATCTTCGCCCCCGACGTCCTGTTCCGCGCGTGCGATTTCCCTGTTATACCCTGTCTGCTGTTCCGCTCTCCCCCGGCATAATTGCTGAAATGTTCTATAGTTAGAGTGATTTTGACTACTACCACGCCCATTTCAGTGATGAAAGCAGGAGACGAGTTCAATGTCGCATAATGAGAAATCCCCCCATCAGTCCCCCGTGCATGATACCCGTGAATCACAGCCCGGCCTGGACTCCCTGGCGCCGTCAGACGGTTCACATCGCCCCACGCCAGAACCGACGCCGCCGGGCGCGCAACCAACGGCCCCCGGCAGCTTAAAAGCGCCCGAGACCGCGAATGATAAGCTCACTGCCCTCGACGCCTTTCGTAAAGGCAGCGAAAATTATGCGCTGACCACCAATCAGGGCGTGCGCATCGCCGACGATCAAAATTCTCTTCGCGCCGGCAGCCGTGGCCCTACGCTGTTGGAAGATTTTATCCTGCGCGAAAAAATTACCCACTTTGACCATGAGCGTATCCCGGAGAGGATCGTTCACGCCCGCGGATCTGCAGCGCACGGCTATTTCCAGCCATATAAAGACCTGAGCGACATCACGAAAGCCGCGTTTCTGTGCGATCCACAGAAAATTACCCCGGTCTTTGTTCGCTTTTCGACAGTACAGGGCGGCGCGGGATCTGCTGATACCGTACGTGATATCCGCGGTTTTGCGACCAAATTTTATACCGAAGAGGGAATTTTCGATCTCGTCGGTAATAACACGCCGATCTTTTTTATCCAGGATGCGCATAAGTTTCCGGATTTTGTGCACGCCGTTAAGCCCGAACCACATTGGGCTATTCCGCAAGGACAGAGCGCGCACGACACCTTCTGGGACTATGTTTCCTTACAGCCTGAGACGCTGCACAACGTCATGTGGGCAATGTCGGATCGCGGTATTCCACGGAGTTATCGGACGATGGAAGGGTTCGGCATTCACACCTTCCGTCTGATCAATGCACAAGGGAAAGCGACCTTTGTCCGTTTCCACTGGAAACCGTTGGCAGGTAAAGCCTCGCTGGTGTGGGATGAGTCACAAAAACTGACCGGTCGCGATCCGGATTTTCACCGCAGGGATCTGTGGGAGGCCATCGAAGCGGGCGATTTCCCGGAATACGAGCTGGGCCTACAACTCATTGCCGAAGAGGATGAATTTAAATTCGATTTTGATCTGCTCGATCCGACCAAACTGATTCCGGAAGAGTTGGTGCCAGTACAACGCGTCGGCAAAATGGTGTTAAACCGTAATCCGGATAACTTTTTCGCTGAAAACGAACAGGCGGCATTTCATCCAGGGCATATTGTTCCCGGCATTGATTTTACCAACGATCCGCTGTTACAGGGGCGTCTGTTCTCTTATACCGACACGCAAATCAGTCGTCTGGGCGGGCCAAACTTCCACGAAATTCCGATTAACCGCCCTACCTGCCCCTACCATAACTTCCAGCGTGACGGTATGCACCGGATGGATATCGACACCAATCCGGCGAACTATGAACCAAACTCCATTAATGACAACTGGCCGCGCGAAACGCCGCCAGCGCCAAAACGCGGCGGCTTCGAATCATACCAGGAACGCGTGGATGGCAATAAAATCCGCGAACGCAGCCCCTCTTTCGGTGAATATTACTCGCATCCTCGCCTGTTCTGGCTCAGTCAGACGCCGATAGAACAGCAGCATATTATTGACGCGTTCAGCTTTGAACTGGGTAAAGTCGCCCGCGCGTATATTCGGGAGCGGGTGGTCGATCAGTTAGCGCATATTGATGTTACGCTGGCTCAGGGCGTCGCGCATAATCTCGGTTTTGCACTCACCCATGAGCAAACGCAAATTGCCCCGCCTCCTGATGTCAACGGTCTGAAAAAAGATCCGGCGCTCAGCCTGTATGCGGTGCCGGACGGCGATGTTAAAGGCCGAGTGGTCGCTATTCTGCTGAACGACAAGGTTAACGCCGCCGAACTGTTGACCATTTTGCAGGCTTTAAAAGCCAAAGGCGTCCACGCAAAACTGCTCTATTCACGGATGGGTGAAGTAACGGCTGATGACGGTTCAACATTAACTATTGCGGCAACCTTTGCCGGCGCGCCGTCGCTAACGGTCGATGCGGTAATAGTACCGTGCGGCAATATTGCCGATATCGAGAGTTGCGGCGATGCCCGTTACTACCTTCTGGAAGCCTACAAACATCTGAAGCCCATCGCACTGGCAGGCGACGCCCGACGGTTTAAGGCGCTTTTAAACATTGATAGCCAGGGGGAAGAAGGACTTGTTGAGGCAGATAACGTTGACCACCACTTTATGGACACTCTGCTGACGCTGATGGCAGCACATCGTGTCTGGTCGCGTGCGGGGAAAATTAACGCGATTCCTGCATAAACAGCAAAAAATGCGGCGCATTCTTGCGCCGCAAACTCAGGAGCTAAATATCAAGAAAACTGCCAGGACGATATCCACGTTCCGCAATCGCTGCCTTGAGTGACGCAGACGTCAACACCTCCAGTTCAGTTAAGCGGGGGTAACAATAGGCGCTCTGGCGAATAATGTTGTCCACAAACGCCGGATGACACATCACCTCCAGCGAGGCCTCTCCTCGATGCGCCGAGGCATCCAAAATGCGTAAAAAGCATGCTTCGGTGATCTCCTCGCCGTAAAATTCACTACTAAATCCTTGAGTGCTGCGCAAATCCGACGGCAGATCGTCTGCATTCAACACCGTCTGGCGGTCAATACGTAACGCAATCCCGCGCTGCGCCGCAAAGCGAGCGACGATGGGGAAAATTTGCGGGAACATATGCACATGATGGTGGCTGTCGAGATGCGTTGGCTCGCGGCCAAATACGTCGATGAAACGCTGATACTGACACGCCAGTTCATGCGCAATTTCATCCAGCGGAAGCGTATCCTCCTCCGCCATTTGCCAGATCCATTTCCCCAACAGGCCGTCTCGCGTCAGGCCCGGCATCTCTGACACCGGTTTGCCTAACGTCAAAACAAAATGCATTCCCACCCCAAGCGCAGGCAGCTCGCGGCTAAGCTGCGCCGCATGATCAATAGCCTCGCCATTGACCAGCGCCGTCGTGGAGGTCACAACGCCGTTGCGATATGCTTCAACAATGCCGTAATTTTGCCCTTTACTCAGGCCAAAATCATCGGCATTCACAATCAACACGCGTTCCATAGCCTACCTCTGTCAGTGGTGCTTACCTTTCAGCGCTTCGATGCAAGCGGCAAAATTAGGCAGCCATTTTTCATGCGCCAGAATGAGTTCACGCGCCAGGACTTCTGCGTCGCGGTCGGAATGCACCAGCGGACTCAGGTTAAGCGCCAGCAGCACATCATTAAAGTTTCCGCTCAGCGCCGCATTGCTGGCCGCGACCTCAAATCCTTTAATAGTGTGGATAAGCCCCAGCACTTTTTCGTCAAAACGGGTGATACGCGGGTGCGGCGTCGCGCCATTGCGTCCCAGAATGCAGGTCATTTCCACCGCCCAGTCCGCCGGGATATTCTCGACATGCCCATGATGTGGAATATTAACGTAATGCTCAGTCTGCTTGTCATTATAAATAGCGTTAATGACTTCACAAGCGGCATCGGAATAATAAGCGCCGCCGCGTTGCTCAAGCTCTTTCGGCTTCACGTTTAGCTCAGGATTTTTGTACAAGTCGAAGAGTTGTTTCTCCACTTTTTGTACGACCTGAGCGCGCGCGCCGCCTTTGTAATATTCGCCCATTTCAATCGCCAACATCTCTTTTTGCTTGAAGTAATACAACAAATAAGAGCACGGCAGCATGTTCAGCGAGCGAATCAATCCTTCACTAAACGGCAGATCAAAGATATTTTTTACGGTTGACGCTTTCAACTGACCGGACGCCACGCCATCCAGTAATTCTGCGAACCGTGAGGTACCATTCACCAGCACGTCTTTAATAAAGACCATATGGTTTAGACCAAACAGGTCAATGGAAAGATCGTCATTCTCATTCAGCGCCAGCACGTCATGAATAAACATTTTCATGCCGACAGGAATATTACATACGCCGATGAATTTTTTAAAGTTGGTATGACGATAAACCGCTTCCGTCACCATCCCCGCCGGGTTAGTAAAGTTAATGACCCACGCATTCGGACATAATTCTTCAACATCCTTAATGATGTCAAAAATAACCGGAATGGTACGCAACCCTTTAAATAAACCGCCAGCGCCGTTGGTTTCTTGCCCCAGATAGCCGTGGCTAAGCGGGATACGCTCGTCCAGCTCACGGGCTTTGAGTTGACCAACGCGTAGCTGGGTAGTGACAAAATTAGCGTCTTTCAGCGCTTCCCGGCGATCCAGCGTTTTATACAATTTTAGCGGAACGCCTGCTTTATCAATCATTCGCTGGCAGAGATCATAAATAATGCCCAGCTTCTCTTTCCCGTCTTCAACATCAACCAGCCATAATTCGGTGACAGGTAATTCATGGTAGCGCTTAATAAAGCCTTCAAGTAATTCAGGGGTGTAGCTGCTCCCGCCACCAATAGTGACGACTTTTAATTTCTGGCTCATAATATCTCCCTTCAGTGTATGACACTGATATGTATTACGCTATGCCCGCTCGTAAGAAATAGCGTGACGTTCCCCGCGCTATTGGGGCAAGCGTGAAATGTAATTAATCGAGCAATGCAAACCGTTACTCATTAATTTCCGTCAATCGCTTCCGATAACTATTCGGCGTAAATGAGGTCATCTTCTTAAACGTTTTAATAAACAGACTTGGACTGCTATACCCGGCTTCATAAGCAATATCCGTAACCGAATAGTTGGTCATTTCCAACTGTTTCTTGGCAAAATTAATGCGAATCTCATTAATGATTTGCATCGGCGTTTTGCTGTAATAACGTCGGGTGGCGCGCGTCAGATACTCCTGGGATTTTGCCGACAGGCGCACCATATTTTCCAGCGCATGTTCGCCAAACTGCGTTTTATCATGCATTATCTCCACGGTTGCTTTCAGCCATTGTGGAATATCATCATAAACCTGCTCTTCGCGGTAATGACGTAAGCGGTTTATAATATAAAATGTCACCACTTCGATAAATTCGTCGAGCCCATTGCCGCGAAAATTCAACGACGCAATCACCGTTTCAATATAGGTAAGGAAGGTGCTATTCGCCCTATATACCTGCGATGCCACAAAACAAAACGGCAGTAACGGAAGATAATGCTGTTCAAAAAAACGTTTACTAATTCCTACGTTCAGAATACGCGTTGCGCCAAACTCATAGAAACTTTGGTGATTCGACCCCACCGGGATAAAAACAAAATCTCCACGTTCCAGCAGCACACGCTTCCCGTTAATCTCCTGGTAATAACGTCCGGTTAATACCAGGGTAAATTCATAATAGTCGTGCTGATGCAGCCCGGTGACGCTTTCCGTCTTGTTATAGATAAACACATGGAAATTTTTGCCATTGAAGAGCTGCTGCTCATAAACCGTTTTGATTTCCGTTGCGTTAACCTGTAGCTGCATCATCCGCCCCCTGTTATTTCAGTTTCTCATGGAGCTCAATCAACTCAGCGATCAGTTCACGAGCCAGCATTGAGGTCATCAAATGATCCTGAGCGTGAACCAGGACCAGACTGACTTTCATTTTGCCTTCGCCCTGATCGCCTTCGATGAGTTTTGTCTGCACAAGATGCGCTTCATTGAGCGCTATGCGCGACTGGTCCATCATCGCTTTCGCCGCCTCAAAGTCGCCTTCTTTCGCTTTTCTGAGCGCGCCATATGCCAGGCTGCGCGCCTGACCAGAATTGATGATAAGCCCCATAACGACTTCTTCGAGTTCCTCAGCCGCTGTCTGGTTATCTACAACATTTTCAAGATCAAACATAGTCTTTCCTCTGATTCAGCCCGGCATGGCATCCCATGCCGACGCGGAGTTTAGAATTTCAGTGCGTTAGCGATATCTTCTTCGCTTTCTTCCTGCTCAATGGCGTTCTGCGCTTTGTTAGCCACCACCACGAAGGGGAGATAAATCAGGGTAGCGACCGCCAGGTTAAATAGCGCAACCAGTAATGCGGCGACGCTGCCGTTGGTGTTAAAGAACGCCCCCAGCCCGGTTGGCATGGTCCACGGCGCAATATTGGTAATCGGCGGAATAATACCCAAATAGTAAGCCACCAGCGTAATCGCCGCCAGAATCGGCTGTACCAGAATGAAGGGGATAAACATCACCGGGTTCATAATAATCGGCAGGCCAAACAGGATGGGTTCGTTAATCTGGAAGATACCTGACGGCAGCGCCAGTTTTGCCACCTGGCGATAGTCCGCGCGACGGGATGCCAGGAAGATAGCGATGATCAGACCCAGCGTTGCGCCGCTGCCACCGAGGAAGATATAAGAATCCAGCATCGGTTTCGCCCAGATATGGAACGTTTTACCGGCTTCCAGCGCCGCATCGACGGAGCCATACTGCTGGTAAATAGAGATGTTTTCCAGCGCCCAGGGCGTCATGATGCCGCTATCCAGCGCGGTCAGCGCCAGCGAACCATGAATACCAAAGAACCACAGCAGCGGTACAAAAATGACATATGCCCACCCTACCACGCTACCCAGCGATGCCAGCGGCGTAGAGATAGTGTCCATAATAATCTGATGGAAGTTAGAACCGTAATTAGACAGCGCCCAGGCAATAATCCCCATAATAGAGAGAATAATAAAGCCGGGAATTAATGCTGAGAATGAACGAGACACCGAAGCCGGTACGCTGTCCGGTAGCTTAATCACCCAGTTGCGCCGGACAATAAATGTAAACATCTCCGCGACCACCAGGCCAATAATAATACCGGAGATAATATTCGCGCCGCCCAGCCAGTTAGCGCCTACGGCATAGGCCTCGCCGACACTATACGGCGTTACGGTCATAAATGCCGCCACGGAAAGCAATCCGGCGGCCAGCGCATCAACCTTGCGCTCTTCCGCCAGCGCCATGCCGATAAAAAATGGCGCCATGAGCGACATAATGCCCAATGTGCCGTTATAGACGTTCCCGCCGATGCCTTTCAATCCATTAAGAGTTTCAATGGTTGAGGCATCAAGCCGAATGCCCATGGAATAAAAAAACGACCCCTCCCCAAAGCTCAGGAAAACGTTATTAATTAATACAAACATCGCCCCCGCAAGGGTTAATGGCATTAAACGAATAAAGCCGTTCTTGATTGCATTAACGTGTGGCTGCTTTCCTATTTTTACAGCAAAAGGAAGGAGTACCTTTTCAAGTGAAGCAATAACGTTACTCATAGAAAAATACCCTTAAATACCGCAATAAAATATTGCGGTTAGTGTATGAAATAACTCTTTGACGGGAAAAATTAAAAAATAATTAATTCGCGGCGGCTTTTTTAATTGCCGCTACCGCAGCTTTAAGCACGCCTAAGCCATCTACCTTGCCGTACAACATTGAATCAATGACTTCTACCGGTTTACCGGGTAATAAACGCTGAATTTCGGGGAGCATATAAGCAATTTGCGGGCCTAATAACACGACGTCCGCTGCCGGGCCTTTTTCACCGGCCAGGGTTTCAGGGAATGCTTCAATAATCACCGGCACTTCATATTTTTCAGCCTGAGCGCGCATTTTTGATACCAGTAACGATGTTGACATGCCCGCAGAACAAAACAGATAAATGTGTTTCTTTTCCATAAAAACCTTCCTCATGTGCGATTATCTGTCAACCAGATACGCCGCAAGCCTCAACCTGCATCCATACTCTGGGCGACTTGCGTAACCGGATTTACTTTTTTAGGTGGCTGAAATGAGTATACGGGATCGGACCGCCGGATGGTATTTCCTTGACCCACTAAATTGTCTCTCATTGACCTGGCGTTATGACCCCCCTCACATTTCGGGCAAATAATTCGCGATAATAAATAAGGTTATGGCAGGCACAAAAAAACCGGCTCGCAGGCCGGTTTCCTTGAATGTTCAGGCAATGTACAGTTGTTACTGCTTCGGCGCCTGTGGGTCAGTGTCGTACTCCGCACAGGTCTGGTAGCCGGAGTTAATCACGTGCCCGGTATCATCCAGCGCAACAAAGTAGGTTTCCGCTTTACCATCACGTTGACCCAGGATGTAGGTCTGACAGGTACCACGCGCATGAATCATGCTCACTTCAGATGACGGTTTGCCCGCAATCTGCGCAACTTGCGCCCTGCTCATTCCTTTTTTAACATCTTTAACGACAGGCTCAACAAATTGGTCTTTTGTACGATCATACGCCGTACAGCCTGCCAGCATAGTCATTACCGCCGCTGCGCTTAAAATTCCTGCTACGTTCTTGTTCATTTTCCGTCCTCTTGTTTATCAGCGTGTTATGTAAGCCTGGAATACATCAGAACATTTTTCAAGCCGCGCCTCGCCACAAAAAGTCTTTCGGAAAATTCTCTAACGCAGCGATATGTTGTTTTAAACACCGCTTAGCCCGCCAAACCTTGTCGTTTCAGCGGCGAAGGGTTAGCTTTAACAGGGTAAAGATTCATTTTTTTAATGTCGAAGGGGGTTAAATGACTCTGCAGCAAGAGATAATCCAGGCGCTTGGCGCGAAACCGCATATCAACCCTGAAGAAGAAATTCGCCGCAGCGTGGATTTTCTTAAAGCGTACCTGAAAACCTATCCCTTTTTGAAATCGCTGGTGTTAGGCATCAGCGGCGGGCAGGATTCGACGCTGGCCGGGAAACTCAGCCAGATGGCTATCGCCGAATTGCGGGAAGAGACCGGTGATAATGCGCTGCAGTTTATCGCCGTTCGTCTGCCTTATGGCGCGCAGGCCGATGAACAGGATTGCCAGGACGCCATCGCTTTTATTCAGCCGGACAGAGTACTCACCGTCAATATTAAAGGCGCCGTCCTCGCCAGCGAGCAGGCGCTGCGCGAAGCGGGAATTGAGCTGAGCGATTTTGTTCGCGGCAATGAAAAAGCGCGTGAGCGAATGAAAGCGCAATATAGCATCGCCGGTATGACTCACGGCGTCGTGGTGGGCACCGACCATGCGGCGGAAGCGATAACCGGGTTCTTCACCAAATATGGCGATGGCGGTACCGATATTAACCCGCTTCATCGCCTTAACAAACGCCAGGGCAAACAGCTTCTCGCAGCACTGGGCTGTCCTGAGCATCTGTATAAAAAAGTCCCCACCGCCGATTTGGAAGACGACCGCCCTTCACTGCCTGATGAAGCCGCGCTGGGCGTAACGTATGACAATATTGACGATTACCTGGAAGGCAAAACGCTGGACTCCGCCATCGCTAAAACTATCGAAGGCTGGTATGTAAAAACTGAACATAAGCGCCGTTTGCCGATTACGGTATTCGACGACTTTTGGAAAAAGTAATCGTACTTCTACTGTTGTGCCGGATATCGCTCTTCTATCCGGCCTCCTCTCTTCCCAGCCTCTTTTTTAATCACCCACCCGCTGTTATACTGGATGAATAACCAGTTAACGGAGATCACTGTGGTACGGCGTCAATCAGCCCCCCGCCTTGAGTTTGAAGCGGCGGCCATTTACGAATATCCAGAACATTTACGTCCTTTCCTCAGCGAATTGCCAGCCTTACCGGGCGTCTATGTATTTCATAGCGAAAGCGATACGCTGCCGCTTTATATCGGTAAAAGCGTGAATATTCGCAGCCGGGTGCTTTCACATCTGCGAACGCCTGACGAGGCCACTATGCTGCGACAGGCGCGGCGGATAAGCTGGATCTGCACCGCTGGGGAAATGGGCGCGTTGCTGCTGGAGGCACGGCTGATCAAAGAACAACAGCCGCTGTTTAACAAGCGGTTACGTCGTAATCGCCAGCTTTGCTCGCTACAGTTGAGCGAACAAAAGATTGAGGTCGTTTCCGCCCGCAGCGTCGATTTTTCCCATGAGCCAAACCTGTTTGGCCTCTTCGCCAACCGTCGGGCGGCGCTGCAAAGCTTACAGAACCTCGCCGATGAACAAAAATTGTGTTATGGCCTGCTGGGGCTTGAACCGGTAAGCCGTGGGCGCGCCTGTTTTCGTTTCGCTCTGAAGCGCTGCGCTGGCGCGTGCTGTGGGCAAGAAACCCCGCAGGCGCATTTTCTTCGTCTGCAGGCCTCGCTGGAACGGTTACGTGTGGTTTGCTGGCCCTGGAAAGGCGCTATCGCGTTAAAAGAGAGCCGCCCACAAATGACCCAGTTCCACATTATCAACAATTGGTTATGGCTGGGGGCGGTACCCTCGCTGGATGAGGCCGCCACCCTGGTGCGCACACCTGCGGGTTTTGATCAGGACGGCTATAAGATTCTCTGTAAACCGTTAATGTCAGGTCAATATGAGATCATTGAACTGCACACCGACTGTCGCCAGTCATAAAGAAAACCGCCGATCCTGTCCACCTCAACGATTGTGTTGTCGACAAGACCGGCGGTCTTAAATTATGCGGAAAGTTATTCTGCCGCAGCAGGCATTTTACCTTCTTGCGCCGGGCGTTCTGTCAGACGCTTCTCAAAATTAGCGTTATATTGCTTTTTCTGCTCCGGCGTCAGAACGTTATAAATTTTATTCTGGGTTTCCATATGCGCCAGCATATTGGCCTTGCGCTGCGCTTCCATTTTCGTAATTTGCGCTTCGGCTTTGGCTTTATCGAAGGTATCGCTGGCAATAATATCATGCATGGCGCGACGCTCTTCCAGCGGCGGACGTTTCATTTGCTCGCGCTGCGCTTTCATAATGTCGCGAATTTGTTGCTTCTGTGCGTCCGTCAGGTTCAGGTTTTTAAACATCATATCGTGATGTGGGCCAAATTTACCTTTATGCTGCATCATTGGCTTCGCATCCGCTGGCGCGGCGGTGGTAGTCTCGGCGGCATGAGCCAGATTCGCAGCACCCATCGCCAGGGTAGAGGCAACAAATAGAGCAGTCAGTTTACGCATATTTCCATCCTTCCTTTCAGTTATTTTTACGGCATATTTAAAACAGCGCCGTGTTGTCGTGATTAACTTTAACCGTCTTAGCGTCAATTAGTCAGAACAACGGTAAAACAATGAAAGTATAAAAAACACTTTTTCGCCAATTGTGAAGAAAAAAAGAATAAATTGCGCAGAGTTGAAAGAGAAATATACAACAGCATGATATAGCAGCAATTATGCAGAACTATAACGCAGCAACGCTTATTAATAAAGCAATTCTCCAGGAATAATCCGTAATAGCATGAAACTGTGTCCCAAATCATCCCTGTAATCCTAACGTGAGCTTACAGGGACATTTATCAGGGCAGTCTTTCCAGCATTAATCCAGCCCGCAATCCGCAGGCGACAGAGGGATTAGGAAAGAGAACATATTCAACGTCATGCGTCACCGTCACGCGCTTATCCCCCTCCTCGGCCAGCAACGTTCCCTTCGCAAAGGCAGTAAAATTCAGCGTTTGCGCATCCATATAAAGCGCGAACTTGTCGCTGTGACGCGTGATTTGCGACACCACCCGATAGCGTAGCGGCGGCGAAGACGAGGTTGACGTTTCGACACCGCTCAGCAGCGCCGACAACGCCTGCGAGGTTACATTGAACTGCGTCAGATCGTTTTGCCCAAACGGCAACGCCTTTCCCAACTCCAGCGTACAGGAAAGCGCGCCGAAATGTTCAGAGCTAAAGTGCGTAAACGTACCGCCGGGCGCCTGATGAAATACCAACGCCTCCAGTCCTGCCGCGCCCAGCCACGCCAGAAAATCTGTCTCCCACGGGCGGTCGCGCTGCGGTAATACGCCAAAACGCAAATGATGCGAGCCACGAATGGCGGTATGCAGATCCAGATGCCAGCGTACCCGCGCCTGACCAGAGGAAAAGAAGGTCTCCAGACTTAGCTCCAGCTCACGCGCCCGCCGCGTTTCATCGCTTTCGGCAAAGGACTGCCAACGCCCGCCAAACATACGGTTCATATCGCTGTGACAATAGCGTATTCCCGCCGCCAGCGCCTGCGGATTGCCGAGTACCACCAGCATTCGCCACGTTAACGTCAAGCTGCCTGAATACAGCGCCGACAGCAGCTTATCCAGCATCTCGACCGGCGCGGTTTCATTACCGTGTATCCCCGCAGAAAGAATTAACGCACGGTCGACCGGCGCATCGGGCGTGAGTTCAAGCAGACCATGGCCTAACCAGCGCCAGCGAAAACCCGCGCCCTTCCCCTGCGTCACCCGTGGTGTCGTGCCGCTTAGCGTCAACGCCAGAAAGTTATCCATCAGCCGCCCCCGTTTGCTGGAAAGGATAAACCGACCCCAAATCCAGCAGACGCGTTAACACATCCAGCGCCTCCCGGCCTTCTCGCAATAATAACGGATCGGCCAGATCGGCAGCGGTCAGGCGATCGCGATAATAACGATCCGCCCACGCGTTAAGGGCCGTAAACAGAGCGTCATTCATCATTACCGCTGGATTCACCGCCCGTCGTTCTTCTTCTGTTAACACCACGCGTAATCGCAGACAGGCCGGGCCGCCGCCGTTGGCCATACTTTCTCGCAAATCAAACACCTGCATCGCGCTGATGGGGTTATCCTCCGCCACCAGCTTATTCAGATAGCGCCAGACGCCGACATGGTCCTGACATTCCCGCGGCAACACTAACAGCATTGAGCCGTCGTCACGGCTTAACAACTGACTATTAAACAGGTAGGTGGCCACAGCATCTGATACAGAAACCTCTCCGGCGGGCACCTCTATCGCCATAAAACCGTCAACGCGCGTACGCAACTGATTAATGAGCACTTTCTGCCGGGCAAATGCCGCTTCGTGACAAAACAATACCTGTCGATTCGAAACGGCGATGACATCATTATGGAATACGCCTTGATCGATGACCTCCGGGTTTTGCTGAGCGAAGATAACCTGTTGCGGATTCACCTGATTAAGACGCGCCACGGCCTCGCTGGCTTCGCGGCTCTGGCGCGCCGGATAACGAGCGGGTCGTATTTCATTCTCCTCTTCGCGCCCATAGACAAAAAGCTGCACGCCTGCCGAACCATACTCGCCGCCAAGACGGTTATGATTCGCCGCGCCTTCATCTCCCAATAATGCGACCTGCGGTAACGCGCTATGCACTGAAAACTGACTTTCATCGCGAAATATGGCGCGTAGCAGCGCTTCGGTAACAGGCGCCTCAAGAGCGCGATGAAATTTATTGTTTAAATTCGCCACCGTCAGGTGAACTTTCCCGTCCAGCGCGTCTGCCGATGGGCAAACCGTCGCCGCATTCGCAACCCACATTGGCGACGCGGAACTCACGCTGGAAAGCCAGCGTGGCGCCTGACGCGCAACCTTATCCAGAATCTGCTCATCGCTACCCGTGAAGCCGAGCTGACGCAACGCCGGAATAAAAGGCCGCTCATGCGGCGGGATCACCGCCTGGGGAAAGCCGGCATCCGCCAAAGCCTTCATCTTTAGCAGCCCCTGCTTTACTGCCAGACGAGGATTCGACACCTGAAAACGGTGGCGGGTCGATGCCTCATTGCCGAAGGATAGCCCGGCATAATGGTGCGTAAGCCCCACCAGCCCGTCAAAATTAACTTCATGCGCCGTCATACCGCCTCCCTGCGAGAAAAGTCGAGGCCGGGGCTTAATGTCGCAGGCAACGTCAGTTCGGGAGACTCCAGACTAGCCATCGGCCAGGCGCAATAATCGGCGGCATACCAGGCGCTGGGTCGATGGTTGCCAGACGCGCCGACACCACCAAACGGCGCAGTACTCGCTGCCCCGGTGAGCGGTTTATTCCAGTTAACGATCCCTGCCCGTGCCTCCAGCAAGAGCTGTTCGAACTGCGCGCGATCCGTCGACACCAGCCCACACGACAGACCAAAACGGGTATTATTCGCCAGACGAATCGCCTCATCGAAATGCGCATAACGCCAGACGTTCAGCAGCGGACCAAACACCTCTTCATCCGGCACATCCGCGACGCCGGTCAGCTCAATGATGCCAGGCGTCAGCAGAGAGGTTCCCTCTTTGACCTTCCGCGGCGCCAGTAGCGTGCGACCGCCTAATGCCTCTCGTTGACGCCAGGCCTCCATCACATGCTGTGCCGCCTGCGCTGAAATCAGTCCGCCGATAAACGGCTGCGGATCGTCGTCCCATCTGCCGGGCTGCAGACGTCCGGCGACGTCAACCAGCCGCGCCAGAAATGCATCTCCCTGCGCACCCTGTTTTACCAGAAGGCGTCGCGCGCAGGTGCAGCGCTGTCCGGCGGTAATAAACGCCGATTGCAGCGTCAGATGTACCGCCGCATCCATATTTGTCGCATCCTCAATAATGAGCGGGTTGTTTCCGCCCATTTCAAGGGCCAGGATTTTTTCCGGCTGGCCGGATAGCTGGCGATGAAGCTGATATCCGGTACTGGCGCTGCCGGTAAACAGCAGTCCGTCGAGATCGTCGAGCGAACTCAGCGCTTGTCCGATCTCCCGGCCGCCCTGCACCAGATTAAGAACGCCTGCCGGTAGCCCCGCCCGTTCCCAGAGTTTTATTACCGTTTCCCCGGTCCATGGCGTTAGCTCGCTAGGTTTGAAAATCAGCGTATTGCCTGCCAGCAACGCGGGCACAATATGGCCATTCGGTAAATGGCCGGGAAAGTTATAAGGGCCGAATACCGCCAGCACACCGTGAGGACGATGGCGCAAAGTCGCGGCGCCATCGACAAGTTCGCTTTTTTGTTCGCCTGTTCTGGCGTGGTAAGCCTTAATCGAGATGGCAATCTTATTGATCATCGCCGTCACTTCCGTTGCCGCCTCCCAGCGCGGTTTACCGGTTTCACGCGCGATGACCTCCGTGAGATCGGCTTTATGCGCCTCCAGCAGGGCGGCAAATTTCTCTACGATAGCCTGTCGTGCCGCAAAAGGCTGTCTGGCCCAACGAGGAAACGCCTCACGCGCCGCCTGACAGGCCTCGGCGACCTGTGCCGCATTAGCGTCATTCCCCTGCCAAAGTATCTCCGCGCTCACCGGGTTCGTTTTGCGGCGGCGTTCGCCCTGACCGGTTATCCAGTCGCCGTTTATCCATAGCGTCATACGGTTTTCTCCTCAGCGCAAAGGCGTACCAGCCGAACGTGGTCGCCCGCGCGACATTTCAGCGCATCCAACTGCGCGGCGGTCAGTACAAGTCGTGAAGTCTGCGGATCGGCACGCACCAGCGCGGCCCGAAAGTGGTGATAGTTTTCATTGGCGACCAGACATGCCGGATAGTCGCCAGGCGCGGGTTGCCCTTCCGCGACTTCCACCAGTCGGCTTTTACGAATAGCCCGCACGCGGTCAATATCACACTCCAGCGTCGGCCCACCGTCGAAGATGTCGATATAGTGGCGATAGCGAAAGCCTTCCTTTTCCAGCACCGCGCGGGCTGGCGCCGTTTGCGGGTGGACTTCGCCAATCACGGCCTGTGCCTCTTCAGATAAGAAGTGGGTATAAATAGGATGTTTGGGCATCAGCTCGGCGATAAACGCTTTTTGCCCGGTACCGCATAAAAAATCCGCCCGGCTGAAATCCATAGAGAAAAAGCGTTTGCCGAGACTTTGCCAGAAGGGAGAATAACCGTGCTCGTCAATGACGCCGCGCATTTCCGCCACCACTTTCTCATTGAATTTATCGCGAAACGCGGCCATAAACATAAAGCGCGATTTTGACAACAGGTAGCCGTTACCCTCTTTACGCCATTCGGGATCGAGAAACAGCGTGCAAAGCTCACTGCTACCAGTGTGATCATTACTCAGGAATAATGTTGGCAACGCGTTATATACATTCAGCTCTTTGGAGGCATGAACCAGCGTACCGACACGATAGTTATACCAGGGGTCGTTAAGACCGACCGCGACCTCAATGGCGCAGATCCCGCCGACCTCACCCGTTTCACTGTCCTCGAGAACGAATACATACCCTTGTTCGCCTTTTGGCAGCTCGTCGGACCAGGTTTTTAGCGCGCGTTCAATGCGGGCCGCCAGCGTCGCTTCATTTGCCGGTAGCGAGGTTAAGCCGCCGCCCGTTTTGCCTGCAAGCTGCATCAGCGCGGCGATATCCGCATGTTCGACAGGACGAATCACCCGCATGATGCGCCTCCCGCCTGAAGGCGTTCGCACGCCAGGGCAAAACGATCAAGCCCGGTGGCTATCTCCTCGTCGCTCACATTTAACGCTGGCGCAAAACGCACCACGTCGCCACCGGCAATGAGCACCATCACGCCTGCTTTTGCCGCTTCCTGGGCGATGAGTTTGGCTTTTCCGGCAAACTTCGTCTGTAGCACACAGCCAAGCAGTAGCCCCAGCCCGCGAATTTCACTGAACATGCCAAAACGCACATTAAGGGTATTTAGACGTTCAATAAACGCATCGTGGCGCTGTCTGACGCCGTTTTGCATCTCCGGCGTATTGATGATATCCAGTACTTTTCCGGCAACTGCCGTCGCCAGCGGATTACCGCCGTAGGTGGTGCCATGCGTGCCTGGCGTCATAACGCTGGCATAGTCTTGCGTGGTCAGCATCGCGCCGATCGGGAAGCCCCCACCCAACGCTTTAGCAGTCGTCAGGATATCGGGCGTAACGCCATAATGCATATATGCATACAGTTCGCCGGTACGTCCGACGCCCGTCTGCACCTCATCAAAAATCAGTAACGCCTGATGCCGGTCGCACAATTCACGCAGCCCCTGCAAAAAAGCTTTCGTGGCGGGGATCACGCCGCCCTCGCCCTGCACAGGCTCTACGATTACGGCGCAGGTATTGTCATCAATTAGCGCGCTGGCGGAGTTCAGATCGTTATAGGCTGCATGACGAATATCCGGCGGCAGCGGCGCAAAGTCCTGTGAATAGGTGGGTTGACCGCCAGCGCTGACGGTAAAGAGCGTGCGACCATGGAACGCGTTTTTAAAGGCCACAATGCCGCTTTTATGATTGCCGACACGATCGTGGGCATATTTGCGTGCCAGTTTTAATGCTGCTTCATTTGCTTCAGCGCCTGAATTACAAAAGAAAACGCGTTCGGCGAAGGTCGCGTCAATCAGTTTTTTCGCCAGTCGAAGCGCCGGTTCATTGGTGTAACCGTTCCCGGTATGCCAGAAGCGATTCGCCTGTTCATTTAACGCCTCGCGCAGCGCCGGATGCGCATGTCCCAAGGCGTTGACCGCGATCCCGCCAGCAAAATCAATGTACTCTTTCCCCTGCTGATCCCACAGGCGTGAGCCTTCTCCGCGTACAGGAATAAAAGGCGCGGGAATGTATACTGGCACCATCCATTCATCAAAGTTTTCACGCGTAACTGACAGAGACATAGCGACCTCTTTTGGTAAAAATAAAGTTATTTATATGTTAATTAATATGAGTGTTTGCGCTGTAAATGTAGATTGCAGCATTCGTGCCAGCCAGCGTTAACATTGCATAAACAGAAGTGATAAACGGTAAATCAATGGGTTACAGCGTAGCGATATTCACTTTTACTGCATGAAAAGTGAATATTTCCGCATAATCGGTGGCTAAAAAGAGGAAAAAGCGAAATATTATTCAGTTGCCAAATATAATTCTGGAATTGTGATCTTATACGAAATTTACTGGAAATTACCGCCCCGTTCTGGCGCATCTGCACGCAAACCGTGCCATTTTCGCGCTATAGAAAACACCATACGCTTCCATTGGCCGAATCTGACGATGAGTGGCAGTCACCCGGTAAAATTTCTGTTACCATCCCAACACGATTCACCTTGCAAAGTGGCAGTGACTATGAAATTTGTCTCTTTTAATATCAACGGCCTGCGCGCCCGTCCCCATCAGCTTGAAGCGATTGTCGAAAAACACCAGCCCGATGTGATCGGTCTACAGGAGACAAAAGTCCACGACGAAATGTTCCCGCTCGAAGAGGTCGCGAAGCTGGGCTATAACGTTTTCTATCATGGACAAAAGGGCCATTACGGCGTCGCGCTGCTAACAAAAGCCACGCCCATTTCCGTCAGACGCGGTTTCCCGGATGATGGCGAAGAGGCGCAACGCCGCATTATCATGGCGGAAATCCCCTCACCGCTGGGTAATATCACCGTCATTAACGGCTATTTCCCGCAGGGGGAAAGCCGGGATCATCCGTTGAAGTTCCCCGCGAAAGCGCAGTTTTATCAGAACTTGCAAAACTATCTTGAAACGGAACTCAAGTGCGATAATCCGGTATTAATTATGGGCGACATGAATATCAGCCCGACCGATCTGGATATTGGCATCGGCGAAGAGAACCGCAAACGCTGGCTGCGTACCGGTAAATGCTCCTTCCTGCCGGAGGAGCGTGAATGGATGTCGCGGTTACTGAAGTGGGGATTAGTGGACACGTTCCGTCAGGCGAATCCGCAAACGATGGATAAATTTTCGTGGTTTGATTACCGCTCAAAAGGTTTCGTGGATAATCGCGGACTGCGTATCGACCTCTTGCTGGCAAGCGCTCCGCTGGCGGAACGTTGCGCAGAAACCGGTATAGACTACGACATTCGCAGTATGGAAAAACCCTCCGACCATGCGCCGGTCTGGGCGACGTTTCGTGTTTGATTCCGCTTTCTGATTAACCGTAAGGCCGGGATAGCGCGACGCTTCCCGGCAGGAATAACGACCTTAACGACAATGATAAAAAAACTCGATGTTGTTGCCGCCATCATTGAACGCGACGGCAAAATTCTGCTGGCCCAGCGCCCAGCTCATGCGGATCAAGCCGGTTTATGGGAGTTTGCTGGCGGTAAAGTCGAACCCGGCGAAACCCAGCCGCAGGCGCTTATCCGCGAGCTACGCGAAGAGTTAGGGATTGACGCCACGCCCGGCGTCTATATCGCCAGTCATCAACGCGACGTGTCTGGCCGACGAATTCATTTGCACGCCTGGCATGTGCCTGCGTTTAACGGTCTGATACGTGCGCTGGAACATCAGGCATTAGCCTGGTGTACGCCGGAAGAGGCGCTGGAGTACCCCCTCGCCCCGGCGGATATTCCGCTATTGCAGGCGTTTATGGCTTTACGCGACGCCAGACTAACGGATTCGTGCTGATGGTTTTTTCGTCACGCTGGCACTGGAGCAAGACGCCTTCCACTTTTATTACCGCGCCTTCGGAGTAATTCTGATCCTGGTAAACGCAGCACTGAATGCAGGGCTGGGACGACTGACCGCGCGTGCTGAAAACTTCCGGCGGGACATTCACCTGAATATCAGGACGACTGTTCTGGTTTGCCAGCCCGACCATTGGCATTATCGCCATCACGGCGACCACGAGGCTTCGGCACATAGGATTTCCTTATTTTTCTAAGTATATTCTCAGTATAACGGTAAGCCGCCGTGAAAACTTTAATCCTCTTTTGTCATCGCTTTTAGTTATGACCCTCGCCCCGTTATGAATTTACTTAGCAGCGTCATTTTTTTCTTGCTTACCGTCACATTGCTGATGGTATAGTCGAAAACTGCAAATACATATTCTGATAAAACGCAAATACAACCACATTAATATATAAGAGGTTTTTATATCTATGGATCAGACATGTTCTCTGGAATCGTTCCTCAACCATGTACAAAAGCGCGACCCGCATCAAACCGAGTTCGCGCAAGCCGTCCGTGAAGTCATGACCACCCTGTGGCCGTTTCTTGAACAAAACCCCCGTTACCGCCACATGTCTTTACTGGAACGTTTGGTTGAACCAGAGCGCGTAATTCAGTTTCGCGTAGTGTGGCTGGACGACAAAAACCAGGTGCAGGTAAATCGCGCCTGGCGCGTGCAGTTCAACTCTGCTATCGGCCCCTATAAAGGCGGTATGCGCTTCCATCCTTCGGTAAACCTTTCCATCCTTAAGTTCCTCGGCTTTGAGCAAACCTTTAAAAATGCCCTCACCACGTTGCCGATGGGCGGCGGTAAAGGCGGCAGCGATTTCGATCCGAAAGGGAAAAGCGAAGGCGAAGTGATGCGTTTCTGCCAGGCGCTAATGACTGAACTGTATCGCCATTTAGGGCCGGATACCGACGTGCCTGCCGGGGATATCGGCGTGGGCGGGCGCGAAGTGGGCTTTATGGCGGGAATGATGCGCAAGCTTTCCAATAACAGCGCCTGCGTCTTCACCGGCAAAGGGCTTTCCTTCGGCGGCAGCCTGATTCGTCCGGAGGCGACGGGCTATGGCCTGGTCTACTTCACCGAAGCGATGCTTAAACGTCATGGTCTCGGTTTTGAAGGGATGCGCGTCGCCGTGTCCGGCTCCGGCAACGTAGCGCAATACGCCATTGAGAAAGCGATGGCCTTTGGCGCGCGCGTGGTTACCGCGTCGGATTCGAGCGGGACGGTGGTCGATGAAAGTGGCTTCACGCCAGAGAAGCTGGCGCGTCTGTGTGAAATTAAAGCCAGCCGTGACGGTCGCGTCGCTGACTACGCCCGTGAGTTTGGCTTAACCTATCTGGAAGGCCAGCAGCCCTGGAGCGTACCGGTGGATATCGCCCTGCCATGCGCGACGCAGAACGAACTGGACGTTGACGCCGCGCGCGTACTGATTGCCAATGGCGTAAAAGCCGTGGCGGAAGGGGCAAATATGCCAACCACGATTGAAGCGACCGATCTCTTCCTTGAAGCGGGCGTACTGTTTGCGCCGGGTAAAGCCGCCAACGCGGGCGGCGTGGCGACATCGGGGCTGGAAATGGCGCAGAACGCCGCGCGGTTGAGCTGGAAAGCCGAGAAAGTGGACGCCCGTCTGCATCACATTATGCTGGACATCCACCACGCCTGTGTCGAGTACGGCGGCGACAATAAGCATACCAACTACGTTCAGGGCGCCAACATCGCCGGTTTCGTGAAAGTCGCCGACGCCATGCTGGCGCAGGGCGTCATTTAATCCCGTCGTCAGGCCAGATAGCTTTACGCTTATTCGGTCTGACGGCCTGTCTCCTCAGCAGGCGGGCTTTTTTTGCCCGCTCGCTTACGCGGCGCGCTCTTTTTCTTTTCTCCGCCGCCTGGCGCGACTATCCCTCTGAAGCGCTTCACCGGCGTGCGCTTAGCCTGCTCGATCAGCTGATATAACGTGTCGACCAGCGGTTGCATGAAATCCTGGTAACGGCACTGCTTTTCGCTGATTTGCGTCAAAACAGATTCCCAGTGCGCGGTCATATCTGGACGGGCCGCCATTTCCGGCAGCGAATGTATTAACGCTTTGCCAGCATCGGTAGAATGAATGTAGCGCCCTTTTTTGGTCAGAAAGCTACGTTTGAACAGCAGCTCAATAATCCCGGCGCGCGTGGCTTCCGTCCCCAGCCCATCGGTCGCGCGCAGGATCTTTTTCAGATCTTTATCCTGCACGAAGCGGGCAATTCCGGTCATCGCGGAAAGCAATGTCGCATCGGTGAAATGACGCGGCGGCTGGGTTTGGCGTTCGACCACTTCCCCCTTTTCACACAGCAACTCATCACCTTTGGCGACAACTGGCAGCGGCGTACCGTCGTTTTCCTCGTCGCGCTCTTTACTGCCCAGTAACGTCCGCCAACCGGCCTCCGCCAGAAAACGCGCTTTGGCGACAAATTTCCCTTTGGCGATTTCCAGTTCAATAACGCATTTACGAAACACCGCGTCCGGGCAGAACTGCATCAGATACTGACGCGCAATCAGGGTGTACACTTTCGCTTCGTTTTCCGTCAGATGGACAGAAGAACTGCGCGCCGTCGGGATAATCGCGTGGTGCGCATCCACTTTTTTGTCATCCCAGCAGCGATTGCGCGTATCAGGATTAACCACAGACTGCGGCAGTAAATCCGGGGCGTGGACGCTAATCGCGTTCATGACCGCCTGCCGTCCGGCAAAGTGTTCTTCCGGCAGATAACGGCAGTCGGAACGCGGATAGGTAATCAGTTTGTGGGTTTCATAGAGCTTCTGACAAATATCAAGCACGTTTTGCGCGCTCAGGCCAAAGCGTTTGGCGGCTTCAATCTGTAGCGCCGAGAGCGAAAACGGCAGCGGCGCGGATTCTGATTCCCGTTTATCATTATAACTGGTTACCAGCGCGGGCTGACCGTTGATTCGGTTCACTACATGCTCCGCCAGCGGACGATGAAGCAAGCGCCCCTCTTCATCCTGATAAGGTTCGCACGCCTCGCTCGGCTGCCAGATAGCGGTAAAACGCTCGTCGGCAGGCGTAACGATGTGCGCCTTCACTTCAAAGAAGTCTTTGGCGACAAAGTTCTCAATCTCTTCGTCTCGCCGCACCACCAGCCCCAGTACCGGCGTCTGCACGCGTCCCACGGATAACACGCCCTGATAGCCGGCATTACGGCCCAGGATCGTGTAAGCGCGGGTCATATTAATGCCATACAGCCAGTCCGCTCGCGCTCGCGCCAGCGCGGAGACGCACAGCGGCACGAAGTCGCTGTTCGCTCGCAGCCTGTCGATAGCACGCTCGACCGCCTGCGGGTTAAGGTCGTTTATCAGACAACGCCGCACCTGCTGGCGCTTTTCGGCAGGAAGCTGGAGATAATCCAGCACTTCATCAACCAGAAGCTGCCCTTCGCGATCCGGGTCGCCGGCGTGAATAATTTCACCGGCTTGATGCAAAAAGCGCTTAATCACATTGAGCTGTTTGGTGACGGAAGGACGAGGCTGAAGCTGCCATTTTTCCGGCACGATAGGCAGGTCAGCCAGATTCCAGCGCGCATAACGGCTGTCATACGCATCCGGCTGCGCCTGTTCCAGCAAATGACCAATACACCAGGTGACGACCTGCCCGTTTCCGCACTCAATAAAACCATCGCCTTTACGGTGCGGTTTTGGCAGCACATCCGCAATGGCGCGCCCCAGACTCGGTTTTTCGGCAATAAACAACCGCATCAGGTTAACGAATCTCAACCATAGCGCGACCGCCGCGGGCCTCGACCAGTTCGCCAATCGCGGTCAGATCGATACCAAATTCCGCCGCGGTGGCTTTAACATCGTCTTCGGCGTCCGGCGTTACCGCCAACAACAGACCGCCTGACGTTTGCGGATCGCACAGCAGGCTACGAACTTCACGCGACATGTCGCCCATCAAATGACCATAGCTGGCGAAGTTGCGCTCTGTGCCGCCCGGTACGGCGCCCAGAGCAATATACTCTTCCACGCCCGGCAGTTTAGGGATGTCCTGATAGCAAAGCAGCGCCTGCACGCCTGCGCCCTGGCACATCTCGCTCAGGTGCCCCAGCAGGCCAAAACCGGTAACGTCAGTCATGGCTTTTACGCCGTCGATATTGGCAAACGCCGCGCCAGCAATGTTCATCCGACACATGACTTCCGTCGCCAGCCCCTGATGTTCAGGCTTAAGCAGCGATTTTTTCTCGGCGGTGGTCAACACGCCAATCCCCAACGGTTTGGTCAGAAAGAGTTTGCATCCCGCCTGCGCGGTACTGTTTTTCTTCACCCGTTCGGTCGGCACTACGCCTGTGACCGCGAGACCAAAGATCGGCTCCGGGGCGTCAATAGAGTGTCCGCCCGCCAGCGCGATACCGGCCTGACGGCAGGCAAAACGCCCCCCCTCGGTCACTTCACGCGCAATATCGGGCGACAGGGTATTAATCGGCCAGCCAAGGATCGCGATCGCCATAATCGGTTTGCCGCCCATCGCAAAAATATCGCTGATGGCGTTTGTTGCCGCAATGCGGCCAAAATCAAACGGGTTATCGACTATCGGCATAAAGAAGTCGGTGGTGCTGATAATACTGGTGCCATTACCCAGATCGTAAACCGCCGCATCATCGCGGGTTTCATTACCCACCAGCAGGTTCGGGTCGACGAACTTCGCCTGCTCGCTATGCAGGATAGTCTCCAGCACTTTAGGGGAAATTTTACAACCGCAACCAGCGCCGTGGCTGTATTGCGTTAAACGAATGGCTTGTTCGCTCATGGACATCTCCTGTCATTGCATTCGCGCTATGGTAGCGCTCATTCCCTGATGTGGTAAGTATCACTGTCTGAATTACCGCGCCTTTGCTCAGAATCCAGACAGTTTTATCCCTCAGCGTCAGAAATAACGCACAAACGGCGTGGGGTCGGGGGTACTGATCGTCGTTGACGCTTTGAGCTGCGGCGTGCCGAGATAGAGAAAACCAACAATTTTATCCTGCGGGCGGCACTCAAAGGCTTCCCGCACGATAACGCTCTCCGTTAATGCGCCGCTACGCCAGATACCATTAAACCCTTGCGCAATCGCCGCCATTTGCATCGCCATCACCGCGCATCCGGCAGACATCTCCTGTTCCCACACCGGAACCTTATGGTTTTCTTCGCATTTCGCCACCACGGTAATAATCAGCGGCGCGCGAAACGGCGCATTACGCGCTTTTTCGATCGCTTTCTCATCGGCCCCGGCAGCGACAGCGCCTTGTTCAAGTACGGCGCTGAAGCGGTCGCGCCCCTCTCCTTCAATCACAAAAAAACGCCATGGCTGTAGAGATTTATGATCGGGAACACGCATTCCCGCCCGCAGAATGTTCTGTAATTGCTCTCCGACAGGCGCCGGTTCTGCGAGACGAGAGGCGCTACGACGGTTGACCAGCAGTTCTAGTGCATCCATTTGATTAACTCCAGCAATGATATTTATTCACAAAATTAACACGGGAGCAGATTTTGTTACAGCGCAGGCAGTGATTCCTGCTGACAACTGCCTGATGGGTCATTACGATAGCCACATCTTAATGCTTTATCCTCACCAAGGTACAAGCGTTGTTACTCAGATAGGAAGAATACATGCGAACCCTGTGGCGATTTATTGCCGGATTTTTTAAATGGACGTGGCGAGTGTTGAACTTCGTCCGTGAAATGGTACTCAACCTGTTCTTTATTTTTCTGGTCCTGGTGGGCGTTGGGATCTGGATGCAGATCGGTAACGGCAGCAACAGTGAGCAAACGGCGCGCGGCGCTTTGCTGCTGGATATTTCCGGCGTCATTGTGGATAAACCCTCCACCAATCACCGTCTGGGCGCGCTGGGACGCCAGTTATTTGGCGCCAGCTCCGACCGTCTGCAGGAAAACTCCCTGTTTGACATCGTCAACGCTATTCGTCAGGCGAAAGATGACCGTAACATCACTGGTATCGTTCTGGATCTGAAAAACTTCACCGGTGCCGATCAGCCGTCAATGCGCTATATCGGTAAAGCGCTGCGCGAATTCCGCGACAGCGGCAAACCGGTTTTCGCCGTGGGTGAAAACTACAGCCAGGGTCAGTATTACCTCGCCAGTTTCGCCAATAAAATTTGGCTTTCCCCACAGGGTCAGGTAGACCTTCACGGCTTCGCTACGAATGGCCTGTACTACAAAACGCTGCTGGATAAACTGAAAGTCTCTACCCACGTTTTCCGGGTCGGCACCTATAAATCCGCCGTCGAGCCGTTTATCCGCGACGATATGTCGCCCGCCGCCCGCGAGGCCGACAGCCGCTGGATAGGCGAACTGTGGCAGAACTACCTGCATACCGTTTCCGCCAATCGCCAGATTTCGCCGCAACAACTCTTCCCCGGCGCGCAGGCTATTATCGACGGGTTAACCAGCGTGGGCGGCGACACCGCCAAATATGCGCTCGACCATAAACTGGTGGACGCCCTCGCCTCCAGCGCAGATGTTGAAAAAGCGCTGACGAAGCAGTTTGGCTGGAGCAAAACCGAAAATAACTATCGCGCGATCAGCTATTACGATTATTCGCTGAAAACGCCTGCGGATACCGGCGGTACTATTGCGGTTATTTTCGCCAATGGCGCGATTATGGATGGCGAAGAAACGCCAGGGAATGTCGGCGGCGACACTACGGCATCGCAGATCCGCGACGCACGCCTTGATCCTAAAGTGAAAGCGATTGTGCTGCGCGTCAATAGCCCAGGCGGTAGCGTCAACGCCTCCGAAGTTATCCGCGCCGAACTGGCGGCGGCAAGAGCGGCTGGCAAACCGGTGGTGGTCTCAATGGGCGGTATGGCGGCCTCCGGCGGTTACTGGATCTCTACGCCGGCAAACTATATCGTGGCCAGCCCCAGCACGCTGACGGGTTCAATTGGCATCTTCGGCGTCATCAATACGGTGGAAAACAGCCTGTCGTCGATTGGCGTACACAGCGACGGCGTTTCCACCTCGCCGCTGGCGGATATTTCGATGACCAAAGCGCTGTCACCGGAAGTGCAGCAGATGATGCAACTCAGTATTGAGTACGGCTACAAACGCTTTATCACGCTGGTGGCAGACGCGCGTAAGCGTACGCCGGAGCAGATTGATAAAATCGCACAAGGCCATGTCTGGACCGGAGAAGACGCGAAAGCCAATGGTCTGGTGGACAGTCTTGGCGACTTTGACGACGCCGTCGCCAAAGCGGCGGAGCTGGCGAAACTGAAACAGTGGCATCTTGATTACTATCAGGACGAACCGACGGTCCTTGATATGGTCATGGACAGTATGACCGGATCAGTACGCGCCATGCTGCCGGAGGCCATTCAGGCGATGCTCCCGGCGCCGCTCGTTTCCGCCGCCAACACGGTGAAGGCCGAGGGGGATAAACTGGCGGCATTTAACGATCCGCAAAACCGTTATGCGTTCTGTTTGACTTGCGCGAACGTTCGCTAATGCTTCATCAATAGCCATACCGGATGGCGGCGTCTGCTCATAGCCGCCATCCGATAATCATTAATACGTCCTTCGCGACACGACTGAACATTATCATGCAAAAGAAATCAATTTACGTTGCCTATACCGGCGGTACTATCGGTATGCAGCGCTCAGATAAAGGGTATATCCCGGTGTCCGGGCACCTTCAGCGCCAGCTGGCGCTGATGCCGGAATTCCACCGCCCGGAGATGCCGGATTTTACCATCCATGAATATGCCCCGCTGATGGATTCATCAGATATGACGCCGGAAGACTGGCAGCATATCGCTGCAGATATCAAAGCGCACTACGATGAGTATGACGGTTTTGTTATTCTGCACGGCACCGACACGATGGCGTTTACCGCATCGGCGCTCTCTTTCATGCTGGAAAATCTGGGCAAACCGGTCATTGTGACAGGGTCACAAATTCCGCTGGCTGAGCTGCGCTCCGACGGGCAAATTAATTTGCTGAATGCGCTTTATGTCGCCGCCAACTATCCTATTAATGAAGTAACGCTGTTTTTTAATAATCGTCTGTTCCGCGGTAATCGCACGACCAAAGCCCATGCGGATGGGTTTGACGCTTTTGCCTCTCCCAATCTGCCGCCCTTGCTGGAAGCAGGAATTCACATTCGCCGTTTAAATACGCCTCCCGCGCCCTACGGTTCTGGTGAATTAATCGTTCACCCTATTACGCCGCAGCCGATAGGCGTAGTGACGATTTATCCGGGGATTTCCGCCGAGGTAGTACGTAACTTTCTGCGTCAGCCGGTAAAAGCGCTGATTCTGCGCTCTTATGGCGTAGGCAACGCGCCGCAAAATAAAGCGTTTTTACAGGAGCTGAAAGAGGCCAGTTCGCGCGGCATCGTGGTGGTTAACCTGACGCAATGCATGTCAGGGCGAGTCAATATGGGCGGGTACGCTACCGGTAATGCGCTGGCGCACGCTGGCGTGATTGGCGGTGCCGATATGACCGTCGAAGCTACCTTAACCAAACTGCATTATTTGTTAAGCCAGGGTCTGGACACTCAGGCGATTCGTAGCGCGATGGCGCAAAACTTGCGTGGTGAATTGACGCCGGATGATTAAAAAATCCCGACGACAAGGAGAAGATAATGACAAACCGGGCCTTATTACTGGTCGACTTGCAAAACGACTTTTGCGCCGGCGGCGCGCTGGCTGTAGCGGAAGGCGACAGCACCATCGACATCGCCAACGCTCTTATTGACTGGTGCCAGCCCCGGCAGATTCCGGTGCTGGCCAGCCAGGACTGGCATCCCGCGCAGCATGGCAGCTTCGCCAGCCAGCATCAGGCGGAACCCTATAGTCAGGGAAAGCTGGACGGGCTGCCGCAAACGCTCTGGCCGGATCACTGCGTTCAACATACCGACGGCGCGGCGTTACATCCCCTGCTTAACCAACATGCGATTGACGCCTGCATCTATAAGGGTGAAAACCCGCTGATTGATAGCTACAGTGCGTTTTTTGACAACGAACATCGGCAGAAAACTACCCTTGATACCTGGCTTCGCGAGCATGACGTTACCGAGCTTATCGTGATGGGGTTGGCGACCGATTACTGCGTAAAATTTACGGTGCTGGATGCGCTAGAGTTGGGCTATGCCGTTAACGTTATCACCGATGGCTGTCGCGGCGTGAATATTCACCCGCAGGATAGCGCACACGCGTTTATGGAGATGGCGGCGGCAGGCGCGACGCTGTATACGCTGGCAGACTGGGAAGAGACGCAGGGCCAGGCTGTCGCCAGGTAGCGGAGCAGGTATCGTATCCGGTCAATACATCACGCAACGGTGAGACCATTGCATAGATCTTTGGGCCGGATACGTCACGCCAGCATCGCTACCAGGCAAAGCTCAACGCAGGCTGGAGAGCGCTTCTAACGAAACAGATTAAAAAGCGCGGGCTGGCTGGCGCAAGTTCTGGGAATAGGCCGCCGATGACAATAATCAGTTAGCGAAACAGTTGGCGGACTCGATGTACATTAAGCGTTAATGGGTAAAAATATGGCGGGCCTGTGCCTGGCAGCAATGAGCAGGCCCGGTAAGCACAACGCATCGGCAATGAAACCGCCGGATGGCGACTACCTCTTATCCGGCTGTCGTTACTGCATTTTCAATGTCGCAATCGGCTTTGACGTAATACCGAAATCCGCTTTGAGCTGCTGCTTGCTTTTCATCACCATCTGACCGTGAGTATCGATCGTCATATGTTGCGCTTCGGTATTGTGCCGCGCCTGCCATAGCATCACCAGTTGCAGGCTGTTTTCTTTCTGTTCCGGCGTCAACGCCACGCCATCCGGCCATTTACCCAGCTCAACGGCGGTGGATAAACGTTGATACACTTCCGGCGTCATGCTGTTAATGATCTCATCAAGATTCATGATGTGTCCGCTCCTGTGGAATAATTTGCTGAATCGTTTTTTCAGCCTTTCAGTTGATCGCCGTTTTTCTCGTCAGAAAAGGCCAGCGAGGCCGAATTAACGCAATAGCGCTCACCGGTTGGCTGCGGACCATCCGGGAAAACGTGTCCGAGATGCGCATCGCAGTTACCGCAACGAATTTCGACACGCTGCATGCCATGAGAAAAATCGTCTATGTAACGAATCGCCTCTTCGCTGACAGGCTGGTAAAAGCTAGGCCAGCCGCAGCCTGAATCGTATTTGGTGTGGGAGTGAAAAAGCGGCATATCACAGACCAGGCAGTGATAAACCCCATCGCGTTTATTATGTAGCAGGCGTCCGGTAAATGGCGGTTCTGTGCCACGATCCTGCGTCACGTAGAATTGCATTTCGGACAATTTTTTCTTGAGTTCTTCTGCTGAAGGTTGGTTAGCCATTTGCTCACATCTCACTTTAAACGTGCTCACATTGCCTGACCGATTCTAACAAAACATTAACACCTCAGTACCAACTTTTGTTCTAAACTTGATCATTGCGAAATGGCGGCTCACGAATCGTGACTGATGTCACATTATTATCTCGGTTGCCCTTTAAAATTCGGGGCGGCGCCCCCATGTGGTTTCAAGCCGAAAGGAAGAGTGAGGCGAATCAGCCGCGCAAAGGTTGTGCAGAGGATTGATTTGTCGCAATGATTGACACGATTCCGCTTGACGCTGCGTAAGGTTTTTGTAATTTTACAGGCAACCTTTTATTCACTAACAAATAGCTGGTGGAATATATGACTATCAAAGTAGGTATCAACGGTTTTGGCCGTATCGGTCGCATTGTTTTCCGTGCTGCTCAGAAACGTTCTGACATCGAGATCGTTGCAATCAACGACCTGTTAGACGCAGAGTACATGGCATACATGCTGAAATATGACTCCACTCACGGCCGTTTCGACGGTACTGTTGAAGTGAAAGACGGTCATCTGATCGTTAACGGTAAAAAAATCCGTGTTACCGCTGAACGCGATCCGGCTAACCTGAAATGGGACGAAGTTGGTGTTGACGTAGTGGCTGAAGCTACCGGTATCTTCCTGACTGACGAAACCGCGCGTAAACACATCACCGCTGGCGCGAAAAAAGTGGTTCTGACGGGTCCGTCTAAAGACAACACCCCAATGTTTGTTAAAGGCGCTAACTTTGACAAATACGAAGGCCAGGACATCGTTTCCAACGCTTCCTGCACCACCAACTGCCTGGCGCCGCTGGCTAAAGTTATCAACGACAACTTCGGCATCATCGAAGGTCTGATGACTACTGTTCACGCGACTACCGCAACCCAGAAAACCGTTGACGGCCCGTCTCACAAAGACTGGCGCGGCGGCCGCGGCGCATCTCAGAACATCATCCCGTCCTCTACTGGCGCTGCTAAAGCGGTAGGTAAAGTACTGCCGGAACTGAATGGCAAACTGACTGGTATGGCGTTCCGCGTTCCTACTCCGAACGTATCCGTTGTTGACCTGACCGTTCGTCTGGAAAAAGCGGCTACCTACGAGCAGATCAAAGCTGCTGTTAAAGCTGCTGCCGAAGGCGAAATGAAAGGCGTTCTGGGTTACACCGAAGACGACGTTGTATCTACCGATTTCAACGGCGAAGTATGCACTTCCGTGTTCGATGCTAAAGCAGGCATCGCGCTGAACGACAACTTCGTGAAACTGGTCTCCTGGTACGATAACGAAACCGGTTACTCCAACAAAGTACTGGACCTGATTGCTCACATCTCCAAATAAGTTGAGATGACACAGTCATTGGTAAGAGCGACTCAGGTCGCTCTTTTTTTTGCTTAAAGATATACCCGTCATACTTCAAGTTGCAGGTGTGTTGGCTATGCTTTCTCACCCGAATCACTGACGGAAGTCGAACTTATCGGGATGAATCAGGGATGTCCATGTCCCTGGCCGGAGATGACCTACGGTTGTTCAAATTCGTTCCCGATGAATTTGTCGTTCACTTGCCGCGTTACTCGGCCTGCGTCCTCGCCTCTACGGGCCAGCGCAAGCACTGATCAAGGCACAATCGCCTTGTCATGCAACTCGAATTATTTAGGGTTAAGAGGATTGCGTAATGATTAATAAAATTTTTGCCCTCCCGGTTATCGAACAGCTTACCCCTGTCCTTTCCCGTCGTCAGCTTGATGACCTGGATCTGATCGTCGTTGACCATCCGCAGGTTAAAGCCTCTTTTGCATTACAGGGCGCGCACCTTCTCTCCTGGAAACCCGTTGGCGAGGAAGAGGTATTGTGGCTCAGTAATAATACGCCTTTCAAAACCGGCGTGGCGCTACGCGGCGGTGTACCGATCTGCTGGCCCTGGTTTGGACCTGCGGCTCAACAGGGTCTGCCGTCACACGGCTTTGCGCGTAATCTACCGTGGGCGCTAAAAGCGCATAATGAAGATGATAATGGCGTAATGCTGACATTTGAGCTGCAAAGCAGTGAGGCCACCCGGAAATACTGGCCGCACGATTTCACGCTGCTGGCACGTTTTAAAGTGGGCAAAACCTGTGAAATTGAACTGGAAGCGCATGGCGAGTTTGCAACCACATCAGCGCTCCACAGCTATTTTAACGTTGGCGACATCGCCAACGTTAAGGTCAGCGGACTCGGCGATCGGTTTATTGATAAAGTTAACGACGCTAAAGAAGGTGTCCTGGCCGACGGTATACAAACCTTTCCGGACCGTACCGATCGCGTTTACCTCAATCCTGAAGCATGTAGCGTGATCCACGATGCGACATTAAACCGCACGATTGATGTGGTCCACCACCATCACCTTAACGTCGTAGGCTGGAACCCTGGCCCGGCGTTGTCCGTCAGCATGGGCGACATGCCGGATGACGGCTATAAAACGTTTGTCTGCGTTGAAACGGTTTACGCTACTGCGCCGCAACAAGCCACAGAAGAAAAACCCTCTCGTCTGGCGCAGACTATCTGCGTCGCTAAACGCTAAAAGTGAATGGATAACGGCGTTGCTATAGGATCTGAAAGGCGTCAGCCGCCATCAGGCATGACCTGCCGGATGGCGGCGCTTACACATTTTATCCGGCGTCACACCATATCCAACGCGGTTTTCCCTTTTGGCGCAGGCCAGGCGTTGTCCAGTAAGGCAAGTTCGTTTGCTGACAAGGCGATCTCAAGCGCCGCCGCATTTTGCTTCACGTGTTCTGTACTTCCGGCTTTCGGGATCGCCATCACGCCCGGATGCGCAATCACCCACGTCAGTAAGATTTGCGCCGCCGTTGCGTTATGCGCTTGCGCAATTTCATTCACCACCGGATGATTCAGTAAACCGCTACGTAACCGGCCAGCCTGCGCCAGCGGGCTATAGGCCATCACTGGCATTCGCTGTTGTTGACACCACGGCAATAAATCATACTCAATACCGCGTGACGCCAGATGATAGAGCACCTGATTTGTCGCGCATTGCTGTCCCCCAGGGATGCGCCACAGCGCCTGCATATCGTCATAATCAAGATTAGAGACTCCCCAACGGCGAATTTTCCCCTGCGCGATTAGCCGCTCCATACCTTCAACGGTCTCTTCGAATGAAAAGCTTCCGGCCCAGTGCAATAGATAGAGATCGAGATAATCTGTTTTCAGACGACGCAGGCTTTCCTCACAGGCGGCAACTATCTTCTGGCCGCCAGCGTTCCACGGGTACACTTTTGACACCAGAAATGCCTCATCGCGTCGCCCTGCTAACGCCTCGCCCACGACCTTTTCCGCCCCGCCGTCGGCATACATTTCCGCCGTATCAATAAGGCGTAACCCCAAATCCAGCCCCGCGCGCAACGCCGAAACCTCGCGCTGACGTTGATCCGCGCGCTCGCCCATATACCATGTTCCCTGTCCTATGGCAGGAAGCGTCACCTGCCCGCAAAACGTTACGTTTTTCACTGATTTCATTTCCTTTTCAAGGTCACTCGACGGTAAAACAATACAGGACTCTTAGCCCCTACGGTAATGTCCGGCATCATACCGCGCAAGGGGGCGATTTTCTTGTCACTGACGAACGTCATCCGCAATCATGTCGACGATGCGAGTAATATGCGCGGCGGGTCGCTGATTCAGTAATAATTGCCGCATCACATTCATATAGGGCGTCACATGTTGAAAGAACTCCAGATATCCTTTACAGAGATAATTTTGCCGTTCGCCGCCGTCCATGCAAATTCGATGTTTCGGACAACCGCCGTGACAGGCAAAGCGCCACGTACAGTTCTGGCAGCGTGAGGAAAGGTTTGCTTTAGCCGCGCCAAACTGCTGCTGAAAAGGAGAGGCCGCCATTTCTTCTAAAGAGTGTTGCTGCAGATTGCCCAGTTTATAGGCGGGAAAAACAAAATGGTCGCAGCTAAACACGTCGCCATTCTGCTCCACCAGCAAACTTTGCCCGCAGGTCGACTGCATCGTACAAAGCGTGGCGGGCTCCCCCATCCAGACGCCAAGTAAGTTGTCAAAAAGCTGTACGAATATGCGTCCGACATCGTGACGTATCCATTGATCAAAAACATCGCACATAAAGGCGCCCCACCCTTCAGGCGTGACGGAAAAGGGCATCAGCGAAGGCGAATCTTCATTGTCAGATAACGTCAAAGAACGCTGCGCTTTTTGCGCGAGCGGCTCAACAATGGGAATAAATTGCAGGTGTTTACTTTCCAGTTCCTGCGTCAAAAAATGATAAATAGCGTTGCCATGACGGCATGATGCATCATTCACGACAGTGAGCGTATTGAACTCGACATCATTTGCCTGCAGAAGGCGGATAGCATTCACGACTCGGGAAAAAGACGCCCGCCCTGACGGCGTTCTCCGGTAATTATCATGAACGACTTGCGGCCCATCAATCGATATACCAATCAGGAACTGGTGCTGCGCAAAGAAAGCCGCCCACTCTTCATTGATTAATACGCCATTGGTTTGCAGACTGTTGTAAATAGTTTTGCCGTTGGCATAGCGTTGCTGCAAGCACACCACTTTTTGGTAAAAAGAAAGACCGCATAGCGTCGGCTCTCCCCCCTGCCAACAAAACGAGACCTCTGATGATGGCGTATCATCAATTACCCGGCGGATATACGTCTCCAGCACATCGTCAGACATGACGCGCTGGCCCCGGGGTTTATCAAGATAGAAACAGTACTTGCAGGATAAGTTACACAGACTGCCGCTGGGCTTGGCTACGGTATTGAATACTATGCTCATTCGTCTTACTCGCTGTGAAGAATGGGTATAGCATAAGCGGGACGTGACAGGGCGATATCAGCCAGCATTGCAACAATTATTACGCTAATTGTTAGCGCAGTTGTAATCACCTGGATTTTTCATATAAAAGGCTAGTTTTTTAAATTGATGTAACAAAGTATAAATCACGTAAGGCTGCGCCATCCCCGGTCAACAGCGCATTTATGCAAGCCGCCATGTTCGCGTTTCAGACAGCACAAAGCCCGCATAACGCAGGCTTTGTCGTGGTTTTTCCGGCAAATTCAATCAATCAGAATCTATAGGTCACGCCAGTAGAAAGGATACCGGTCCAGGATTTATCCACCATCGGGCTGTCGGTAATTTCATCCGACAGGCGGGTG
Organism: Salmonella sp. 2020_1395; assembly: GCF_043848115.1. NCBI lineage: Bacteria > Pseudomonadati > Pseudomonadota > Gammaproteobacteria > Enterobacterales > Enterobacteriaceae > Salmonella > Salmonella sp. 2020_1395. The sequence goes on along the minus strand of NZ_JBCMFH010000001.1, from coordinate 141,114 downwards.
TAGCGCGCAGTACCATATACGCTCCAGTTACCGGCGAAATTATAGTTAGCGCTCAGTTCAAGATACGGGTTCCAGCTATCGTTCGGGTTATAGCCGCGCAGGCCGCTACGCGAAGATTCTTTACGTGATACGCCGTAATAGTAATCGTTCTGGTTCTCGCTATTCCATTCAACCCCGATACCAGGCGTTAAGGTCAGCCCGCCATTGGTATACCGATACAGCCAGGCCAGATCCCAGACAATACCGTTACTGTTATCCAACGTATCCCCTGCCAGTGAGGTACGCAGGAATCCATACTGGGTGTGATGCGCATACGAAACGCCCGCCATCATAGTACTTTTACGCCTGTCCAGACGACGCAACTGATGGTCATCGCTGTCGCCCGGTTTGAAGTACATCGGGGACCAGTATGCCATGATTGACAACTTATCGGCATTGTCATTCCACAAGTAGTACCCGCCGCCCAGACCACGGAACCAGAAGTTTTCGCTTTCATAAGCGATGACCGGTATCGGATAAACATCGCTATCGTAATCTTTATAAGGGTGTTCAACCACACCAACGCCTGCGCCCAACGTCAGGTTGCTTTCAGCGTGCGCGACGCTGGCGGATGTTGCAATAAACACGCCAAGAGCCAGAAGTTTAAGTTTGGTCACAATCCATAATTCCTTATTCAAATGTTCTGCGGCAAAAGTGTAACCGCCAATACCTGTAAGCCCAACTATTTTACACAATGTAACCGTTTAATATCACCATCACCGATTATTTTCAGATGATCGGCTGATGATCGTTATGTGACCGGGAACGCTTTTTCTGATATCCACCAGCCTTTTCTACCTGATGAGTTATTGATATGTCATCGAAATCCACTGACGCGTACAGGCAAGTTTTGCAAATGCCATCTACGCTTAATGTTAAGAAGGTGTATCACCGGACACGTTGATCTTCTGACCAATAAAATGGCATGAGAGTTGCTTTTTTTTCCTTAGCAGAGACGGCGTTCAGTCTACCTCTTCCGGGAGCCTCTACTATTCATATGAACGGCTCTTAACATGTGCGAAAAAACGAAAGGATGGCATATCATGAATATATTCGATCACTATCGCCAGCGTTACGAAGCTGCCAAGGACGAAGAGTTCACACTGCAGGATTTTCTTACCATTTGTCGGCAAGATCGCAGTGCTTATGCCAACGCGGCAGAGCGGCTATTAATGGCTATCGGCGAGCCTAATATGGTCGACACTGCCCAGGAACCCCGACTTTCCCGACTCTTCTCCAACCGGGTTATTGCTCGCTATCCTGCGTTTGAAGAGTTTTACGGCATGGAAGACGCGATTGAACAGATTGTCTCTTATCTGAAACATGCGGCGCAAGGGCTGGAAGAGAAGAAGCAAATTCTCTATTTGCTGGGACCTGTGGGGGGTGGCAAATCATCGCTCGCTGAACGGCTGAAATCGCTAATGCAGCGCGTGCCAATTTATGTTTTAAGCGCCAACGGCGAGCGTAGTCCGGTCAACGATCATCCGTTATGCCTGTTTAATCCGCAGGAAGATGCGCAGATTCTGGAAAAAGAGTACGGTATTCCGCGCCGCTATCTCGGTACGATTATGTCCCCGTGGGCGGCCAAACGCCTGCATGAGTTTGGCGGCGATATTACTAAATTCCGCGTGGTGAAAGTCTGGCCCTCCATTCTGGAGCAGATTGCCATCGCCAAAACGGAACCCGGCGATGAAAACAACCAGGATATTTCGGCGCTGGTCGGTAAAGTGGATATTCGTAAACTCGAACATCACGCCCAGAACGATCCGGATGCGTATGGTTACTCTGGCGCGCTGTGCCGCGCTAACCAGGGGATCATGGAGTTCGTCGAGATGTTTAAAGCGCCTATTAAGGTGCTGCACCCCTTGCTGACCGCAACTCAGGAAGGTAACTACAATGGTACGGAAGGTATTTCCGCCCTGCCCTTTAATGGCATCATACTTGCCCACTCAAACGAATCTGAATGGGTGACTTTCCGTAACAATAAAAATAACGAAGCGTTCCTCGACCGTGTCTATATTGTGAAGGTGCCTTATTGCCTGCGAATCTCCGAAGAGATCAAAATCTACGAGAAACTACTTAATCATAGCGAGCTGGCTCATGCGCCCTGCGCGCCGGGCACATTGGAAACGCTTTCGCGCTTCTCGATTCTCTCCCGCCTGAAAGAGCCGGAAAATTCCAGTATTTACTCGAAAATGCGCGTTTATGACGGTGAAAGCCTGAAAGATACCGACCCTAAAGCCAAATCGTACCAGGAGTATCGCGACTATGCGGGCGTGGATGAAGGGATGAACGGTCTCTCCACCCGATTCGCCTTTAAGATCCTCTCCCGCGTATTCAACTTCGACCATGCGGAAGTAGCGGCAAACCCGGTACATCTGTTCTACGTTCTGGAACAACAAATCGAGCGTGAACAGTTCCCGCAGGAGCAGGCTGAGCGTTATCTGGAGTTCCTGAAAGGCTACCTGATCCCGAAATACGCCGAATTTATCGGCAAGGAGATCCAGACGGCCTATCTCGAATCTTACTCTGAGTACGGGCAGAACATTTTTGATCGTTACGTGACTTATGCGGATTTCTGGATTCAGGATCAGGAGTATCGCGACCCGGATACCGGTCAACTGTTCGATCGCGAGTCGCTGAACGCCGAACTGGAAAAAATTGAAAAACCAGCGGGTATCAGTAACCCGAAAGATTTCCGTAATGAGATAGTAAACTTTGTCCTGCGCGCCAGAGCCAACAATAGCGGCCGTAATCCAAACTGGACCAGTTACGAGAAGCTGCGCACGGTGATTGAGAAAAAAATGTTCTCTAATACTGAAGAGCTGTTGCCGGTCATTTCTTTTAACGCCAAAACGTCGACTGACGAGCAGAAAAAGCATGACGACTTTGTCGATCGGATGATGGAAAAAGGGTATACCCGTAAGCAGGTTCGTTTGCTGTGCGAGTGGTACCTGCGCGTGCGTAAATCGTCGTGATGTTAATGCCCGGTGGCGCTTGCGCTTACCGGGCCTACAAAGTAATGTTCTGTAGACTGGCTAAGCATTAGCGCTATCCGGCACTGACAGAACAGGCGCTCAGTTGGCAGTACGGGGGGCATATGACCTGGTTCATAGACCGACGTCTTAACGGCAAAAATAAAAGCACGGTGAATCGCCAGCGCTTTTTGCGTCGTTATAAAGCACAAATTAAGCAGTCGATTTCCGAAGCGATTAATAAACGCTCTGTGACCGATGTCGACAGCGGAGAGTCCGTCTCTATTCCAACCGATGATATTAGCGAACCGATGTTTCATCAGGGGCGCGGCGGTCTGCGCCATCGCGTCCATCCGGGTAACGATCACTTTATCCAGAATGATCGCATTGAGCGTCCGCAAGGCGGTGGCGGCGGCGGTTCCGGCAGCGGTCAAGGTCAGGCCAGCCAGGACGGTGAAGGCCAGGATGAGTTTGTTTTTCAGATTTCAAAAGATGAGTATCTGGATCTGCTCTTTGAAGATTTAGCGCTGCCTAATCTGAAGAAAAACCAGCATCGCCAGCTTAACGAGTATAAAACTCACCGCGCCGGTTTCACCTCAAACGGCGTACCGGCCAATATCAGCGTGGTACGTTCGCTACAAAACTCTCTGGCGCGCCGTACAGCAATGACGGCAGGAAAACGCCGCGAACTGCACGCGCTGGAAACGGAACTGGAGACCATCAGCCACAGCGAACCAGCGCAACTGCTTGAAGAGGAGCGGTTACGTCGGGAGATTGCCGAACTGCGGGCTAAAATCGAACGAGTGCCGTTTATCGACACCTTTGATTTACGCTATAAAAATTATGAAAAACGGCCTGAGCCCTCCAGCCAGGCGGTGATGTTCTGTCTGATGGACGTCTCGGGTTCGATGGACCAGGCAACCAAAGATATGGCCAAGCGTTTTTACATTCTGCTTTATCTGTTTTTGAGCCGAACGTATAAGAACGTAGAAGTGGTTTATATCCGCCACCATACCCAGGCGAAGGAAGTGGACGAACATGAGTTCTTTTATTCGCAAGAGACCGGGGGGACGATTGTCTCCAGCGCGCTTAAACTCATGGATGAAGTGGTTAAAGAGCGCTACGACCCGGGGCAGTGGAACATCTATGCGGCGCAAGCGTCAGACGGTGATAACTGGGCCGACGATTCACCGCTGTGTCATGAGATTCTGGCGAAAAAGCTGCTGCCGGTAGTGCGCTATTACAGCTATATCGAGATTACCCGCCGCGCCCACCAGACCTTATGGCGCGAGTATGAACATCTGCAGGCGACGTTCGATAACTTCGCCATGCAGCATATTCGCGATCAGGAGGATATTTATCCGGTATTCCGCGAATTGTTTCAGAAACAGAGCGCCAATCAAAGTGCATAACCCTAAACCTGCCCGTTGTTATTACGGGCAGGTTTATTAGCAACTTAACGTTCACCCTTCGCGACTGATATCATTATTCGCGTATAGCATGAATAAAGCTGTTCTGACCTATGTTACAAATTGATTCGTTAGCGCTATGCCTTTGCGTTAATATTACAAACACCACGGCCATTCCATGCCTGGCAACGGCGGCAACTCCATACCATCTGGATCAAAGAGAGTACACCAGTGTACATGTTCACCAACGGGCTTAACTTCAGCTGCTGGAACTCTTTCAGGCGCCTGGTCGTCTGCCATAACTGATGCGGAAAAACCCGCCGCCAATAATGTAAAAAGCGAGATAGCAGCCATTTCTTTCAACTTTTTCATCATTCCCCCTACAGGAATAAGAGAATAAATAGATTATCCTTACCGCTCGACGCTCCTTTCACTGTAATAATAATGGTTTTCCTATTTTTAAAAGAAATAACGTAACATCGTTACCTGAAAATTTACTTTCGCTACCATTAATAACCATTGAAAATATCAACACATCGAATTATTGCCGTAATTAAACCGAGAATGATTTTTATTCCATAACATCAACACGTTTTATTTTTAAACAGTCTATTAGAGGAATTCTCATCGCTATGGTAAACTAACGTATCCGACTTTCAGGGCTGTAGTTCATCATGAATTTGCATCATAAAGCGCTCAGGCACTTTATCTCGGCAAGCGTCATCGTTTTGACATCGTCCTTCCTGATTTACGAACTTATTGCCAGCGACAGGGCAATGAATGCCTATATGCGTTATATCATGGAGAGAGCCGATTCGTCGTTTTTGTACGATAAGTACCAGAATCAAAGCATCGCCGCACATTTGATGCGAACTTTTGAAGCGCCGGGAGACCCCGTCACCGCAGAAAAACGCCGCGCGTTTTGCGACGCCTTTGAGGCTATTAACGGTACGCACGGTGTCAACCTGACCCGGCATAATTACCCGGCGCTACATGGCACCCTGCAAACTGCCGCTACACAATGTACCGATAATCTTGATGACGCCCTTTTACTGCCTGCATTTGATCAGGCGGTAAGCATCAACCGTTCGCAGGACGACCACAGTCACGGGCTGGGCACACTGGAGCTTAAATTCCGTTATTACGTTGATTTAAATAAACATTATGTCTATTTCTATGATTTAATCAACTCACGGCGCTTCGCCATGCATCGTTGGACTTTTTTACAAAAAGGCACAATGGGTATTAACAGAAAAGATATAGATAAACTTTTTACCGGCCGTACGGTTATTTCAAGTATTTACATGGATGATATTACCCAGGAAAACGTCATGAGCTTTTTAACGCCAGTCTATCTGGCGGGAACGTTAAAAGGTATCGTGATGGTGGATGTTAACCAGGATAATTTAAAAAATATTTTTTATACCCAGGACCGTCCGCTGGTTTGGCGTTATCTTAACGTAACACTAAAGGATATGGACTCCGGAAAAGAAATTATTATTAATCAAAGCAAAAATAATCTGTTTCAATATGTGAATTATAGCCATGATATCCCGGGTGGACTGCGCGTTTCGTTGTCCCTTGATTTAACCTATTTCTTTGTCTCGTCCTGGAAAGCGCTGGCCTTTTACTTACTGGCAACGGCGCTCCTGCTTAATATGGTACGGATGCACTTTCGGCTTTATCGCAACGTCACACGCGAAAATATTAGCGATGCCATGACCGGGCTTTACAACCGTAAAATATTAACACCGGTGCTGGAACAGCGACTGCAACGCCTGGTCAATACCGGGACGCCGGTGACATTTGTCGCTATTGATTGCGATAGGTTAAAACTGATCAACGATACCCAGGGGCACCAGGAAGGCGACCGAATTATAACCCTGTTGGCGAAAGCGATTAAAACATCGATTCGTAAAAGCGATTACGCCATTCGCCTCGGCGGCGATGAGTTCTGTATTATTCTTGTTGATTACGCGGCGGATTTGGCTATCCATCTGCCAGAGCGTATTATTCGTAACCTGCAAATTATCGCACCGGATAAGACAGTCCATTTTTCTGCCGGGATTTATAATATGCAGCCCAATGATACGATTAATGATGCCTACCAGGCTTCCGATGCGCAGCTCTATCTGAACAAACAACAAAAACAACATCGTTCATCATAGTGCTTCGCAGTAAATGTTCATATTGCACCAGGAGTGAGAAATGGCCGAAATGACTGAAGTCGCGAAGGGTGTCGCTACACACCAACGTTTAGTGGCTTTATTAACCCAGGAGAACGCGCGCTATCGTGTGGTTAGCCATGAAGCGGTAGGGAAATGCGAAGCGGTATCTGAAATACGCGGTACTGCGCTGGGCCAGGGCGCAAAAGCGCTGGTCTGTAAAGTCAAAGGCAACGGCGTCAACCAGAACGTTCTTGCTATTCTGGCGGCCGATCAGCAAGCCGACCTCTCTCAGCTTGCTTCACATCTGGGCGGCTTACGCGCTTCCCTTGCCAGCCCGGCGGAAGTCGATATGCTGACCGGCTGCGTTTTTGGCGCGATCCCGCCTTTCAGTTTTCACCCCAATCTGAAACTGGTCGCCGATCCGCTCCTGTTTGAGCGTTTCGATGAAATTGCCTTTAATGCCGGCCTGCTGGAAAAATCAGTCATTATGAATACACAGGACTATCTGCGCATCGCCCGACCAGAACTGGCAGTCTTCCGCCGCTTTCAGTCATCGCCAACGGCTTAGAGCCTATCCCAGTAGGCGTTATTGGCGCAGCCAGTTTGGACACGGACAGCGCGCAAAAACCGGAGCGTACACGTAGTACGTGAGGATTTTGAGCACTGCCCAGGTCCAAAATGGCAAGTAAAATAGCCCTAATGGGATAGGCTCTTAGTCCCTTCCCCTTCAAGGAGCAATACAGACACAACGATAATGATAAAAATGGCGAAAAACGACGCCGTAATCATCAGCGCTTCAAGAAACGGTGGATCGTACATAATTGTATCCTCAGGAAGACAACAATGACGGTTCACCTGTTAGCAATACGCGGCGTTGATGGCAATTTAATGACAACGCCGTTTTTCACGTAGAGATTGTCTTTCAGGCAGTTGCCTGAAATCCGCATCAATCGTTAAAAAGGCCTGTGCGCTTTGCCGTTTGGGCGTAAAGTAGTCAGGCTTACTTTTTGGCAAGGAAACCATGATGTTTGATGTCACTCTGCTGATCCTGCTCGGACTGGCAGCTCTGGGATTTATCAGCCACAACACCACTGTCGCCGTCTCAATTCTGGTGCTGATTATTGTCCGCGTAACCCCGTTGAATACCTTTTTTCCCTGGATTGAAAAACAGGGGCTCACCGTCGGGATTATCATTCTGACCATCGGCGTGATGGCTCCCATCGCCAGCGGAACCCTACCGCCCTCCACATTGATCCACTCTTTTGTGAACTGGAAATCGCTGGTCGCGATTGCCGTCGGCGTTTTCGTCTCCTGGCTGGGCGGTCGCGGCATTACGCTGATGGGAAACCAACCGCAGCTCGTCGCCGGGCTGCTGGTCGGTACGGTACTTGGCGTCGCGCTGTTTCGCGGCGTGCCGGTCGGCCCACTGATTGCGGCGGGGCTGGTCTCTTTAATTGTGGGTAAGCAGTAACTCGCCCGTCAGATACTGGCCTGGCGTCTGCCCCAGGCCTTTTTTAAACATGGTAATGAATGCCGTGGTGGAATCATAACCCAGCATTTGCGCCGTCTGTTGTACATTACGTCCCGCGATCAGCGCTTGTAGCGCCAGGATTAATTGCAACTGATGACGCCAGCGACGAAAGCTTAGCCCCGTCTCTTTGACGACCAGCCGGGCAAGGTTACGCTCGCTCATCGCGAATACGCTGGCCCACTGCCCTAACGTATTCCATCGCGCGGGCTCCTGCGCCATTGTCTCAACCATTTGGCGAATTTTCGGATGCCCCGATACCGGTAATTGCAATTGTTCCTGCGGCTGCTGCGGCAGTTCATCAAATAACACCTGAATAAGGCACTGCGTTGGCATTTGCGCTCTTTCGGGATCGGTTCTGCGCGCCAGCGACAAAATCAACTCCCGGCATAACGGCGAAATTTTCAGCGTGCAGCAACGCTCCGGCATGACGACCGCTGCAGGTTCAATAAATAAAAAGCACAGCTCCGCCCCTGCGGTCACATGGTTACTGTGCGGCAGCGAGCCGGGGAGCCAGACGGCATACTGGGGCGGAACCATCCACATCGCATTTTCCACCTCGCAGGTAATCGCGCCGTGCAGAGCGAGAATCAACTGTCCCTTGCGATGCTGATGGCGAGGGCTAAACAGTTCATCATCCCTGGCGCGAATACAAAAGGCCACAGCGGCATCGTGGTGAAGGTCGGGATCGTAACCGTCCAGTCTCAGGCCAATCATTATATTGTCCGATTTTAGCGATAAATTGTCATTTTAGCTTGATTCATCCAAACAGTAAAAACTGTTAAGGTATCGCCTCGCCTGACGAGATGAGAAAACGATGACGACAGCCCTTTCACCACGCGGCAAACAGGGCGCTTTACTGATTGCCGGTATTTTGATGATAGCCACTACGCTGCGCGTAACATTTACCGGCGCTGCGCCGTTGCTGGAGACAATCCGTTCGGATTACGGTCTTTCCACCGCCCAGACGGGCCTGCTAACAACCTTGCCGCTTCTGGCGTTTGCGCTGGTTTCGCCGCTGGCGGCCGGTATTGCCCGCCGGTTTGGGATGGAACGCAGTCTGTTTGCCGCAATGCTGCTGATTTGCGCGGGTATTGCTCTCCGCTCCCTGCCCTCCGCTGCATTGTTGTTTGCCGGAACTGCCATTATTGGGTGCGGGATCGCGCTGGGTAATGTGCTGCTACCAGGATTGATTAAGCGCGATTTTTCACAACATGTCGCCAGGCTGACGGGCGCGTACTCATTGACGATGGGCGCCGCCGCCGCGTTGGGGTCTGCGCTGGTGGTTCCGCTGGCGTTGCACGGTTTTGGCTGGCGCGGCGCGCTGTTAATGCTGATGCTGTTTCCGCTGTTGGCGTTTCTTATCTGGTTGCCGCAGTGGCGCACTACCCGCTCAGCTAACCTGAGTAGCTCCCGGGCATTACATGAACGCGGTATCTGGCGTTCGCCTTTAGCCTGGCAAGTTACGTTGTTTCTGGGACTTAACTCACTGATTTATTATGTGATTATCGGCTGGTTACCAACAATACTCATCAGCCACGGTTACAGCGAAGCACAGGCAGGATCGCTACATGGCCTGCTGCAACTGGCGACCGCGGCGCCTGGGTTAGCTATTCCGCTTATTTTGCACCGCTTTAACGATCAACGCTGGATTGCCGCGCTGGTCTCACTCTTGTGCGCAGTGGGCGCGGCGGGGCTTTGGTTTGTGCCGGGCCAGGCTGTCATCTGGACGCTACTGTTCGGCTTCGGTTCAGGCGCGACGATGATCCTCGGCCTGACGTTTATCGGCCTGCGCGCCAGTTCGGCGCATCAGGCGGCGGCGCTTTCCGGCATGGCGCAGTCGGTCGGGTATTTACTGGCGGCATGTGGGCCGCCCGTCATGGGAAAACTTCATGATGCCAGCGGTAGCTGGTATCTACCGCTGTCAGGCGTGACGGTTCTGGCTATCATCATGGCGATTTTCGGCCTCTACGCCGGACGCGATCGAGAGATAGCGTCATAAATAAACCTGATACCCACTTGAATGCCTGATGACGCTTCGTTTATCAGGCCTGATCCATTAAAATCATTACCGCTATCCGACAAAAGTACCGTAAGCGACACCATCACAGGAGGGAAAAATGCGAATCCAGTGTAAGCGCGTCTATTTCCCGGCGGAAAAAGACGATGGTTATCGGGTATTGGTTGACAGGCTATGGCCGCGAGGCATTAAAAAATCGGCGCTGGTCTATGATGAATGGAATAAGGCCATTACGCCCTCAACCGAATTGCGCAAAGCCTTTCATAGCGAACTGATTGATTTTAACCACTTTGCGCAGCAATACCGGGCAGAACTTGCGCAACAGCATCAAGAAGGCAAACGGCTGGCGGATATTGCCCGACACCAGCCGCTAACGTTGCTATACGCCGCTAAAGATACTCGCCAGAACCATGCCATTGTGCTGGCAGAGTGGCTAAGAGAGCTGTGATTGTCGTGCCGCCGCCTGGCCTGGTTGTCTGTCCGGGGACAACGGCATCAAATGTTCTTCCCGCACCCAGGCAAAACCGTGCTGACCATCGGCGGAGGCTACGTCGCCCGTAACCAGCCACAGCGCCCGAGGCGCTTCTTTCGGCAGTAAGGTGACGTGTCCATTTACCGGGTTAATGAATTCATCTCCGGGTTGGCACAGGCAAAATAGCTCAACCGACTTACCAATATTCCGCCGTCCGGCGGGTGTTTTAGCGCCAATAACTATTGCCAACGCGCCCGGCTTTAACTGAAACATATTTTCTTGCGCCGCATGAAACTCATTATCAGATTGTTCTTAATCATATCCCGTCGGACCGCAGGTTGTCACTTTTTCGTATCAGGGTGCTCTCTGCGCCATAATGTCCACTCATCAATGATTTCGCCATTGGGCAATTTGCAATCGGAACGCACGCCTTGTGGGGTCTGCACCGGCATCAGCGTACCGCCCTGTTGCTCACAGTAGACGGCTGCCGGATTAGGCATCCCAATACGCGGCGGCCTGGGGGCGTTGGGTTGCGACGATGAACAAGCGCTCAGCAGCAATACGCCTGGCAACGCAATCCACGTAAATTTCATAACGACTCCTTAAAGCGATATTTTGTCCAGGATAACCTGGCGGGTACGCTATTTCCATACTTTCTGTCAGCGCTTTAGTGGGTGTTTATCCCGGGTTAAGTCAGTAATAGCCACGCCCTGTCACAAAGCAACCGACCTTTTGTCGCTGAGAAAACCCTGCTATTCTGGCGCCCCCTGAACAGTGAAGGTAATAGCATGAGAGTGGGTATCCTCTTCCCTGTCGTCATTTTCATTACGGCAATATTATTTTTGGCATGGTTTTTTATTGGCGGTTACGCCGCGCCAGGAGCATAACCATGAGGAAAACAACGATGGTGTTGATGGGCATCGCGCTAATTGCGGCGGCGGGTACCGAACTGGGCTGGTGGTAAATTCATTTTGAATAATAAAGGCTACCTGTCGTAGCCTTTATTATCTCTGAAAGTTCTGCGTTTAGCTTTTGATTTTTCTGTAGATTAACAGCACGACAATCGCGCCGATCACCGCGACTGCAAAGCTGCCGAAGTTGAAACCATCCACTTTGCCAAAGCCAAAGAACGTACTGATCCATCCTCCGACTACCGCACCAACGATCCCCAGAATGATCGTCATAAAGAATCCGCCGCCATCTTTACCTGGCATGATCCACTTAGCCAAAATACCCGCAATAAGTCCAAAAATAATCCATGAAAGAATGCCCATTTTTTCCTCACTTATGTCTTTACGTTAGCGGTTTATTTGCCGTTAAAAAGAATAGCACATCGTCAGGAAAGTGAAGTTTGTGATGTCCATCACCTTTTAGCGTCGTGGATAAAAGCGCATAAATATCAGGGTTGCAATCATTAATGATAACGATTATCTTTATCAACACCGAGTGGTTGAGTTTATAACCCACCTGTTCGGTACGACATTGCTCACATTGCTTCCAGTATTATTTGCCCGCCTCACCGAGTGCGGGCTTTTTTTGCTAACCGCTATCTATCCCATGTCGAATTCATGGTCTTTTTCAGCCGCGCTATTTTGCGTGATACGGGGTCATCTCCAGCGCCGTACATTCATCCTGCTTGTCCTGCTGCATAAACACCACGGTCACCATAAACAAACCGATCATAAATGGCACTTCATAAAGCTCTTCAATCAAATCTGTGTAACGAGCGTTATGCAGGAATATCGGCGACAACCACCGATGATGCTCGACAGTGTCGGAAATCAGATATGAACATGCCGTCACGGTAAACAGCCACAATGGCAGAGGAACGTCCCGCAGACGACGAACAATCTCCTTACGTAGCCCGGCAGAAAACAGGACTGGCAATACCAACGCAGCAATTAATAGCACTGAAATCGTTCTGAACAGCATACGCGGCTCGTCAGGGAAATAGTCACGCCCCCAACTGGTGCTTCTACCCAACAGCACCACCCACCAGACAACAGCCCATAGCCAAAACTGCTTTGCCCCTTCGGGACGGGAAAGTGGCCGTATATACCAGGCGGTAAATAGCGCCCCAAACAGTAACCATAACGCTTGTCCGTTTTCAATCCATCGGACCACCACGCCGTTAAGCAAAGGCAATTGCCAGTCCGCCGTAAACGGGATGACCACAGCGGCAAGCGCAAGAGTAAGTGCTGACGAAGTTAATCGGGTATCGAGTTTCATGATCATAAGACTCTTCTGGTTTTTAATACCCAATCATAAGTTTTATGAATACGCTCTCATTAGCAAACAATGCGATATTCTTAATGTTTTCTTAATGTTTCTTTTCAACCCATGTCTGATGTAAATAAACAGCGCTTTTCAATACGCAAAAACCGCATCACGCTGGCGACGCGCGATGCGGCTTCTGATTTAAAAAATCACTTTATATCAAATAGATACTACAAGATCCTTACCAACCGCAAACGTCGTGTTCGTTTTCGGTATCGTAGGAACGCACGGTATTGACCAAATCCTTCACAACTTCTGCTGCAACTTCAGGTACCAGCAACGTCATCGGTGCTTCCGTTTCATAGTCCACAGAGACGCCGTTGCTATTATTCGTGACCGTGACAGTATAAGTAGCTTTTCCCATTATTATTCTCTCCCGGCATGAATGACTTTTCGTGAGGTCGCCCCTTCCATCAGTACTTCCGGCGCGACAAAAAAGTCGATGTTAAAATAGGTATCATCCGTCATGACCTCAATATTGTGCCACTTTTCCGGAGGAAACACGCCAAACTCGCCGGCATTGATCACCATGATCTCTTCCGGCTCAGAGCAATGTTCATCAGCGTATCCGAGATATTTGACCGCCCCCTGCATCACCGAGAGACGAGGATAAACGCCGGGTCGCGTTCCCTTATCAAGGTGGCGTTCGAAAATTCCGGCAGGCGCCGTCTCTTTGTTCCAGAAGGGCGTGGAACGTGTATGGATATGATTTTGTGGAATTTGCCGCATTTGCTTCCCTCTTCCCGCAGGTTACTCAGCGATAATCTCATCGCTGTCGTAAAAAGGTTACGCTCCAAAAACAGCATTTTAAATACCATTTATTGGTTACTATTTTGCTGTTTTCCACGCAATAAAACCGAAAGGAGAGCAATGACCCGCCGTTGACGACGGGTCCAGGTGGTTAAGACTGGAGCGTTGCCAGGCGGGCGGCAAACCCGACGAAAAGAAGGCCAATCAACGAATTGCCCACTTTTGCCAGTTTCTTTTTGGTACCAATATAGTGGGTTACAAAAGCGCCAGAAAGAATTAAAAAGCTCAGATAGCAAAAACTGACGATTTCAAGGGTGGTGGCCAAAATAAAAAATGACACCCCAGTGTGCGGCGCAGTAACGTCAATAAATTGCACAAAAAAGGAAACATAAAAAAGTATGGCTTTAGGATTCGTCAGGCTAAGAATTAAAGCACGCTTAAAAATAGCGCCAAAAGGAACTACCGTTTCCGTCGCCGCACGCCCTTTTGAGGTCAGCGTGGCGTAAAGGATTTTTGCGCCAAGGTAGAGCAGATAAAACGCGCCGAGATAGCGAACAATGTTAAACAGAACCGGCGTTGTTTTGATCAGCGTCGCCACGCCCGCATACGCCAGAAACATTAATATCGCATCGCCGATAAACACGCCGCATGCGGCAAGATATCCTCCTTTAACCCCGCGTCCCACGCTATTTTTAAGCACAAAAAGCGTATTCGGCCCCGGTACCAGAACGATAAAAATCGCCCCGACCAGGTACGTCCAATAATTCAGAACACCATACTCCGCGAACACATTAACCTCTTCCTGAAAACATTTACGCTTAGCTGCGAAACAGTATGCTAACGAATGCACCGGAAGATGGGAAGCGAAACCACGTCTCTCCAGCCGCTATTCCGCCACGCTTATATCCCCATCACCCAAAAACGTTCTTGTATCGCGCCCCCCCGCAGGCAATCACCAGGTATTGGCCCACGTTTCCTCATGGGGAATTAACGCGCGCGTCGTACCAAAGATAGGGCTGCCAACACATCACTGATATCGCTCTCATTCAGATTCGGCGCATTAAAGTGCGTTCTCAGCCACACCATATCCTCATGGCTGAAAGCGCCGACCATCAGGCGCTGGCTGATAATGATCAACATTTGATTATCAAGTTGTCGAATACGTTGCCGGGTGACCGACAAGGTTTGTATCGGAAAGGAGGGTTCTGAGCCGGTTCGCCACTGCGCTAAATAGCGGTACTGTATCGCTTTACTGGCATCCATTAGCGAACGAATAAAAGGGATTATCGAATGCGGGTCCAGACCGTTATTTTTCGCTTCTTCTTCAGCCTCGGCAAAAACATTTTGTTCACGCGTGAAATCCTCTATCGGCAGATGGTGCTTCATTTTATAAGCAGCCACATCTTTCATTAATAACATGCGTTCATTGAGCGCGGTTAAGAGCGCGCCAAGCGATACCGACGTTACCGAATCGGCAAAAGTGGTGCTGCACATCAATAAAGAACAAAGAAAAATGGCGATATGACGAATCATTAATCAACCTCCTTTTACGGAGGCCTGACAGTAATTTACCTTTATTAAGATAACATTAAGTAATTATTACAGATTGGTATTAATGCTTATTCGTTTAAACTGGAGTGATAAAAAGAACAGGCCGTTGATTCTACGGAATCTTCACCTTCACTTAAAGTGTATAAAATATACAACAAATCACACAAATGTGATGCACATCACGTTTTTATGATTTTTTATTACGGTTTTATGATATAGGTCTAATTTTAATAGGTCACTAATTTCTCTCCCCCCGCTCAGGGAGATCGGCTTCAATTTACATCGAATATGGTGAAATATGACTACCATTACACTAGTCAACGAACAAAATAGTACTGGCAATCCTTTTTCTGCACATATGTTATGTGAACAGCGAGCTATTCAGGAAATTACTTACGAACTATTGCAATCGCAGCAGCATGTCTCAAATAAGGATATCATCGCCAAACTTATTGAAAAACTGGAAACAGAAAAAGACGTAGTGCAGCTTGATATTTACCGTAATGCCTTAGAAGCCGTTTTGTTTCAGACACCTGACGACATCTAATATATACCCAAAATAATTCGAGTTGCTTAAAGGCGGCAAGGGAGTCAGTCCCCAGGAGCATAGATAACTATGTGACTGGGGTGAACGACAAATCTGCCGGGAGCAGATGTGAACGTCGCGAGCGACGGCCCGTCAGGGCGAGGCCCATGGATGGGCCGAGTAATCCGTAGCCAACACATAAGCCACTTGAAGTATGAAGGGTATAAACAAGGGAGGGGGTTACTCCTCCCCTGTTCGTTAATAATGCAGATGCCTCAACGTGCGGTGCCTGATTTTTCGTAGCCGTTTGCATGGATTTGCGGTGCAACATGCTGCATGCTTTCTGGCATCTCATGCTGCCGGTATACGGCTGGCAGTAATGTTAAACCTGAACCATTTTTCACATGAAGACTAAATTTACCCGATTCTTTTAAAGCCTGAATAAGATTTTCCTGCGCGGGAGTTAATGTCTCATCATGCCACAGAACAATATGCTCGAAAGACGTTGATAAAAGATTGGGCATCGGCGCCTGCCAGGGGATGACTTCAACTCGCATACCTTCACTACAATATTTAATCGTTTCCAGCCATAGCTCAATGGGGTCGTTCAGCGAAAACGCAGCAATAAGCATTGTGCCTGCTGGCGCCTTTCGTACGCTACTTAGCTGGAACGTGGCGTATTCAATAATCGCAGTATCCAGTAATGCCTTTTCAAATCGGCGTGCATCATCATCGCCTGCGGACAACCACAGCCGTAAAGGACGCAGTATTGACTCAATGACGATACACGGCGGAATTTCCCGACCATAACGCCAGAGTAATTTTCGCAATTTGGCGGGTTCGAATTTTCTACACTGCGCTAAAATCTCTTCCTGGTAGAATAACCATCCCGAGCGGCAATGCGTTTCTTCACCATAGAGGGCAGGTTTAATCTCTTTTAATGAGAAGCCTTTGCTTAACGCGTCGATAATATGCTGTATTCTGATAGCATCTTCTATGCAATAAAAACGATTGCCAGCTTCATCTTTGGTAGGTTGAAGCAGGCCATAGCGTTCCCAGGACCTGATATTTGCTGTTGTGACACCACACTGCGCCGCCATTGCGCTAATACTAAAAGTAGCCATGCCTGTCTGGCCTCATGATGATGTAAGAAAGCATAGTGAACCTAAACGCCATCAGAAGCAAATCATTATTAAGCAATGACCTTACTATTTACACGGGAAATTACATTATCAACATTATTTATTGTAAGCCAGTGCGTAAAGGCTTTAGAGACGGACAGTATTTGATAATCCAGAACTGTTCTACAACCTAATTTAGTCAGAACATGGTAGCGTACTGAGTAAATAGTTTTTAAATGTACATTCAGCTCACAGCTTATTTGTCGGATATCCATTCCTTTAACAAGCATCGCCAAAACATTTCTTTCATTCGCGGTTAATCTGACTTTCTCTGACCTGGGGAAAAATTGACCAGCAGCGGCCAAAATCAGTAACTCACGCCACTCAGCAATAGAGGCATCGACCTTTATTCGATATATGACATGATGTTCATCAATAAAGTTATATTCATTATGGGTAACAATTCCAATGAGTACCGTTTTAAATGTGGAAGTAATATACTGCTGTACGGTGTAGTAATCGTCGATATCAAAAATAATATAATTTACGTTGCCAGCTATTATTGCGACGTCCTTAAATAAGGACTCCAGACCATAATTAAGAAACAGGTTTTCGCTCAATAGTCTTGTATCTGTCTTTAAAACAGATGATGCGGAACCAGTCATATCCACCTCAACAAAACGAGAGCCATGTGGGAATATCCATTCGATGGCCCGCATAAGATCATCTGCTTACTTCAGCGATGAGAACCTATTAAGTAGTAGTTGAGGAACGCCGTTTGCGCAACCTGACAGACGTCCTGGGGCATCTTATGTGAACTGCGTGGGGATGTGCGCTTTGGCAAAATCCACAAAGCGTACGACCGCAGGCAGCAAAATATGCCAGTCCTGCTGCTCCAGACCTAAATATTCACGCTGCGCCGCACGCAACGTAGCAGCATAATCTTCCGGCAACTGAGGTAACAGCCAGTCAGCCGCCGCATCCTTAGAGGTAAATCTCCCGGTAGAAAGGGTGTACCAGATACGCGCCAGGGTTAAAACAATATGATACTCATCTCCCTGCACATCTGCCGTGGATTGCCAAAGGTCGAGGGGATAACGCAAGGCCTTCAGCAACTGCGCCACAGGGGCTGGCGTGAACAGCCGTTCCGCGCGTTCGCCCTTTAGCGGTATACTGGTTTCCAGAATTTGGGTTATCAGTAACACAATGTCCCAGTCCTGCTGCGCTGGTTCATAAATCCCCTGACAAATGTCCTCTCTTAGCCACTCGCCAAATTGCATTTCCCTGGAAGGTGGAAAACACCAGGGAACCAGCTGCGAATAAAGCACGACAGTGACCTCCAGAGCGCGTTTTTCTGCCGACGCCCCCGGCGGCGATGAAAGCGCCAGCAATTCCTGCATCAGCGTTGCGCGTTGGGCCTCCGTCAGCGGCTGGCATATTGTCACCAGCAGATCAATGTCGCTGTTTGGCTTCAGACCGCCCGCGACAGCGGAACCATATAAATGAATAGCACGCAACGTATCGCCTGTGACACGAGTAATCAGGCGACATGCCGCTTCCGTTTGGCATTGAATCGAGGGCGGTATGGACAGCGTCATCATCGCTCCGGGGGCGCAGGTATTTTTTATATTGATTGCCAGAAATATGGCATAACGGCAGAAAAAAAGCTCGCTATTCATAGCGAGCTTTTAACATTGCAATCAGACTTAATGATGTAGCATTTCGTCAACGACCTCATTCGCCTTTAACTGATAAGGATAATAGGTAGGCCAGTTTTCCATCTCTTGCAGCAATGCCTGCTGCGAGGTATTTCCCATAAAGATATGGAAGTGCGCCGATTTGCGCGGGGCAATGATATGATCGCTAAACTGAACATATTTAGGCGCTTTGCTATTCGCATCTTTACATTCGAACAGGTAGCGCACCCCTTTTTTACCCGATGCGTAAGTCAGAATTTTATAGCCGGCATAATTGTATTTACAGGATGCAACGTTATTGTCGCGATGGAATTCTATAACGCCATTTTCAATGCCGATCGTCTCAACATTCGTCGCGTATCCTTTGCGATAATACGCTTTAATATCCTCAAACGTTTTCTCCGGGTCTTTCTTCGCCTTTTGCCTGAAGACAGGGTCCAGCTCGCCGCTGACCAGATAAGGATAGACGGATTGCCACATACCATCCCAGTCGGTGAGCGCGCGATCGCGTACATTAGCGTCATCAAACACACCCGCTGCCGCTTTTTGCTCAACCTCCGTCATCGGCGCGCCATGAGCATGATGACCATGCGCGAAGGCAGGACTATTTACCAACAGCATTCCCAGAAGCATTGTCAGTTTTTTTAAATGAATCACCAAAACGTTACCCTCATCTTTCTTAGAAAGATGATTGTTATATTATAACATTGCATTTATTTCAACAGAAACTCAGCGGCCACCGCGCAGGTGGCCTTTTTTGATATCAACTGGTCCGCCATCGAGGAATTGAACCCCGAACCTTAGAGGTAGAAGCTCTATGCTCTATCCGGTTGAGCTAATGGCGGAAGAAAAATTACGCGGCCATTTTAAGGCAGGCGTCTGCACATTGGCTGCATGCCCGCGCGCAATTCTGGCAATGGTCGTGATCGTGCCTTGCACACTCTTCGGCGCAGGCTTTGCAGATATCCGCGCACAGGCGGCATAATTTTTGTGAGTACTCGCTTTCCAATGCCATAAATTGCGCCGCCAGGCGACAAATGGCCGCACATTGCATATCTAACTGGATGCAGTGCTTCATCATTTCGACGTTATCTTCACGCAGACAAGAAGAGGCGCAGATATCACACGCCGCCGCGCATTCATAACACTGCTCAATACACTCACGATGTTCTTGTTGCATAAATGACTCCTTATTTTATTAAGAGGAGTAGATAAGTCTGCACAGAAACGCCGGGATAGCCAAACGGCTACCCCTCTTTTTCATACTTTTTGAACAAAAGTGCTGAATAAAACAGCAATAGTAAAGCCGGAAATCGGCCTCCGTGATGTGACGTCTATACTGTAATGTTCATCTGCTTTTCATCGGAGGTAAAATGGAGTATTTAGCACGACTAAATATCGTTGCGATGCTGATGTCAACGACGTTCTGGATCAATCTGGCGGTCGTTTTTTTCGTCACCCTTATTACTTACTGGCTCATCAACTGGCTACTTAATGTGGTCTATAAAGCGCTACAACGCCCGGATAAAAAGGATGATGCTCATGGGCGGCTGCGGCCTATTGTTTTCGAGATGCTGAAAAAGACCAGTAAGATGCTAATCTTTTTTGCCGCATTTCTCTTTAGCCTGCGCTTTGTCGCCCTGCCCGACCGGTTATTCTCTACCCTCTCTCACGCCTGGTTTTTAGTGGTTGCGATTCAAATGGCGATTTGGCTTGATCAGGGCGTACAGTCATGGATGCGTCATTTACTGTATGCCCCAGGCTCCAATAAAAACCCGGTGACGTTAGTCATTCTTGGTATGATTTTGCGCGTGCTCGTCTGGTCTATGATGTTGCTCTCCATCCTGGCGAACGTCGGCGTGGATATTACCGCACTGGTAGCCAGCCTCGGCGTGGGCGGTATTGCTATTGCCCTGGCGGTACAAACCGTTCTGAGCGATGTCTTCGCTTCGCTGTCGATTGGTTTCGATAAGCCCTTCGAGATCGGCGATTTCGTCGTCTTTAATGATGTAGCCGGTACGATTGAACATATCGGTTTGAAAACCACTCGCATCCGTAGCCTCAGCGGCGAACAGATCGTTTGTGCGAACGCGCAGTTGTTGCAGCAAACCATACATAACTATAAGCGAATGCAAACGCGTCGTATCGTGTTTACTTTTGGCGTCGCCACTGCGACACCGCCGGAAAAGTTACGCCTCATCGGCGATATGGTGAAAAAGATTATTACCGATGTCGGCGAAACACAATTCGACCGCGCCCATCTACTGGCCTTTGGTCAGGATCGGCTGACCTATGAGGTGGTGCATATCGTCAATACCGCGGATTACAATAAATACATGGATATTCAGCAAGAGATAAATATCCGTATTATTGAAAAACTCATTGAGAATGATATCGAACTGGCGCTGCCAAGTCTGGTCGTTAGAGCCCCTGTACAGGTTGAAGAGACCAGGGACTACAGTAATACCGCTGATGCAAAAAACGCAGATAAACGCGTCATGCAGTAAAATCTCTGCCGACAATACCGGGAACCCATGGGTTCCCGGTGCGTTAACGGCGACACGGCAATGCGGAGAAACGACTTGCGGCTATTCCACCTGTAAATGGCGGGTACAGACTTGATCAAGTAGCGCAGACTGATGACTAATCACCAACATCCCTAATGAACGGCTGCGGCACACCTCAAGCACGTATCCCCATATCGCTTTTTGAATAGACGGATCGAGTTGCGCCGTCATTTCGTCGGCAATCAGAAAACGCGTTCGTGGGTCAAGCGCGCGCAGTATCGCAATACGCGCCAACTCCCCGCCTGAGAGCTGCATTGGCCGACGCGTCAGCCACTCGGGCTGCACATGCAAACGCCTCATCGTTTCCAGGTCAGGCTGCCAGGCATCACGCACAGCGTCTCCGGCGCTTCGCCAGGGATTAAACGTCAGTTCAGGATGCTGGGGAACAAGCTGTACCGGACAATACTGATGCAGGGGTAACGGGCTGCCGTCCAGCAGAACGTCGCCCGCCGTCGGCTTTTGCCATCCGGCCAGGACGCGCCCCAACGTTGTTTTCCCCGTTCCGCTTGGCGCATGAATTCCTACCCGTTCACCGGCAGAAATCGTAAACGTCAGGTTCTGCCATAAGACTTTCCCGCCCTGACGAATAACGAGGTCGCGGCAGCTTAGCATTCTATTCCCTCTCCGGTCGGCATAAATAACGGGTTTAGTTCAGGCAATGCCTGCCATTGCCGTTTTAACGGCTCACTCATCTCTTCCGGCTGTAACTGCTCGCAGCGGATATTGTCCGTGATATAACCCTGATGCAGCGCCACAATGCGATCGGCATACCGCGCCGCCAGCAGCAGGTCATGAGTCACCCACAGCACGCCGCATCCCCGCTCGCAGAGACCTCGCAAGTGCTCAAGCAACTGGTTTGCCAGCGCCGTATCAAGCCAGGCGGTGATCTCATCCGCGAGAATATAACGTGCCTGGCTAAGCGAGGCGTGGCACGCCAGAATTCGTTTAGCCATCCCACCGGAGAGCTGGCGGGGAAAGCGTTCCAGGACTGTCGGTGCAAGATCGCTTTGCTGTAATAGCTGTACCATTTGCGTCTCATCCCAGGCGCGTCCGGTCAGATGACATGCTCTGTTCAAATGTTTTCTGATATTCAGCATGGGATTAAGCGCCTGTACCCCCTGCGGCACGTAGCTAAACGTATTGCCCCTAAGCTGCCTGATGGTATGTCTGTCCAGCCGGTTGCCATCAAGCGTAATCTCCCCCCGAAAGCGTAAATTTTCCGGCAGCAGATCGAGCAGACATTGCAGCAGCAGACTTTTGCCCTCCCCGCTGCCGCCAACCAATGCCACCATTTCGCCGGGCGCGATATCAAAAGAGACATTCTGTAATAACGGCGACCAGCGTCTCGCGCCATACCAGCGATAACGCGCACTTTCCAGCGTAACCTGTTGTAAACTCAGCATACGTCACTCCTTAGCCACAGCCGCTGAATGGCGCGCGCAAACTGATCGAAGAGCATCACCAGCGTGAATAACATTAGGCCGGGAAACAGCACCAGCCACCAGTTTCCATGGCTAATAAACCGTAACGCATCCGCCAGCAACAGCCCCAGCGAAGGCTCATGCGGCGCCAGCCCAAACCCCAGAAAACTTAACGCCGCGCTGTGCAATACCGCATGAGGAAACATCAATAACGTTCCCGTCAACCATTGCGGCAATAGCGCCGGAAAATAGTGATATCGCCAGCAATAAAGGTGTCCATGCCCCAGACGATAGGTCAATGTCAGGTAGTCACTCTGCGCTACCCGCTCCGCGTCGGCGCGCAGAATCAGCGCCAGACGGGGCCAGTGCGTTAACGCTACGGCCGCAATGACGCCGCTTTTACCGCCGCCGAGCGTAAAACAGATAAGGATCAGCAAAAGTAAATGCGGCATGGCGAGCATGGCATCGGTTATCAGCCGCATCAGGAGGTCCAGCCGGGGATGAATGCGCGCCGCTGCCGCCATCACTAGCGCGATAACGCCGCTGCACAGCGCAGCGCCAACGCCAATTTGTAAACTGGTGAAGGCCCCCTGAAAGCAACGAAGCCATACATCACGCCCCAGATTATCGGTGCCAAACCAGTGCTGGATATCAGGCGACAGATGCCGGGCAAGCAGATTAACCTCTGGCGGCTGGCTCAACGTGGCATAACCGTATCCGGCAATAAACAGCAGACAGGTAACGGAGAGGATCAGACGAAACAACGTCGGGGCAGGATTATAGAGCATCGGGACGCTCCAGCGATCGATTAAGCACCACCACAAGCCAGGCTGAAATCGTATTTCCGGCAAACACTAATAGCGTACAGAATAAAACGATCCCCATGAGTAGCGGGACATCGCCACGCAGGCCGGCATCGATAGTGGCCTGTCCCAGCCCCGGATACGCAAAGACTTTTTCTGCCAGTAACGCCCCCCCCATCAGTTCGCCCAGAGAAGCAAACTGTAAGCAGAGCGCTGGGGTAATCGCATGACGTAACACCTGGTGACGTAACAGCGACCATCCTTTATCCCCCTGAGCGCGCGCAAAACGAATAAATTCGCTCTTCATTACGCTGGCTATTTTTTCTCGCGTATGCAGCGCAATTTGCCCCATGCCCAACAGACTTAACGCACATACCGGCAACACAAGATGGCGTAAACGTTCCGATAAAAGAGCTGTTCCTGCATTATTTCCGGGGTCCCAGGCGCAACAAACAGGTAATACCGGCCAGCGGACGGCAAACAGCGCCAGCAGCAGCATTGCTATCCAGAAAGTGGGCAACGATGACAATAAGTAGCTGATACGGCAAATCATCTTATCCGGCCAGCGGTGGAGAAAACGTCCGGCCAGAAAACCCAATGTCACGCCCAGCACACCAGACAATAGCCAGGCGCCTGCCAGCAGCGCGAATGACGTCGCAAAACGTTCCCGGATCACGCTGGCGACAGGCATGTTGAACAGCATGGAATACCCCATGTCACCCTGGAGCAGACGCCAAAACCAGTGACCGAAACGCTCCCACAGCGGCTGGTCAAGCCCCCAGCGCGCCGCAATCCGCGCATATTGTTCTGGCGGAACATGGAGCAGATCGTTGCCAATATAAGCACGGATAGGATCAACGGGCGAAAAGCTAAGCAAAATGAAGGTGCCGGCAGCCACCAGCACCAACAGAATAATCAGCCGCAAAAAATGACTGAAGAACAATTTCATCACCGACAGGTCCAGGTCCAGTCATCAAGATTGTTTAACACCGACCAGCTACCGTGGATTTCTGGCGCGCCTTTTCCCAGATCAATACAGGGGTTGGCCAGATAGGTATGCTGAATATTAAGCAGCCATGCCCATGCCGCATCGCCCTGAACGCCCGCGCCCTGCTTCCCATCCCACTCAACCTGCTGCCAGAAAGGAATCGCCTTTTGCCAGTCAGGCGCATCTATAGCCTGTTTCAGATGTGCTTCTACCGCAGGGTTGCTGTAATAGCCCGGGTTATAATATTCCACACCAGCGGCTTTCCCACTGTAGTGATGGAAGAGTTCCATCGGGTCCAGACTTCCCCAGCCAAACAGCGTAGGGTTAGCGTGCATATGACGCTCTACAGTTTCCCAGCTTCCCGATTGCAACGAGACGACAATGCCTAAAGGCTGCAACATGGCGCGCACCGCCTCGGCCAGATCCCGTCGGGTGCTGTCGCCACTGGCATACCATAAGGTCAGACGCGCTTCTTTACCTGCTTTTTCACGCACGCCCGCACTGTTTATCTTCCAGCCAGCCTCTTCCAGGATGGCGCGCGCTTTTGCAATATCGCCATCGCTGAATATCACTGAAGGATTTTGCCACGGCAATCCCTGCACCGCGCTATAGGCGGGTATCGCATGGCCTTCCATCACCTGTTCCGCCAGTTGCTTACGATTAATGGCATAGTTAATTGCGCGTCTGATAGCGACATCAGCGGTCACATCGTTGCCGACAGGATAACCGTTAGCATCCTTTTTACCGGCAGGCACCATCGGGAAGACAATGCCCCGGTTTTCAACGCTATCGCGTACCCAGAGTTTAAGATTATCCTGCTGCGGGGCCACCGCCATAGAAGGGGCAATGCGCACCAGTCCCAACTGTCCGCTGCGCGCGGCAGCATAAGCATTATCTTCATCCAGAAAGACAAAAACCAGTCGGTTAAAGTCATTCTTTTTACCCGCATACCAGGGATTAGCTTCAACGATCAGTTGCTGACCCGGCTGAAAGCTGACCAGTCGGTATGGACCGGCGCCTATCGGTTCACGGGCGAACGTTTTTTCATCATAACGGCTGGCCGGAACAATCCCTAACGATCCTAATACATTCACAAAGGTGCTCTGCGGATGGCTCAGCGTCATCTCAATTCGGCGCGCATCCAGCGCTCGCGCATGACTAAAGTTGCCCATGTCAATTTTACCGCCGCTCTTCGCCGCTTTGTTATATGTAAAAACGACATCTTCGGCAGTTAATGGCGAGCCATCGGAGAATTTCAGATCGGGTTTTAAGGTCAGTATCCAGGTTTTACCATCGGGGCTGGTGTCCACTTTTTCCGTCAGTAAATTACCCCAACTCATATCGGCGTTTTGCTTGAGCAACGGCGCATGAAGCAATAAGTAACTGCCGTGGCTCCAGCCCAGCATAGGATCAAATCCTTCCGTTGGCTCAGGGCCAATGGCCAGCTTTAAGGTATGGCCATCTGCCGTGTCCGACGCGGCGAAAAGCGGCGAGGTGAATGCCAGAGCCATCGCGCACGTTATGAGCGCCAGTTTGCCTTTAATCATCAGTTTACCCCAGATTATACGTTGTTTTTGTTTCTCCCGGCGCAGCATAAACGTCGGGAGACCTCCTGAGGACGGCATTATGGCGAGCATTTGTAATGAAAAAATTGACGCAGAACAGAAAGTATGACGATCTTTTAAAAACATCATACGCACAAACGTCGGGAGCGCCAACGTGGGCTAAAGGCCGCTTTTGACGGGGATAAAACGCAAGGGAAATGACGCCAGGAATACCGGGTCAATTAACGCCATCTTATTCTCTTATTTCCTTTCTATTCTGTATTACGTCTTCCCATCCGACGCTGTTCATTTTCTCAACGTTATTAGTCAGTACTGAAACGTAAGAAGGTATCGTAATTAGCGCTTCCTGGCTTTAAACCTAAACCAATATTAAACGAACCGGGCGTTAATGAAACTTACCAGCAGAACGCCAGTCATATGGCAACCCGATGAAATGACATGCTATGGAGTCCAACCGAAAAATGTTAACGCCGCCAGGGCTCGTGATGATTTTTTTAGCCGTACTGTTCTCATTGCTGACAGGATGCGCAAGTTATAAAAACACGGCATGGGGAATATATCCGGCTTCAACGGATATTTGTCCATCAGGTACGACATCAACAGGAGGGTGCAAAGAGTAATATCGCATATTTAATATACACCACTTTTTAAATGACTGTCCGGACATTTTCGAACGGTAAGTTTTCTATTAATTTATAATGGACTAATCCCATGACAAATAAAAAACACATTTTTTCAATTATCTTTATTGGTTCTCTTTTAACGGGGTGTGCTACAGGACCATCACCGACAGGGATTGGCTTATATACGGATGTTAAAGGGCCAATTACTGCCACGAGTCTCCCGGCAACCAAAACCGGTAAAGCGTGTGCGCAAACGGTATTGGGTATTGTAAATACCGGCGACGCATCTATTGATTCAGCGAAAAAAGCGGGCGATATTTCTTTAGTGTCGAGTGTTGATTATGAAACTACAGGCTCATATCCGTTTTATGGTAAAACCTGTGTTGTCGTAAGAGGACAATAACAACAGTAAGCCGGCGATGCCGCCGGCTTTTTATCCCATTTTACGTGCCGCTATCTCTGTCTGTTCCTTGCGACTCAGCCCCCGCTTTAAGGTTCTGTTAAGATTTTACGCATACCCTACAAGCAGTTGTTAATAAAGGATAATAATAATGGCACATTTCTCAAGACTGCAAATAACGCTTCACTGGTTAACACTGCTCCTGACAGGCATCGCATATGCGGCTATTGAGTTACGGGGGTGGGCGCCAAAAGGCTCCAGCGTTTACCTGTTTATGAAAGACATGCACTATGACATGGGCGTTCTGGTCTGGGCGCTGATGTTTTTACGGTTATATCTTAAACACAAATACCCGGATCCGGTCATTACGCCTCCCCCTCCTCACTGGCAGCACGTAGCCGCTAAATTAATGCATATCGCGCTTTATCTCACTTTTCTCGCCTTGCCGCTGCTGGGCGTCGCGATGATGGCGTCAGGCGGGAAAAGCTGGGGCTTTTTTGGTTTTACTGTACCGGTATTTTTGACGCCAGATAGCACCCTAAAATCGGATATAAAGCGTATTCATGAAATGCTGGCCAATATCGGCTATTTCCTGATTGCCATGCATGCAGCAGCGGCGTTGTTTCACCATTACATACAAAAAGACGATACATTTTCAAGGATGTTACCCGGTAAATCATGACTATTTCGGCCATCCCGACGTGAGAGAGCACGCCGGGCAAGGCATTATTATTCCAGCGCTATCGGTTTCGACTGATAGCGCCTTATACCGTTTGTAATCGACAATATACGATATTTTTCCGGTTCCACGTGTAGGTGATATGTACGACGCCGCCCTCGCTAATAATAGCGGGATAAGAATACTCACCGTGGTCACTTTCCAGGTCCAGTAGCGGTAGCCATGATTCGCCATTATCCTGGGAAGCAATCAGTGAAAGCGGATAGCGCTTTCCCCAGTTGCCGTTGACCGGATTTAACGCAAGAATCAGCGTACCGTCCTGCATACTAACCAGATCGATACCACTATTATTATTCGGTAAAGATGTCGCGCGGGCAACAGACCAGGTAGCGCCATAGTCGATTGAATCACTGCGAAAAATTGCCCCGCGTGTGCTTCGTAACAACATATGGATATGCCCCGGAGAAGACTCCCACAGCGTAGGCTGAATAACGCCATCCCAGCGCAGGAGGTTTTCCAGACAACATTCCCACAACATCCCCTTTTTTACACCATCCCACAACGCTACGTTTGTCCCGGAAATAGCGTTATCAGGCTCCAGCGGAACAAAAGAGATATTCCAGTGTTTTCCTTCGTCAGAGGATCGATCCACAAATGCCCTCCACCGTTCAGGACTTTCAATCGACCCTGGCGCAATCCAGGCGCCATTTGATGCCAGCAGGAGTTTATTTTTTACGGGACCGCGCGGCAAAATATCATCGTTAACCAACGGAGCTGGCGTACTCCAGGTAAATCCTCGATCGCTGGAGGTGATAAACCAGGTTTTCCACACGTGTACGTCGCTGCCTACTTTATAAAATAACCACAATTTATCCGACGGGTAAAATAACACCGGATTCCAGTGCGCTTCCCCCTCGCGTGCCGCCACTCGCTGCGGTGTTGTCCAGATATTATGTTCATAGCGAGATAGCCAGATGGCTGTATCTTCGCTTCCTTCGCGCAACCCCGCGAACCATGCGGCCACGAGCGTACCGCACGGTAAGCGAACAAGCGTAGAGGCATGGCACTGGAAGGACTCGGTTCCGCTTTCCGGTAAAATGACCTGCCGATTGACGAGCACTAATTTCATACCTGCCTCTATTAAATAAGGTAAAAAGCATCAGCTTTTTTACGTATGAAAGTAGTGTTAGCAGAAATGGCATCAACGCGGTGAAAACGATCAACCGCTATACGAATTTATATTCAGGTATCGCGCCCATAACAGGCAGAATGTCGAGAGTGGACAAAAATTGGACTGACCTCGCGGATAATTCCAACTTACCGCCGTCCAATGGCGACGAGGTCAGTGGCACGGGATAATATAGAGGTCAGGGCTATAATATTTAGCGATCTGTGCCTACAAGCATGACGGGATACTTTTCGCTACAGGCAATGAAGGCCCGTCTAAACGGGCCTTCATTAACGCGATTATGATTTGTGTTCAATCGCCTTTGGTTTGCTTTCTATGGCAATTTTTTTCGGTTTCTCGCTTTCAGGGATCTCCTGGTAAATCTCGACCAACAAGAGGCCCTGTTCCAGTTTCGCATTATTCACCTTAGCATGTTCAGGCAAAGAAAAACTCAACTGGAAGTCCGCCTTACGAATACCACGATAAATCCAGTGCGTCTGATCCTCTACCGTCTCTTCAGTGTGTTTACCCGTAATATTCAGGTTGCCGCCAACCGTTTCAATTTCAAGCTCTTCCTCTTTCCAGCCAGGAACGCTCACGGTAAGCAGATAGTTATTCGCATCGCGCTTTTGCAGATCGTAAGCTGGCGTCGCAGCGACTGGCGTATCTCCTGTTAATTGACTGAAAAGTCTATCAATACGGTTGAAACGGTCAGAGAAAAGAGAATCAGCAAACACGGGAAGTGCTGACAAGGTTCTGAGTGCCATCATTAACCTCCTGAATCACTATTCAAAAGTTCAACATCAAGGCAAGCATTGCTTGTCCACTGACTACATAGGGACGGAAAAAACATTTTCAAGTCTATAAAAGCCTTTTTTTAGTCACGAATTTAAGTAGTTAACGAAAAGTCTCATCCCGTTCATTGCCATTTCCGCTGTCCCTTCATCTTTACAATTTTTCTTCATCAGCAGAATTGATAATGATTATCAATTGCATTAGTGTATACAGGTTGGTTATGGCAGTGACCAACGCCCTTCTCCATTATCAAACCCAGCGCCGCCTTCGGGCGGCCTTTTGGGAGGAAATATGGTCGCCAAAAATAAAATTCACGGTCGTCGTATTCGTCAATCTCTGCAACAGTTACATCATCGTTGTCTTTTTCAGCAACTGGCGGTAAGCCCACCAGGAACAAAATATGTTTCAGTCACCGCTGAAACAAAAAACTGGCTTATTCATCTTGTGACTTCAGAGGGCCGCTAGCACGCGGTAGTGACTGTCCATGTTGTCGCTAAAATTTTAATGAAATGACTTTTATACACCTACAATTTGCGCCCGGCTACTCCGGGCGCCGTACCTGAAGATATGACACCCGTTGCCAACTGACAGGAATTTTAGTCATCGTCTCCGGCGTAGAAAAATTCGATATCTTTATTAAACCATTTATCAATGTTGTGCCACATCAGACAACCGGTCAGAAAACTTGCGATCAATATCCCTCCTATAAGCCACTTTTTCACATATACTCCTGAATAACCCCTGTTGATGCCATTATCTGATCGATAATAAAAAGACCATCATTTGAAGAAATAGTTTCACTGACAGATACCGTATGAAACGAGACAGTGAACAGTACCGTTTTCTTCGGTTTTTATGCCATAGTATTGAGCAGTGGTGACAATCATTTTCTATCGCACCATAATGATTTGCAGCCTATAGTTTATGATTTTAAGATTTGTCTACTCATCACATATGCCAGTGATGGATAAATTATAATACGCTTTTCTGGCGCACTTTTCGTCAGTAAACAGGAATACTATAGCATTCATCGTATTGATGCCGCCTTATCTCCCGTTCTTCAGGGAATTAACGACAATTTTATGCACAAAGGATACTAATGATGAAACGTAAATTGATCCCATTTACCCTCTTTCTCGCTGCGCTTAGCGCCAGTTCCACATCTATAGCAGCTTCGCAGGAGATTTCTAAATCTATATACACCTGTAATGATAACCAGGTTATGGAGGTGATTTACGTCAACACCGAGGCTGGAAACGCCTATGCGATTATCAGTCAGGTAAACGAGATGATCCCGATGCGGTTAATGAAAATGGCCTCCGGAGCAAATTACGAAGCCATAGACAAAAATTATACTTATAAACTTTATACCAAAGGCAAAACGGCTGAACTGGTGGAAGGTGATGATAAACCTGTTCTCAGTAACTGTTCCTTAGCTAACTAACCTTAAGAAATGCCTGAAGGCTCATCAGGCATTTCCACTTCAACCTTTCTGTAACGTAACGTTAAAGAATATGTGAATCACTACCATAGTATAATGGCTAATTAGTAACCACTTTTGAACATGGTTAATCCTATTTTTAAAGAAAAGTTCGAACTGTCTGAATTGTCGTTGTTGAGCGTTTAAATGTTTTGCTTTATTAAGTGACCCAGGTAGAATTCGCAGCGGCTGGTAACCATTCATATTCGCACTATTGAACGATCACCGGCCAACCGCGCCAGGGTCTTGCATACGCTCTGGCGCGGTTAAATCCCCAGGCCATAAACGAAATCACTGGTTTCTGCTATTGATCGTATCTTTCACGTTAACCTGCATTATGCTTGCCCACCTGATGTAAAAAGACACCGCTCTGAACCATAGGGTGTGAATTTCATTTTATAAAAAATTGCGGTGCCGGGTGCCTCCCGGTGAACCATACCACAGTCAATATGGTTCGCGAGGAACATTAACTATTTGACTGGACGCCCCGCCGCAAAGGGGGATTCACCGCATAAGAAAAATCTACAACTCACAAGTAATAAAAGACAATAACATTTTTGTGCATTTTTTATAAATGACTATCTTGTCACGTAATAAATGAAATTATTCTGTAACAGGGTTCGAGACAATACTTATTCAAAACTGAAGTGGTTAGTGGGAGTCGAACCCACATCATCAGCCTGACACTGAGGTAATAACATTATACGATAACCACATTGGACCGCCACCGAGGCCTCGAACCTCGCACCATCAACTTAGGAGGTTGATGCTCTATCCAGCTGAGCTAGTGGCGGCTGGGGACTTCTGCCAGGCGCAAAAAAGGTGCTCTCCTGGATAAAATACATACCTTGCTACTTTTCAGTAGTCGTTCAGCGGCAGGTACAATATGCGAAGGCGGTCACAAAATCTTGATGACATTGTGATTAATTCCAGGAAAATTTTTCAGAGTGAATCTTGTGAGATCTGGCGTTATTTACACCAGATTTTCCTTCCTGCTTATCACCTACCTGAACAACCTTGATTGCTTACCACAATCCTTTATCTGTGCTTATGCTGGTGAGATGTTATGTACAGCGTCACTATGACGAAGAGAGTATGACGAAGAGAGAAAAAACAGGCAGGTACGTGTCACTGGTAAAGAAGCCCTGTTTTATTGACTGGCGGTGCGGAAGGCGAACCTTCCGCATAGCTTATGCTTTTCAGAAACGGTATCCAACCCCGACGTTGAAGCCGTTTATTTTTGTAGAGGAGATGTTGCTTCCTTCATAC
The DNA here is from genome assembly GCF_043848115.1 of Salmonella sp. 2020_1395. Taxonomy (NCBI): domain Bacteria; kingdom Pseudomonadati; phylum Pseudomonadota; class Gammaproteobacteria; order Enterobacterales; family Enterobacteriaceae; genus Salmonella; species Salmonella sp. 2020_1395. Next base: position 108,823 of record NZ_JBCMFH010000001.1, on the reverse strand, counting down.
CCAACATCAACGACGATATTCTCCAGCGGATTCATCTGTACACCCGCGCCCCAGGCAAATCCCGTTTTCCTTGAGGAAATTTTGTTAGAAAAAGAATCGCCATCCTGAGTGGAATGTTCTTTAAACGTCGCCTTTACCGTGCCGACACCCGCCAGCGCGTATAACGAAAAATTGTCAGACAATCGATAGGCTGGCCCAACCATAAAAGAGCCGTACTTCACCTCAAACTTGTCATGGTAATGAATACCTTCAGGCTCAATAGACCCGGAAGCCTGGCTGTCTCCATATAAGTAACTTAGCGAGGAAATAAAACTTACCGGAGAGTCATCCTCATAACGGTATTTCACATTTACCCCTCGGATATTTTTGAAATCCTGAACTTTACTTTGTGCATACCCCACGGAAAAGGCGTTAGTATCGGCCTGTGCAACATTTACAACCAAAACGCTTGTAGTAATAACTAAAGTGGATAAAATAATATTTTTCATAACAACTCCTTAATACTACTTATTATTTACGGTGTGTTTAAACACCTGCAGTACCGATCCGGCATTCAGTTATCGCCACTATGCCGAATCGACAAAACCACGAATAATTCACCGCTATCGCTCCTGATGCGTTTACTTCCTGAAAGATATTTTTACTACCAAAGCGCTCTATCGCTCATTAAGGTAACCGGTTCTACAATGTCATCTAACTTTTATAGATTTGAATGCTAATTTTTCTCACGCATATATATTTAACAGAAACCATAAAGTGTTTAGCCACTATAGAACAACAAGCTCACCATACAACTCTTTGATATTTAAAGAAAAAAACATCACAACCACATTAAGAGACCTGACACCGATCGGCTAAAAACATGTCATTAAGCAAACTCACCATATAACCAGAACATATCGCATTGTGCTTCACAGTCCTCACGTGACGCTTCAGCCACAATACCGTTATATGCCATCGCAGGCGCTGTAATCATATTCACAATGATGCTTAACACGATTTATTCCCGCTCCGATTTAATCTTTTAATATGTCTATCAGTTACAACATTTCTTGTTATAAGAATAGAATCAACACCACAATTCCAACATAAATATCACCTGTGTTGAGAGAAAATTTACATTCCAGAAAAATAATAACGGACGCAAATATTGAACACGCGATAAAAAAGTCTATTTCGCTATAAAACCCATTATTATTAAGAGTGGTTAACTCTTCGTTGAATAAAAAATGCCAATGACGTTCCATAATTCATTAGATGAACTTCACAAGTCATTACATATAACAGGAGGTGCTATGAAACATCATGCTTTTATGCTTTGGACATTACTTATTTTTTCATTCCATGTTTTGGCCAGTTCAGACCATTGTTCTGGTTTACAACAGGCATCATGGGATATTTTCATCTACGATTTTGGTAGTAAAACCCCGCAACCACCTACAAATACCGATAAAAAGCAAGCCAGGCAGATTAGTTCACCATCCTGCCCGACGGCAAAACCCATGATGTCCGCACCAACCAACGACGCCAGGAAAGGGAATACTTTCTCCAGAACATAATGTTATTTATCTACAATGGTGCCGAACGACCACTTTTAGCCATCCGGAAATCTTGATTGCCATCAAATATAGCTGGCATTATTTTTCCTGACGTGTATAGTGCGCCCCGTTATCCCCATTAAGGAATTTGTTTGTCTCGTAAAATGACAGGAATTGTCAAAACCTTTGATTGTAAGAGCGGTAAAGGTCTCATCACCCCCTCCGATGGACGCAAAGATGTTCAGGTCCACATTTCAGCATGTCGCCAACACGAAACAGAAGCGCTTATCCCCGGTATACGCGTTGAGTTTTGTCGTATTAATGGCCTCCGCGGACCTACCGCCGCCAACGTTTATCTTTCATAATTCGTCACTCGGCATTTTTTCAGAAAAATTTAGCGAGCCCGTATACCTCCGCTGTCTGTGCTATGAGGCTTTGCCTGAAAGGCTGCAGAATGTTTTCAGTGGCGAAAATCTAAAGGATTTATTTTGCTAATGACTCCTGTGACCTCTTTTATCATATATCGGGTGTCCCCCCCTTCTCACTTTGTTTAACGTGAAGAAATGTACAGCCGTTTTTCACTGTGATAGCATCTAATATTGCAAAAGTATTTAACTCTATATACCCATCGTCACAGGAGTGGCTGGCTGCGCGCATTTAACCGAAGTATTTATGTGATTCTATCGGAATTATCTCTATTGTCGCTCAATGCTACGTCATATTCAGTGGGTATAAATCGCCAATATAGTTGTAACGCTATTTATTTTTAGGGTAATAATTGAATGACTTTGCTTTCAGGAAAAACCACACTGGTTCTCTGCCTCTCCTCTATTTTATGTGGATGTACGACGAACGGCTTACCCGCACCTTATAGTATTAATTTGTCGTTCCCGGTCATTACACAAAACCAAATTAATTCCGGTGGTTATTACATAAATGACGCGGAACAAATTCGGACAACTGATGGTCTGTGCCTTGATACAGGTTCAGATCAACAGAATCGTTTGACGCTGCGGGAGTGTAAGCATGTGCAATCTCAGCTTTTCTCATTTCACCGAGACAGAATCATGCAGGGTGAGAAATGTCTGGATGCTGCAGGACAGGGTACGAAAGAAGGCACGCCAATCATTCTTTATTCATGCACGGGTAATGATAACCAGCGCTGGCTCACTGATGATAACAAAATTAAGGGGAAACAGAGCCGAAAATGCCTGGGCACAAATAGCATTATTGTCAGAAAAGGCGACCCTGTTGTGTTGGCCGATTGCGATTTTAGTCGCGCCCTGGAATTTACCATCAGGTAGCAGGACACCGCTGTGAAGAGAGAGCCGCTAACCTCATGACACGACAACAGGTTAGCGACCTTTACTTCCACGTGCGGTCAATTTACTTTACGCCCGCAACGTCAGGATGACAAAACGGCGGCTAAACCTTGACACCAGTTATATACCCAGCTTAAATACTGGTCATCCAACCAGTAAAAAGGAAATGGCGATGTTCGTCGAACTCGTTTATGACAAGCGAAATGTTGAAGGTTTGCCAGGCGCACGCGAAATCATCCTCAATGAACTCACAAAACGCGTGCATCAACTTTTTCCCGATGCGCAAGTGAAAGTTAAGCCAATGCAGGCGAACGCATTAAACAGTGACTGTACAAAAACCGAGAAAGAACGGCTGCACCGTATGCTGGAAGAGATGTTTGAAGAGGCTGATATGTGGCTGGTCGCCGAATAACGCCCCCTCCTGCGAAAGCGACATGTCCGATCGAAAACAGCGCCCTGAGGCGCTGTCTGTGACGATATAACGCAAACGCCACCACTCAGAACATGTTGTTGTTGATATCTCAGACCGATATGTGGAACCGACATTCATCGCTTCACTGGCCTGTCGGTATGAGTAGCCCTTATCAACAATCAGCTATGCGCATTCCAGCCTGAACTCTGAAAGTACGTTTGGTTTTTTTGTTTATTAAGAGCCTATCCCATTAGACTCTTTTAATCGCCAAACTGGCTTTAACGATTACGCCTACTGGGATAGGTTCTAAACTTATCATCAATACGTAAAATACCTATTTACGAACATAAAGTAACAGGTAAAAATCCGAAATAAAACCAGCATAACTAAAACTTACTGCAGATATGCACACGCATTATTACTATGTTTCCAGGATAGTCTCGACCAGTCAAGGCATCTATTTTATATAAAAAAGGGAAATACTTCACATGAATAAAATACATGTTACATATAAAAATCTCTTACTTCCGATTACCTTCATCGCGGCAACTCTAATTAGCGCCTGTGATAACGATAAAGATGCCATGGCGGAAGCTGAAAAAAATCAAGAGAAATACATGCAAGAAATCCAGCAAAAAGAGCACCAGCAATCAATGTTCTTTTACGACAAAGCCGAAATGCAAAAAGCTATTGCCAATATCAACGCAAAAGGTGGAGCCAATCTTGCGATTATTGAAGTCCGTTTCTTCAAGGGCGGGTATTCATTCATTCGACAGAGCGTTAACACCCCTGCTAAAGTAGAGATGTTTAAATTTAACAACGGCTACTGGGGGGGACCTTCGCCTGTCAACTTAACCATCTTTGGCACTATAACAGAGGAGCAAAAACAAGAAGCACTAAAAGAAGCTTTATTCAAATTCGACTCGATCAATTTCAGCATTATACCAGAGCGTATTAAGGAAACAATTAAACGCGCTAACGCCAGTGGCATCATTTCCGTTACGGAAGATAGCGATATCGTTGTACGAGCAGAGATAGCTCATAATGGCGAATTCGTCTATGACATTACCATTACTGCTAAAAATACAGCACGTGCGGTAATGACCTTAAATAAGGATGGTTCTATTGCCGGATATGAGACCAAAGAACCTTTCGACCCCAAAAAAGAAGCCGAAAAAGCACAGCAACTTGTTGAACAATCGAGAAAAGACACTGAAAGTCAGCGTAAAAAAGCAGCTGAAAAGATGAACGAAATACAGCAGACATTTAAAAAATAGTAGGCGATACAAACATTGATAAAAATTATAGCGCGAAAGAACGCGTGCCAGGTACTAAAGCACTGCCTGAAGACAGCGAATCGCCATTTCATTCTCTGACACTGTAATTTTTCGTGCTCAAAATGTTTATTTATTGAGCCTTTTGTGGATAAACAGGTGACGTTATGTGACGCCAGGAACCTGGTCCAGCGGGCGTACTTGTTGGAGCCAGTGTAAAGCCGGGCAGCGCGCAGAAACCGGAGCGTATACGTTGTACGTGAGAATTTCGAGCACTGCCCGACCTAAAAATGACGAATAAAATAGATATTTTAAAGAGGTAATATGAAGAATTTTTTCAAAATAATTACTGATTTCATCACGAATATTTCCCTTGATCTATTTGCTATATTTTTATGCATGTTATTCGTATACAAAACAGGACCATCAATTGGTGTGATATCATTTTTTATTGCATTAATTATTTATATCATTCTTCATTTTGTTTTTTACTCATTTCGTGAAAAAATCATAAAAAAAATATTCAAATAAGTATTGAAAATTACTGTTTTGAGGTACAAATTCAGCGCAATAAAACAGAGCAACTCAAAAACAAAAAATTAGGCGTAGCGAAGTGGAAGAGGACTGTCATGTACTGGACCGTGAGCTGGTCGGGAGAGCAATGTACGGGAAAGAGCGCAATACTGTCATTGATGGCAACAGATGATGAGCGACGAATGGAAAAATACAGGGTGTTGGTAAACCGTGTGGACACATCAAAACCTGACTGGCCTGATGTGCCTGTAAGCCAATAATATAACGTTGTGAAAAATCAGGCTGGCGTTAATAAAACACACCAGCCTGAAGTAATATTCAGTTCAGGATGAGCTGATGAAACATAATAGTCAGATATACCCTCAGTCCTGATATGGTTGATATAGTTTTCTGTAAAAAACTAACAACCACAAACATCACACCACCCCGGTGGCTTTAGCTCACCTTCTGGCCAATGGTCACACCAGCCTGGGTGAACCAATGATTCGGGGTTTGGCCAGCCACCGAAGGCGTGTTTTGTATTATCTGGTGGGGGTTTTGAATCACTGGCAGCCATCGCCGATGCCGAAAAGGCTGTAGCCGACAACACCAGAAGCAATGGGAAAAATACACGATGTCTCATAATATCACCCGTAAATATTAAGATTATCCTTGCTGTTAACTTCCCTCATTTTCAGCATAACTCATGCTTCATCATCATTGAATAAACAATTAAGTTTGTTGAACGAAAATTTACTTAAAGAAAAAATAATAAGCCTTAATATTTTTTGCAGTATTTTAATTTATAGCAGAATAAATGTACGTAGATGGCGTAAAAACCTGATGAGCAGGAATATCGATAGCCAGTAAATCACTCCTGTGGTAATGCAGGACACCTGATGACTGTTAAGGTCGCTTCATCTGTAGCGCCGGTGAATTCCAGCGATTTAAGTGAAAAGTAGCCAGCAGGCGCTTCTGCTGGTCCATATTCCTCTATTTTTCAGGCCATACTGAAGTGCCACACAGGTATCTGACAGAACGGTCCTGAGATAATAAATATAAAAGCAGTTACTGCCTACCTCAAGAAGTATGTGCTCATGATCATTTAAAGCTCTTTTAAAGAGACTGATAATAAGCTTGTCAATATAATATTATGCAGTCTCTATTAAGCGCTTGGTTTATTTGTTTTGCATAATCATATAGTTGACTTTTCGAGTAAGAATTTTCTTGCAAAGACAAATAAACGTGTTTTATATCTCTAAATAAGCATACATCACCATGAATATGAGCTTCTATATAATTCCCTTCATAGCCTGTACCATAATTAGAATGAGCTAAAAATTTTTCGCCCTTAGCCATTTTAACCAAACTCTTAAAGCAATTATAACCAAAAAAATCATTTTGACAGGATGCAATCAGGTTCTCCATATGGCAAAATGTAGATAATTTACTCGTATCCAGGCCAAATCTGTGACCGTAGATATCAAAAGGTGAGAATGTACAATTTGTTTTTACATTATCATTTAATTCAAAAAATGATTTCCCATAGGCGCTGGCACCTCCATTTTCACCGTTCAGAAAGTCCAGTGCAGCATAAATTGGTCTGCTTGTAGGGCTAAAAGTTTTACTGTTGGGAGTATATGCTACGGAAAAACCGCCTGTCTGACCATATGGGGCATAAGGTGAATCTGCAAGCTTCTCCAGTTCAAATGCTTTAGTTTCAACTGAATCACGCCCGACATTATAAGCGGGTAAATCTCCCGGTCTGCAACCTAATGCATAAGAGTTCAGATATTCTTTATTTTTTAAGAGAGAGACAAAGTCAATTTTTGCTGCATTAAAATTTATTGTCAGCCGGGCATTTTGTAAAATATCCACCATCTTATTTAGCAAGAGAGCGCAATCTATTTCGGCACCACACTCACGGCTTATCCGCCTGAGCGCTTTTTCTCTTATTATGTCAGCGTCGCGCTGACACCTGGAATGAATATGCGCAAGTACTTGTTTTCCAAAAAGGCGGCCATACACCTTTTTACGCTCTTCATTGCTGAGACCGCAAAACACTTCGTCAAAAGAAAGCCTGTACGCTGCGCTTACAGAACCGCTCACCGCTCCGCTTTCTGGAAATGGCGGAACATCTTCAACAACATTTTTAACTTGCTGAATATCTGAAGACAGAGGAGTACGTCCGACATTTTTTTCCTTATCTGTTTCCAGATATTCCGGAACCTTTACACTTCCACTATAGCAGATAGGTTTGAGCATATGTCTCCTGAATTTTTACGACTAATAGTATTCACTTTCGCTGACGTATTCTTTATCAGGCTGATATTTCAACACTTTTTAGCCGCCTTGTAGAAGTGCAAATAAAGACACTAATGATTTCATAAAATGCTTAATCTACCCACTATTGCAGGCAATAAATTATCACCTTTTATTGAAATATTATCCTGATAATAACAACAAATCTAATAAGGCACTTTCAAAAAATAGCCAAACCACCCATCATAAAGAAAACCACACACAATCAAAATCGGTAACTATCAGCTTTCAACGGGGCTCAGGTTATCATGACGATCGGGGTAAAGGATGGATTACTATTGCGGTCAGAATTGAGGAAGTTTTGATAAATTTTTTTGATAAAATTTTGATAACCGTTCGAATGCTAATAATAAAAACGGGGACGTTAAGTCCCCGTTTTTGTTTTTAACAATTATCGTTATTACATATTTGCGATAATCGCGTCGCCAAACTCACTACATTTCAGCAGTTTAGCGCCTTCCATCAGGCGTTCAAAGTCATAGGTCACGGTCTTCGCGGCAATCGCGCCTTCCATACCTTTAACAATCAGATCCGCCGCTTCGAACCACTGCATGTGACGCAGCATCATCTCCGCAGACAGAATAATGGAGCCTGGGTTGACTTTATCCTGGCCCGCATATTTCGGCGCAGTCCCGTGAGTCGCTTCAAACAACGCGCATTCGTCGCCGATATTCGCACCCGGTGCAATACCGATACCGCCAACCTGAGCCGCCAGGGCATCGGAAATATAGTCACCGTTCAGGTTCATACAGGCGATAACGTCGTATTCCGCCGGACGCAACAGGATCTGTTGCAGGAACGCATCGGCGATAACGTCTTTAACCACGATCTCTTTACCCGTGTTCGGGTTCTTAATTTTCAGCCACGGACCGCCGTCAATAAGCTCACCGCCGAACTCGTCGCGCGCCAACTGGTAGCCCCAGTCTTTAAACGCGCCTTCGGTGAACTTCATGATATTGCCTTTATGTACCAGCGTAACGGAATCGCGATCGTTGGTAATAGCGTATTCAATCGCCGCGCGAACCAGACGTTTAGTGCCTTCTTCAGAACACGGTTTGATACCGATACCGCAGTGCTCCGGGAAGCGAATTTTCTTCACGCCCATCTCTTCGCGCAGGAACTTGATCACTTTCTCAGCGTCTGTAGAGTCAGCTTTCCATTCAATTCCGGCGTAGATGTCTTCAGAGTTTTCACGGAAGATGACCATATCGGTCAGCTCCGGATGTTTCACCGGACTTGGCGTGCCCTGATAGTAACGAACGGGACGCAGACAAACGTACAGGTCAAGCTCCTGACGCAGGGCAACGTTCAGAGAGCGAATACCGCCGCCAACCGGCGTGGTCAACGGACCTTTAATCGCTACGCGGTAATCACGAATCAAATCAAGGGTTTCAGCGGGGAGCCAGACATCCTGGCCGTAAACCTGTGTGGATTTTTCTCCGGTGTAAATTTCCATCCAGGAAATTTTACGCTCGCCTTTATAGGCTTTCTCGACGGCGGCATCGACCACTTTAAGCATGGCTGGAGTGACATCAACACCGATACCATCGCCTTCAATAAACGGGATAATCGGATTCTCAGGAACGTTGAGTTTGCCGTTTTGCAGGGTGATCTTCTTACCTTCCACCGGAACAACTACTTTGCTTTCCATTCACCTCTCCTTCGAGCGCTTCTGGTTTGCTCGTCTGTCATCGCGCTGCATGTGCAATGGCGTCCTGCTGCACGACTGCGTTAGAGCAATTTTTTGTTAATGTTTTGTAATGAGCATGTCAATACTACCCTATTGTTTGCCGCCATGAAAGACACTCATTATTGCGCTATAATGCGGCAATTAATAAGTTCTGAAAACACCATGCAAAAAACTTCTTTTAGAAATCACTACGTTAAGCGATTCAGCTCACGACAAGCATCTAAATCACGGAAAGAAAACCAGCCAAAACGCGTGGTTTTGTTCAATAAACCTTACGATGTGTTGCCGCAGTTCACGGATGAAGCAGGTCGCCGCACGTTAAAAGATTTTATTCCTGTGCAAGGCGTTTATGCCGCAGGCCGCCTGGACCGCGACAGCGAAGGGCTTTTGGTGCTGACTAATGACGGCGCGCTGCAGGCGCGCCTCACGCAACCGGGCAAACGCACCGGCAAGATTTACTATGTTCAGGTAGAAGGTATCCCGGATAATGCAGCGCTGCAGGCGCTTCGTACTGGCGTCACGCTCAACGATGGCCCTACCCTGCCTGCCGGTATTGAGATTGTCGCGGAGCCTGACTGGCTGTGGCCGCGCACCCCGCCGATTCGCGAACGGAAGAATATTCCCACCAGTTGGCTAAAAGTCACCTTATATGAAGGCCGCAACCGCCAGGTAAGACGCATGACAGCGCATGTCGGTCATCCCACTCTACGATTAATTCGTTACAGCATGGGCGACTACACGCTCAACGGCCTCGATAATGGACAGTGGCGCGAGATCGCACAGGAGAAAGACAGATGAAACGGCTTCTCATTGCTTTTGCTTTATTAACACCGTTATCCGTTAATGCGGCCAGCTTCGACTGCCAGAAAGCGCAGGCTGCGGATGAAAAGGCTATCTGCGCGCACCTGACGCTGAATGATAAAGACGTGGAAATGCACACCAAATATCAGTTTCTGAAAGGGTTGTTCGCGATGGGCAGTCGCGGCGCCCTGCAGGACGCCCAGCAGAGCTGGCTTAAACAGCGTCAGCAGTGCAAGGCCGACGTCACCTGCCTGACAAAAGCTTATAACGAGCGTCTGAAACAGCTTGACGCGATCTATGACCACATTGATAAACCGCTTTAATAAGGATGCCTATGTTCAAGCCGCACGTGACCGTTGCCTGCATCGTACATGCCGAAGATAAATTTCTGGTGGTGGAAGAGACCATCAACGGTAAATCGTTATGGAATCAACCTGCCGGACACCTGGAGGCAGATGAAACGCTGGCGCAGGCCGCCGCGCGTGAACTGTGGGAAGAGACTGGCATCACGGCGCAACCACAGTATTTTATCCGTATGCATCAGTGGATTGCGCCGGATAAAACCCCGTTCCTGCGCTTTTTATTCGCTATCAAGCTTGATCATATTTGCGCGACCGAACCCCATGACAATGACATCGATTGCTGCCGTTGGGTGAGCGCCGATGAGATTCTGAACGCGCCGAATTTACGTTCTCCGCTGGTGGCTGAAAGCATTCGCAGTTATCAAACGGGACAACGTTACCCCTTATCTATAGTGGGCGAATTTAACTGGCCGTTTACAGAGGGTGTCAAGTAAAGGGCTGCGTGATAGAATACGCCGCCTTGAAGTTCAATGTCGCGAGTATTCCAATGTCAGAAAGCCCAAAAAAAGTGATCGTCGGCATGTCCGGCGGTGTCGATTCCTCCGTTTCCGCCTGGCTGTTGCAACAACAGGGTTATCAGGTAGAAGGCCTGTTCATGAAGAACTGGGAAGAGGACGATGGTGAGGAATACTGTACCGCGGCAGCCGATCTGGCTGACGCGCAGGCCGTGTGCGACAAACTTGGCATTGAACTGCATACCGTTAATTTTGCCGCAGAATATTGGGATAACGTCTTTGAACTGTTCCTTGAAGAGTACAAAGCGGGCCGTACGCCGAACCCGGATATTCTGTGCAATAAAGAGATCAAATTTAAAGCCTTCCTTGAATTTGCCGCAGAAGATTTAGGCGCCGACTATATCGCCACCGGTCACTACGTTCGCCGCGCGGATGTAAACGGCAAAAGCCGGTTGTTGCGCGGGCTCGACGGCAACAAAGATCAGAGCTACTTCCTCTATACGCTTGGCCATGAGCAGATTGCGCAAAGTCTGTTCCCGGTTGGCGAGCTGGAAAAACCGCAGGTGCGTAAAATCGCCGAAGATCTGGGGCTGGTAACCGCCAAGAAAAAAGATTCTACCGGTATCTGCTTTATCGGCGAGCGCAAATTCCGCGACTTTTTAGGGCGCTATCTGCCTGCGCAGCCGGGGAAAATCATTACCGTTGACGGCGATGAAATCGGCGAGCATCAGGGTCTGATGTATCATACGCTCGGTCAGCGTAAAGGGCTGGGAATCGGCGGCACCAAAGACGGTAGCGAAGACCCCTGGTATGTGGTGGATAAAGACGTTGAAAACAATGTGTTAATTGTCGCCCAAGGGCATGAGCACCCACGTCTGATGTCGGTAGGCCTCATCGCCCAGCAGCTACATTGGGTCGATCGCGAACCGTTCACCGGCACCCTGCGCTGTACGGTAAAAACCCGCTACCGCCAGACCGATATTCCGTGCACGATTAACGCGCTGGATGACGATCGTATCGAGGTCATTTTTGACGAGCCGGTTGCCGCCGTTACGCCGGGCCAGTCCGCTGTCTTTTACAGCGGCGAAGTCTGCCTGGGTGGCGGCATTATCGAGCAGCGACTGCCGCTGACGGTCTGATTATTCAATACACAACACCATTCAAGTCGCCTCAAAGCGGCTTAAAAGATGAAGTGTATTTTATTTGATACAAGGAAGCAGTGATTGTGGCAAAGAATTATTATGACATCACCCTCGCGCTGTCTGGCATTTGCCAGTCAGCACGCCTGGTGCAACAACTGGCGCACCAGGGGCACTGTGATGCCGACGCGTTGCACGTTTCACTCAACAGTGTCATTGATATGAATCCCAGTTCTACTCTGGGCGTGTTCGGCGGCAGCGAAGCTAACCTGCGTCTTGGTCTGGAAACACTGCTCGGCGTGCTGAATGCCAGCAGCCGACAAGGACTTAACGCCGAACTGACGCGTTATACGCTTAGCCTGATGGTGCTGGAGCGCAAGCTGTCATCCGCCAAAGGCGCATTGAATACGTTAGGCGATCGCATTAACGGCCTGCAGCGCCAGCTTGATCATTTTGATTTACAGTCAGACACGTTAATGAGCGCCATGGCGGGCATCTACGTGGATGTGATTAGCCCATTGGGCCCGCGCATTCAGGTGACGGGCTCCCCGGCCGTTCTGCAAAGTCCGCAGGTGCAGGCCAAAGTCCGCGCCTCGCTACTGGCAGGCATCCGTGCAGCCGTGCTCTGGCATCAGGTAGGCGGTGGTCGCCTACAGCTTATGTTTTCTCGTCATCGCCTGACGACTCAGGCAAAACAAATTCTTGCTCATTTAACCCCGGAGTTATGATCTATGGAATTATCCTCACTGACCGCCGTTTCCCCTGTCGATGGACGCTACGGCGATAAAGTCAGCGCGCTGCGCGGAATTTTTAGCGAATACGGTTTGCTGAAATTTCGTGTACAAGTCGAAGTACGTTGGCTGCAGAAATTAGCCGCGCACGCAGCGATCAAGGAAGTTCCTGCTTTTGCTGCCGACGCAAACGGTTACCTGGATACGCTTGTGGCAAACTTCAATGAAGAAGATGCCGCGCGCATTAAAACCATTGAGCGTACGACTAACCATGATGTGAAGGCAGTTGAGTATTTCCTGAAAGAAAAAGTCGCCGCGATCCCGGCGCTACATGACGTTTCCGAATTTATCCACTTTGCCTGCACTTCTGAGGACATTAACAACCTGTCGCACGCGTTAATGCTCAAAACCGCGCGCGATGAAGTGATCCTGCCTTACTGGCGTCAGGTGATTAACGCGGTTAAAGATCTCGCCACGCAGTATCGCGACATTCCTCTGCTCTCCCGCACCCACGGCCAGCCGGCAACGCCTTCCACTCTGGGTAAAGAGATGGCGAACGTGGCGTATCGTATGGAGCGTCAGTTCCGCCAGCTCAACCAGGTGGAGATCCTCGGTAAAATCAACGGCGCCGTAGGCAACTATAACGCGCATATCGCCGCCTATCCGGAAGTTGACTGGCATCAGTTCAGCGAAGAGTTCGTCACCTCGCTGGGCATCCAGTGGAACCCTTACACCACCCAGATTGAACCGCATGATTATATTGCGGAACTGTTTGACTGTATCGCGCGCTTTAACACCATCCTGATCGATTTCGATCGCGATGTCTGGGGCTATATTGCGTTGAACCATTTCAAACAGAAAACCATCGCCGGGGAGATCGGTTCTTCTACCATGCCGCATAAAGTTAACCCCATTGACTTTGAAAACTCAGAAGGCAACCTCGGTCTGTCTAATGCAGTGTTGCACCATCTGGCAAACAAACTGCCGGTTTCCCGCTGGCAGCGCGATCTGACCGACTCAACCGTCCTGCGTAACCTGGGTGTCGGCATCGGCTATGCGCTTATCGCTTATCAGTCCACCCTGAAGGGCGTCAGCAAGCTGGAAGTAAACCGCGATCATCTGCTTGACGAACTGGATCACAACTGGGAAGTATTAGCCGAGCCGATCCAGACCGTCATGCGCCGCTATGGTATTGAAAAACCCTATGAAAAACTGAAAGAATTGACCCGTGGCAAGCGTGTTGATGCCGAAGGAATGAAACAGTTTATTGATAGTCTGGCCCTGCCGGAAGCAGAAAAAACGCGCCTTAAAGCCATGACGCCGGCAAATTATATCGGTCGCGCTGTGACTCTGGTCGACGAACTTAAATAATGCGTGCCTCACCCTCTTTTCTTCAGAAAGAGGGTGACTATTTGTCTGGTTTATTAACTGTTTATCCCCAAAACACCATAATCAACGCTAGACTGTTCTTATTGTTAACACAAGGGAGAAGAGATGATGCGCGTACTGGTTGTAGAGGATAATGCATTATTACGCCACCACCTGAAGGTTCAGCTCCAGGATTCAGGTCACCAGGTCGATGCCGCAGAAGATGCCAGGGAAGCTGATTACTACCTTAATGAACACCTTCCGGATATCGCTATTGTCGATTTAGGTCTGCCGGATGAAGACGGCCTTTCCTTAATACGCCGCTGGCGCAGCAGTGATGTTTCACTGCCGGTTCTGGTGTTAACCGCGCGCGAAGGCTGGCAGGATAAAGTCGAGGTTCTCAGCTCCGGGGCCGATGACTACGTGACGAAGCCATTCCACATCGAAGAGGTAATGGCGCGTATGCAGGCGTTAATGCGCCGTAATAGCGGTCTGGCCTCCCAGGTGATCAACATCCCGCCTTTCCAGGTAGATCTCTCACGCCGGGAATTATCCGTCAATGAAGAGGTCATCAAACTCACGGCGTTCGAATACACCATTATGGAAACGCTTATCCGTAACAACGGTAAAGTGGTCAGCAAGGATTCGCTGATGCTTCAACTGTATCCGGATGCGGAACTGCGGGAAAGCCATACCATTGATGTTCTCATGGGGCGTCTGCGGAAAAAAATACAGGCCCAGTACCCGCACGATGTCATTACCACCGTACGCGGACAAGGATATCTTTTTGAATTGCGATAATGAATAAATTTGCTCGCCATTTTCTGCCGCTGTCGCTGCGGGTTCGTTTTTTGCTGGCGACAGCCGGCGTCGTGCTGGTGCTTTCTCTGGCATATGGCATAGTGGCGCTGGTCGGCTATAGCGTAAGTTTTGATAAAACCACCTTTCGTCTGCTGCGCGGCGAAAGCAACCTGTTTTATACCCTCGCCAAATGGGAAAATAATAAAATCAGCGTTGAGCTGCCTGAAAATCTGGACATGCAAAGCCCGACCATGACGCTGATTTACGATGAAACGGGCAAATTATTATGGGCGCAGCGCAACATCCCCTGGCTGATTAAAAGCATTCAACCGGAATGGTTAAAAACGAACGGCTTCCATGAAATCGAAACCAACGTAGACGCTACCAGCACGCTGTTGAGCGAGGACCATTCCGCGCAGGAAAAACTCAAAGAAGTACGTGAAGATGACGATGATGCCGAGATGACCCACTCGGTAGCGGTAAATATTTATCCTGCCACGGCGCGGATGCCGCAGTTAACCATCGTGGTGGTCGATACCATTCCGATAGAGCTAAAACGCTCCTATATGGTGTGGAGCTGGTTCGTATACGTGCTGGCCGCCAATTTACTGTTAGTCATTCCTTTACTGTGGATCGCCGCCTGGTGGAGCTTACGCCCTATCGAGGCGCTGGCGCGGGAAGTCCGCGAGCTTGAAGATCATCACCGCGAAATGCTCAATCCGGAGACGACGCGTGAGCTGACCAGCCTTGTGCGCAACCTTAATCAACTGCTCAAAAGCGAGCGTGAACGTTATAACAAATACCGCACGACCCTGACCGACCTGACGCACAGTTTAAAAACGCCGCTCGCGGTTTTGCAGAGTACGTTACGCTCTTTACGCAACGAAAAGATGAGCGTCAGCAAAGCTGAACCGGTGATGCTGGAACAGATCAGCCGGATTTCCCAGCAGATCGGCTATTATCTGCATCGCGCCAGTATGCGCGGTAGCGGCGTATTGTTAAGCCGCGAACTGCATCCCGTCGCGCCGTTGTTAGATAACCTGATCTCCGCGCTCAATAAAGTTTATCAGCGTAAAGGGGTGAATATCAGTATGGATATTTCACCAGAGATCAGTTTTGTCGGCGAGCAAAACGACTTTGTCGAAGTAATGGGCAACGTACTGGACAACGCTTGTAAATATTGCCTGGAGTTTGTCGAGATTTCGGCTCGCCAGACCGACGATCATTTGCATATTTTCGTCGAAGATGACGGCCCAGGCATTCCCCACAGCAAACGTTCCCTGGTGTTTGATCGCGGTCAGCGCGCCGATACCCTACGACCAGGACAAGGCGTGGGGCTGGCTGTCGCGCGCGAGATTACGGAACAATACGCCGGGCAGATCATTGCCAGCGACAGTCTGCTCGGCGGCGCCCGTATGGAGGTCGTTTTTGGCCGACAGCATCCCACACAGAAAGAGGAATAAACATTTCTGTGCGTTCTTCCACGCATCTCGTTAAGCATCCGTTATAATCGGTGTCAGATACCAGCCTGCGGATACTTAACATGGAATACCAATTAACTCTTAACTGGCCCGACTTTCTTGAACGCCACTGGCAAAAACGCCCGGTGGTCTTAAAACGTGGGTTTAGCAACTTTATCGATCCGCTCTCGCCGGATGAGCTGGCGGGGCTGGCGATGGAAAGCGAAATCGACAGCCGTCTCGTTAGCCATCAGGATGGCAAATGGCAGGTCAGCCATGGCCCTTTCGAAAGCTACGATCATCTGGGTGAGAGCAACTGGTCGCTGCTGGTACAGGCGGTAAACCACTGGCACGAACCCACCGCCGCCTTGATGCGCCCGTTCCGCGCTCTGCCGGACTGGCGTATCGACGATCTGATGATCTCCTTCTCCGTACCCGGAGGCGGCGTTGGCCCGCATCTGGATCAGTATGATGTGTTTATTATCCAGGGAACCGGTCGCCGTCGCTGGCGCGTGGGCGAAAAGCTGCAAATGCGTCAGCACTGCCCGCATCCCGACCTGTTACAAGTCGATCCGTTCGAGGCCATTATTGATGAAGAGCTGGAGCCGGGCGACATTCTGTATATTCCGCCAGGATTCCCGCATGAAGGCTATGCGCTGGAAAACGCCATGAACTATTCGGTCGGTTTTCGCGCGCCCAATAGCCGTGAGCTGATCAGCGGTTTTGCCGATTACGTCCTGCAACGGGAGTTGGGCAATACATACTACAGCGATCCGGATATGCCGTCCCGCAAGCATCCGGCGGATATCCTGCCGCAGGAGATGGATAAACTGCGTAATATGATGCTCGATTTGATCAATCAACCCGCGCATTTCCAACAGTGGCTTGGCGAGTTTCTCTCTCAGTCACGCCACGAACTGGATATTGCGCCGCCGGAGCCGCCGTATCAGCCTGATGAAATTTACGATGCCTTAAAGCAAGGCGAGGTATTAGTACGTCTCGGCGGGCTTCGCGTATTGCGTATCGGCGATGAGGTCTATGCGAATGGCGAAAAAATAGACTCTCCGCATCGCCCCGCTCTGGAGGCGCTCGCCAGTCATATTGCACTGACCGCTGAAAACTTCGGCGATGCGCTGGAAGACCCGTCCTTCCTCGCGATGCTGGCGGCACTGGTGAATAGCGGGTACTGGTTCTTCGAAGGATAAGAACATCGCAATGCCCGGCGACCGCCGGGCTGACGCAAACTATCCACAACGATCGCCGCCAGGTTTGGCGAAATCGTTATATTGCGGATCGCCCGGATAAATCGAGTGGGCCATTCGATGGCGAAATGACATTTGCCGATAGCGCCGCGCCAGTACGTTATCGCCAAGACCTTCGGCAATATTAGCCAGTTGCTGTAATCGTTCATATTGCATCTTTGCTGGATAAGCTACGGCATCAAGCGTAAAGGCGCGTTCCGCAAAGTCTTTTGCTTGTTCAAGCTGTTGATTATTCTTATAAAGCAGCGAAATACCATACAACACCATTGATACGTCAGACTGCCGACGTTTATATTCTTCCAGCAATGGGAGATAGAGGGAAGTACTGTCCAGGTCGATGTTTTCTGGCAAATAAAAGCGTAATCGTGATATTACCGTCGCCATTGGCGTTAAACGGCTCTGGTAATACGCGATAAGTTTAAGGTAGAGATCTTTCGCTTCCTTATAATGATGGCCCTGTGCATAAAAGCCAGCAAGATTATTGCTGTCAACCGTCATTTCGCCGAATTCGGCGCCATAAAGCGTTTGCTTAATTTTTAGCGCCTGACTTAGCGCATTAATCGCCTCGCTAATATGTCCTGCATTATAAGCAATATCCGCTTTCTGCTGCAAAAAAGAGGCGACGCGCTCACGATTATCCCAGGTTTTATCCCGTAAAATAACGCCCAACCACTGCCGCTCCGTTGCGTCTATCTTCGCCAAATAATAGGCTTTACGCGCACTATCACATTCGACATCCCGCTCTTCCAGCGCATCAGAATAAGCGTCGCGCATCCTGTTTAAGGTATAAACCAATGCTTCCGTCGATGCCTTTTTGTCTTTAAGACGCCACGTTAATGCCTGCTCTTGCCAGGCTATTCGCTGACGGTAATCAACCTTGATCTCGTATCGCCACTGCTCTGTAGATGAATACTCTATATGGCGATCGTCACTGTAAACATTAAAGGCCGCAAGGTGTTCAAACATATCGGCCCGATCGCCCGGATAAGTGCCCGCCGGAAATGTTTTCATGATTGCCCGCGCTCGCAGCAGCATTTGCGGCGTTAATTCAGGTTTACCCAGCCATTGATAAATATCGCTTTGTAATAGCAGGCTACGAACAAGCTGTATTGAGCGTTTGCCATATTGCCGCGAGGCCAGCCTCACCGCATCATCAATAAACGTCATGCAGGTTTCATCGCCGGTCATAAAACATGCTGAAGATTGTTGCTGGCGCTGGGACCAGGAAGGCGTATATTCGGCGCTCCAGGCAGAAAAATTGATGGCGGAAAATATCCCGCCATAAATAATAAAACGCTTCACCACAATGCGTAACATTCGCTACTGACCGCGCTTCGCCGTCAGCTCCGCGATACGTACAATCACCTGTACCGCTTTTTCCATCCCCTCCAGCGTCACAAACTCATGTTTACCATGATAGTTATATCCGCCGGTAAAGAGATTAGGACACGGCAGGCCCATAAACGACAGTTGCGCCCCGTCTGTACCGCCGCGAATCGGTTTCATCTCCGGCGTAATATGACAGTCGCGCATGGCCTGCTGGGCGATATCGAGAATATGCGGATGCTCAACCACTTTTTCGCGCATATTGTAATAACTGTCTTCAATCACCAGTTCGATATAGCAGTCCGGATGCAGCCCCTTACCGACTTTTTTGGCAATCTCCATCATTTTGCGTTTACGCGCTTCAAACTGCTTACGGTCGAAATCGCGAATGATGTAGTGCATTTCGGCCCGGTCAACGGTGCCTTTCATGCTGGCCAGATGATAAAACCCTTCGTAACCTTCAGTGGTTTCAGGCGCTTCATCCGCCGGCACTTCCGCGTGAATCCTCGCCGCCAACGACAGCGCATTGACCATCACACCTTTCGCCGTACCAGGATGCACGTTATTGCCGACGATTTTGATATTCACCGAGGCGGCATTGAAGTTTTCAAACTCCAGTTCGCCCACGCCGCCGCCGTCGACCGTATAGGCCCACTGCGCGCCAAATTCCTCGACATCGAAGTGCTTCGCGCCTTTCCCTACCTCTTCGTCAGGCGTAAACGCCACTTTAATGTCGCCGTGGGGAATAGGATTACCTTTCAGCACCGCCAGCGCGGTCATGATCTCCGCAACACCGGCTTTATCGTCCGCGCCCAGCAATGTCTTACCATCGGTAGTAATCAGCGTCTGTCCCAGTAATTGATGCAGTACCGGGAACATCACGGGTGACAACACCTCATCGCCAATCCCTAATGCTATATCGCCGCCGCGATAATTCTCGACAATCTGCGGGTTAACGTTTTTACCGCTGAAATCCGGAGAGGTATCCACATGGGAGATAAAACCAATGGCGGGAATATCCCCCTCAACATTGGCCGGGAGCGTCGCCATCAACGTCCCTTTTTCACTTAATGTAATGTTAACCAGCCCCATCTCTTCGAGCTGCTGTTTGAGCAAACGTAGTAACTTCCACTGCCCCTCAGTGCTGGGAACCTGCCGAACACCCGACTTTGATTGGGTATCCAGCGATACGTAGTGTAAAAAACGCTCAAGTAGTTTATCCATGCAGTCACCCTCACTTTTCGTGACAACATTATTAATAAGCAAGAAAAGACAAATATTGCGTCAGGTCACTTTTATCCCTGCAAACAAGAATATTTCACTTTGACACGCTTTCTGACTATAAAGCTAAGTCAGTAATTCGCAACAAGGATTGGCGATCACAGTGGTTTGCCGTAGAATGACCGCCCTCATTAAGAGTGATTAAGGTGGTTAACCACAAACCCCGCAGCGGTCAGCCATCCGTTGCGTTTACATGGGACAGAGTAAGAAATTGAATAATCAACCGCGTTCGCTTTCACCGCTGGTGCTTTTGTCGGGAATTAGCAAAAGTTTCGATGGCAAAGAGGTCATTTCACAGCTGGATTTGACCATTAACAATGGCGAATTCCTCACGCTGCTTGGCCCTTCCGGCTGCGGTAAAACAACCGTTCTTCGCCTGATTGCCGGCCTGGAAACCGTTGATGCCGGGCATATCATGTTGGATAACCAGGATATCACCCACGTTCCCGCCGAAAATCGTTATGTAAATACCGTATTTCAAAGCTACGCTTTATTTCCGCATATGACGGTGTTTGAAAATGTCGCGTTTGGCTTACGGATGCAAAAAACGCCAGCCGCCGAGATAGCGCCTCGCGTGACCGATGCGCTGCGTATGGTGCAGCTTGAAGAGTTTGCACAACGTAAACCGCACCAGCTTTCCGGCGGACAGCAGCAGCGTGTGGCTATCGCTCGCGCGGTGGTGAATAAACCTCGCCTGTTATTACTGGATGAATCGCTTTCCGCGCTGGACTATAAATTGCGCAAACAAATGCAGAACGAGCTTAAAGCATTACAGCGTAAACTCGGTATCACGTTTGTTTTTGTCACTCACGATCAGGAAGAAGCGCTCACCATGTCCGATCGTATCGTGGTAATGCGTAATGGCGTGATTGAGCAAGACGGCACGCCGCGTGAAATCTATGAAGAGCCAAAAAACCTGTTTGTCGCCGGTTTTATCGGCGAAATTAACCGCTTTGACGCAACCGTCATTGAACGGCTTGATGAACAGCGCGTCCGCGCCAGCGTAGAAGGTCGGGAGTGCAATATATACGTCAATTTCGCTGTCGAACCGGGCCAAAAACTGAACGTCCTGCTGCGACCGGAAGATCTACGCGTCGAAGAGATCAACGATGATAACCACATCGAAGGGCTTATCGGCTACGTGCGCGAGCGCAATTATAAAGGTATGACGCTGGAGTCGGTGGTTGAACTGGAAAATGGCAAAATGGTGATGGTCAGCGAATTCTTCAACGAAGACGATCCTGACTTCGACCATTCACTTGACCAAAAAATGGCCATTAGTTGGGTAGAAAGCTGGGAGGTCGTACTGGCTGATGAAGAACACAAGTAAATTCCAGAATGTAGTGATTGTCACTATCGTCGGTTGGCTTGTGTTGTTTGTTTTTCTGCCCAACCTGATGATCATTGGCACCAGCTTTCTGACCCGTGACGACGCCAGTTTCGTCAAGATGGTCTTTACGCTGGATAACTACGCGCGCCTGCTCGATCCGCTCTATTTTGAAGTGCTCCTGCACTCTCTGAATATGGCGCTGATCGCCACCCTCTCCTGCCTGGTGCTGGGCTATCCTTTTGCCTGGTTCCTGGCGAAGTTACCGGAAAAGATACGTCCGTTATTGCTGTTTTTGCTGATCGTTCCTTTCTGGACCAACTCACTGATCCGCATCTATGGGCTGAAAATATTCCTGAGCACTAAAGGTTATCTTAATGAATTCCTGCTGTGGCTGGGCGTGATTGATACGCCGATTCGCATCATGTTCACCCCGAGCGCCGTTATTATCGGCCTGGTTTACATTTTGCTGCCGTTTATGGTCATGCCGCTCTACTCCAGCATTGAGAAGCTCGACAAACCGCTACTGGAGGCCGCACGCGATCTCGGCGCCAGTAAAATGCAAACGTTCATCCGCATCATTATTCCATTAACCATGCCGGGCATTGTCGCCGGTTGCCTGCTCGTGATGCTACCGGCAATGGGCCTGTTCTACGTCTCCGATTTAATGGGTGGCGCGAAAAACCTGCTGATTGGTAACGTCATTAAGGTACAGTTCCTGAATATTCGCGACTGGCCGTTTGGCGCGGCGACCAGCATTACGCTGACCATTGTGATGGGACTCATGCTGTTGATTTACTGGCGGGCTTCCCGCTTATTGAATAAGAAGGTGAGTGATATAAGCGATTAATTGCGCAACGCTAACAAATCCACACGCATCCAGGCATGAAGTTTATTCAAGGGTAAACTTCATGCCTCCGGCATAAAAAACGCATGAAAGCAGTTGCCGCCAGTATTGCAAATCTACAGCATCATCCGCGCCAGGCCTTCTTTTATTTTTACCTGTAGCGACGCTATCACAGACAGTAATGCGTTTATACGCGAAGCTCTCAGGTTTTATACTGATTGCCAGTCTCTTTTAAAAATTATATTACATCCGATGCGCCCGCAGTTGAGATAAAAAGGGTCGATTTAATCAATTATGTAGTCATTTTTACTCCAGTTTAAGTGAGATTAATATGCCGATTACTATAGGGAATGGTTTTTTAAAAAGTGAAATCCTTACCAACTCCCCAGGGAATACGAAAGAAGCATGGTGGAAAGTTTTATGGGAAAAAATTAAAGACTTCTTTTTTTCTACTGGCAAAGCAAAAGCGGACCGTTGTCTACATGAGATGTTGTTTGCCGATCGCACCCCCACACGAGAGCGACTTACAGAGATTTTTTTTGAGTTAAAAGAGTTAGCCTGCGCATCACAAAGAGATAGATTTCAGGTTTATAATCCTAATGAAAATGATGACACTATTATTCTTCGCATCATGGATCAAAACGAAGAGAACGAATTGTTACGTATCACTCAAAATACCGATGCCTTTACCTGTGAAGTCATGGGGAATGCTTATTTTTTAATAAAAGATCGCCCGGATATTTTAAAACCGCATCCACAAATGACGGCCATGATTAATAGAAGATATAGCGAAATCGTAGATTACCCCCTCCCTTCGACATTATGTCTCAACCCTGCTGGCGCGCCGACATTATCGGTTCCATTAGACAACATAGAGGGGTATTTATATTCTGAATGGAGAAAAGGAAATTTAGATGAGTGGAAAACGCAAGAAAAGGTAACCTACCTGGCAGCGAAAATTCAGTCTGGGATTGAAAAGACAACGCGCATTTTACAGCATGCGAATATATCCGAAAGTACTCAGCAAAACGCATTTTTAGAAACAATGACGATGTGTGGCTTAAAACAGCTTGAAATACCACCACCACATACCCACATACCTATTGAAAAAATGGTAGAAGAGGTTTTACTGGCGGATAAGACGTTTCAGGCGTTCCTTGTAACGGATCCCAGCGCCAGCCTAAGCATGTTAGGTGAGATAATCGAAACCCTCTCTGATCAGGTTTTTCACGCCATTTTTAGAATAGACCCCCAGGCTATACAAAAAATGGCGGAAGAACAGTTAACCACGCTACACGTTCGCTCAGAACAACAAAGCGGCTGTTTATGTTGTTTTTTATAAAATCAGACGACGCTTTCTCAAACGTCACGTTCAGGGTTTACTCACGTACTCCATGTTTGCCTACAGAGTAACCTCTTGCCTGGCGCAATAATGCCGCATATGACCGGATCGGATGAGAATAGTCATTTAAATGGCCTTTTTTTCCCGCTCGTCTGGCAATTTGTTGTAAAATTCGCGGCTTCAAGCGGCAGCTTGCTTCTTCCCGGCTGCTGATAACCGCGAGACGTTTTGGAGAGATTTTGGAGAAGAGAAAAAATTGATCATTTTCAATACTCTAAAAGCACCCCATCCTCTGAATAAGAAGGTGGAACTTGAATGATCGGTCGGCTGCTCCGTGGCGGTTTCATGACTGCCATCTATGCGTATCTGTATATTCCCATCATTATTCTGATCGTGAACTCCTTCAACAGTTCGCGGTTCGGCATTAACTGGCAGGGCTTTACCACTAAATGGTACGAACTCCTGGTCAATAACGACAGTCTGTTGCAGGCCGCTCAACATTCACTGACGATGGCGATTTTTTCAGCGACCTTCGCCACGTTGATTGGCTCGTTAACCGCGGTGGCGCTTTATCGCTACCGCTTTCGCGGGAAGCCATTCGTCAGCGGGATGCTGTTTGTGGTGATGATGTCGCCGGATATCGTGATGGCGATCTCCCTGCTGGTGCTGTTTATGTTACTCGGCATTCAACTGGGCTTTTGGTCGTTGCTGTTCTCGCACATCACCTTTAGCCTGCCGTTTGTGGTCGTCACGGTCTATTCGCGCCTGAAAGGCTTTGATGTCAGAATGCTGGAAGCCGCAAAAGACCTGGGGGCCAGTGAGGTAACGATTTTACGCAAAATCATTCTGCCGCTGGCGATGCCGGCGGTGGCGGCGGGCTGGTTGCTGAGCTTTACGTTGTCGATGGACGATGTAGTGGTCTCGTCGTTTGTCACCGGGCCGGGCTATGAAATTTTACCCTTAAAGATTTATTCCATGGTAAAAGTCGGCGTTTCACCAGAAGTGAACGCGCTGGCGACCGTTTTATTGGTGCTGTCTCTGGTAATGGTCATTGCCAGCCAGCTTATTGCTCGTGATAAAACCAAGGGCCGATAAGGCCCGTAATTCAGGGGACGTTAAATGAAAAAATGGTCACGCCACCTGCTCGCGGCGGGCGCCCTGGCGCTGGGTATGAGTGCCGCTCATGCCTCCGACAACGACACGCTCTATTTCTATAACTGGACTGAGTATGTACCGCCGGGCCTGCTGGAACAGTTCACTAAAGAGACCGGCATTAAGGTGATTTATTCGACCTACGAGTCGAACGAAACCATGTATGCCAAACTCAAAACCTATAAAGATGGCGCGTATGACCTGGTTGTTCCTTCTACATACTATGTCGACAAAATGCGCAAAGAAGGCATGATCCAGAAGATCGATAAGTCGAAATTAACCAATTTCCACAACCTCGATCCGGAAATGCTCAACAAACCGTTTGACCCCAACAACGATTATTCTGTCCCGTATATCTGGGGCGCAACGGCGATTGGCGTGAACAGCGATGCTATCGATCCAAAAACCATTACCAGCTGGGCTGACTTGTGGAAACCGGAATATAAAAACAGCCTGCTTTTAACCGACGATGCGCGAGAAGTCTTCCAGATGGCGCTGCGCAAGCTAGGTTATTCCGGTAACACTACCGATCCGAAAGAGATCGAAGCGGCATATGAAGAGTTGAAAAAACTGATGCCGAACGTAGCGGCCTTCAACTCCGATAATCCGGCGAATCCGTATATGGAAGGGGAAGTAAACCTGGGGATGGTGTGGAACGGTTCGGCCTTCGTTGCTCGTCAGGCTGGCACGCCGCTGGAGGTCGTCTGGCCGAAGGAAGGCGGTATTTTCTGGATGGATAGCCTGGCTATTCCGGCGAACGCGAAAAATAAAGAGGGCGCGCTGAAGCTAATCAACTTCCTGCTGCGTCCTGACGTCGCGAAAGAGGTGGCAGAAACCATCGGCTACCCTACCCCCAACCTGGCGGCGCGTAAGCTGTTAAGCCCGGAGGTCGCCAATGATAAGTCGCTCTATCCGGATGCGCAAACCATCAGCAAAGGCGAATGGCAAAACGATGTCGGCGACGCCAGCGCCATTTATGAAGAGTATTATCAGAAGCTAAAAGCAGGACGCTAATTCAGCCAAAGCGCCTGTCAGGCCTACAGATGAACGTAACGTGAAATGTAGGCCGGATAAGGCGTTACCGGGCAAACAGCACTACAGCCCTTTCAGGAATTTATCAACAAATTCCGGCACAACCTGACTTGCCGGGCCGTAGTGCTTCTCTTCAAACTCGCTGCCGACCTGGCTTGGCTCAAGATTCAGTTCCACCGTATGCGCGCCGTGCAGTTTTGCTTCATGCACAAACCCCGCAGCCGGATAGACATGACCGGATGTGCCAATGGCGATAAAAATATCCGCCATCGACAGCGCCATATAAATTTCATCCATGCCAAGCGGCATCTCGCCAAACCACACCACGTGCGGACGTAGCGGCGCCGGGAACTGGCAGCAGTGACATTTATCTTCCGGCATCACATCGCCGTTCCATTCCAGAATTTGGCCGCTTTGCGAACAGCGCACCTTCAACAGCTCGCCATGCATATGAATGATGTTGCGGTTGCCCGCGCGTTCATGCAAATTGTCGATGTTTTGCGTCACCAGCAAAAAGCGATCGCCAAGCGCTTCTTCAAGCTTCGCTAACGCCAGATGCGCCGCATTGGGTTGTATTTCCGGCTGTTGAAGCTGCTGACGGCGGGCATTATAAAATGTCTGCACCAGCCCCGGATTACGGGCGAATCCTTCCGGCGTTGCCACGTCTTCAACCCGATGCTCTTCCCAAAGGCCATCCGCCGCGCGAAACGTACGAATACCAGACTCTGCAGAAATTCCTGCACCTGTAAGGACTAATACTCTTGGGTTTTCCATCATTTCCGGCACCACTCTGTCTCTGAAAAAGATCCGCTGGCGCAGACGTTCACGCAACAGACGTTTATTTTTACGAAAGCGGCTTAATCGATGAAACCGACGCGACTGCATAACAACCTCTTTTTTTGATTAGTCGGTAAGATGTAAAAAAGCAGCACCGCGCATCCCACCTGCATCCCCATGCCGCGCACGCTCAATGCGCGGCGCGCGGGCAACAGGGAGGAGATGGCGCGGCAGTCTTTCCGCCAGTTGCGTTGTTATTGCCGTAAAGTTCGATAGTCCGCCGCCGATCACCAATAAATCGGGATCGACAATCGTCAGTATATTCCCCAGACAAACCGCCAGTAAATCCAGATAGCGCTCAACATGCGCGTGCGCCTGCTCATCGCCCTGCTCCCACAACGCGATAATCTCCGGCGCCTGCAGCGATTGATCATAATAATGCTGATATAGCCACGCAAACCCGCGCCCGGACAGATAATTCTCAATGCAGCCCATCTGACCGCATCCACAACGGCGGAGAGGAAAATCAAACCCCATCAACGTTAGCGCGTCAACCGGCAAACGCATATGACCAAACTCGCCAGTGATATAGCTCTGACCGGTAATCGGCTTCCCATTTAGCACCAGGCCGCCGCCGACGCCGGTGCCGAGGATAAGCCCCATAACCAAAGGGTATTGCGTGAATTCATCATCCCAGGCTTCGGACAAGGCAAAACAGTTAGCGTCATTGTCCAGACGCACATCGCGATCCAGTCGGGCGCTGAGATCGGCGCGCAACGGCTTACCGCTGGCTGCCGGGACATTCGCGGCGTACAGCGTGCCGTCTTCGGTTTCCGGCATACCGGGTATGCCAATCCCTACCGACCCTTTTACGCCAAATCGCTGGTCGGCTTCCGCGACCAGTTCGCACACGGCGTCTAAAAAGGCGCTATAGCTGGTATGGGGCGTGGGAACCCGTTTTTCCCACTGCAGCCGCCGCGTTGAGTCAAATACGCCTAACGCAATCTTTGTTCCGCCAATGTCAAACCCGTAATACATCACCGCTCCTTGTTTTTATATTCCGCGATTACTGGCCGCTCAATACTCGCGCAGGGTCAATGTTGCTCGCCCGCCGCGCCGGATACCAGCTCGCCAGTAAGCTTAACAACAACGCCGTGACCAGTACGTAAACAACGTCCAGCCAATGTAATTCGGATGGCAGGAAGTCGATAAAATAGATATCGCCGGACAAAAACTGATGCCCGATCGCCTTTTCAATCCCATTAATAATGGCGGTAAGCTGAAGCGAAACGACAACGCCGATCGCCACGCCAATCAAACTGCCCAGCAAGCCCGCGAGTAGCCCGTACCAGACGAAAATGGCACGAATCAAACCATCTTTCGCCCCCAGCGTTCTTAATACCGCAATGTCGCCGCTTTTGTCTTTTACCGCCATCACTAAGGTGGAAACGATATTAAAACAGGCCACGCCGATCACCAGAATCATCGCCAGATACATAATGGCGCGAATCATCTGGATATCGCGATACATATAGCCGTAGGTGCCGATCCAGCTCTTAATGTAGACATAGCTGTTAGTCACCTCACCCGCGTCACGCACCAGTTTGTTCGCATTAAACACGTCGTGGACTTTAAGCGCGATACCGGAAACGCTGGACCCCATATCCAGATACTGCTGCGCATCCTCAAGCGGGATCATGGCGAAGCTGTGATCGAGCTGGCCGCTCAGTTGCAGAATCCCGATGACATGCAAACGCACGCGTTTGGGCTGGAGCAGCTTATGGTCGGCATTCGCATTGGGGATCATGATGGACACCCAGTCGCCCTGTTTCACGTTCAGCGCATCGGCGACGCCTTTACCGATAATGATCTGCTGCTCGCCCGCTTTGAAATGATCCCAGGCGTGATTTTGCACAAATGACGGTAACGCGCTAAGCTGCTGCTCTTGCTTAGGGTCGACGCCTTTAACCTGAATGGCGCGCAAATTGGCCCCGCTCTCTACCAGGCCGGTAAAATTGATATACGGCGCGGCGGCGGCAATGCCCGGCACCTTCTGCACTTTTGCCAGCGCTTCACGCCAGTTGGTCCACGGCTGATTGACCGCTTCAATCTCCCCGTGTGGAACCACCGCCAGAATACGGTTATTCAACTCGCGTTCGAAACCGTTCATCGCGCTTAAACCGACAATCAATACCGCCACGCCCAGCGCGATACCGATGGTAGAAATGACGGAAATGAGCGAAACCATACCGCCGCGCCGCCGTCCACGGCTGAAACGCAAGCCAATTAACAATGATAAAGGCGACGCCATTACTCCGCCCCCATCAGGCTCAGTTCCGCCGTCAGGCGGCCATCGCGCATCTCAAGCTGGCGGCTCATACGTTTCGCCAGTTGCAAATCGTGAGTCACCACCAGAAACGCGGTTCCCTGCAGACGATTTAACTCGCCCAAAAGCTCAAAAATACTGTCGGCATTACGCGCATCCAGATTACCGGTCGGCTCATCCGCCAGTACCAGACGCGGATTATTCACCAACGCGCGCGCTATCGCGACACGCTGGCGCTCACCGCCGGAAAGTTCCGAAGGTCGATGGGTTGCGCGATGCTCCAGCCCTACGGCGTGCAGCATTTCTCGCGCCCGAGCGTCAATCTCCGCCGGTTTCTTTTTGCCAATCAATAATGGCATCGCCACGTTTTCCAGCGCCGTAAAATCCGGCAGGAGATGATGAAACTGATAGATAAACCCCAGTTTCTGGTTACGTAATTCCGCTTTTGCCGCAGAAGAGAGTTTGCTCATCGGCTGGCCGCTAAAAATCACATCGCCGGAGGTAGGCGTATCCAGCCCGCCTAACAGATGCAGCAACGTACTTTTACCCGAACCGGAACTGCCGACGATCGCCATCATTTCGCCTTCGCCGATACTGAAGCTGACATCGTGCAACACGTCGGTTTGTACGGTGCCTTCCTGATAGCGTTTGCACAGGTTGTCGCATTGCAACAGGATCTTATTCATAACGTAAAGCCTCAGCGGGTTGAGTGGCGGCAGCGCGCCAGGAAGGATAAAGCGTAGAAAGCAGCGCGATGGCCATTGCCACCAGCGCGATAACGATCACCTGTAACGGCTCTATCGCCACGGGCAACGCAGCGCCATCCAGAAACGCGCCGATGATCGGCATCAGGTTATTCAGTTGGCTGGCAAGCAATGCGCCCAGCGCGGCGCCCAACAGCGCGCCGATAATCCCGGCGCTGGCGCCCTGCACCATAAAGACCATCATAATTTGTCGCGGCGTCAGCCCTTGAGTTTGTAAAATCGCCACTTCGCCCTGCTTCTCCATGACCATCAGACCCAACGAAGTAATAATGTTAAAAGCCGCGACCGCCACGATGAGGCTCAGCAACAATCCCATCATGTTCTTTTCCATGCGCACAGCCTGGAACAACTCGCCTTTACGTTCGCGCCAGTCCTGCCACTTAGTGCCTTGCGGCAGCGTCTGTTGGCTGAGGGTATCGACTTGCAGAGGTTCATCCAGCCACAGACGCCAGCCGGTAATATTGCCTGCCGGATAGCGCATTAAACGCGAAGCGTCCTGAATATTGACCAGCATTTCATAGCCATCGACCTCGCTATTGGCGGCAAATGTGCCAATCACCGTAAACAGACGCTGGCTGGGCAGACGTCCCATTGGCGTAAACTGGCTGGCAGATGGCACCATTAGCCGAATCTGATCGCCGCGGTTGACCCCTAACTGTCCGGCGAGCTGCTCGCCGAGGATGACATTATACTTACCCGGCTGTAATTCGCTTTGCTTCACATTGACCAGATACGGCGTTAACGGATCTTTTTGCGTCGGATCGATACCCAACATCACGCCAACTGCAACGCTACGCGCGCTTTGCAGTACGACATCGCCCGTCGTCAGCGGCGCAATACGGTTAACGCCTTGCAGATTCACCGCTTTTTCCGGCATCTGACTCGGGTTAAGAGAACCATGTTCAGCAGAGAGGATGGCCTGAGGCATCAAACCAAGAATGTTATTTTGCAGTTCGCGCTCAAAACCGTTCATCACCGACAATACCGTGACCAGCGCCATCACCCCCAGGGTAATGCCGATAGTGGAAAGCCAGGAAACGAAGCGACCGAAGCGATCTGCTGCACGCCCGCGCATGTAACGCAGGCCAATGAATAGAGCGACAGGTTGATACATGTAATCCGTCTGGTTGCTGTTAGCAAAGTCCCGAGTATATAAGCGAAAGCGGAATGCGTAAATGTCTGAACCGTAAGAGTTCGTCAGCGTTATTCTGAAAAAGGCCGACAAATCAAGTCACTTACATGTTCATACTTTACCTGTTCGGCGTGTTATGCGGCGGATTCAATTTGCTAATAAACAACGATCGCGGATAATAAAGAACATTGCTTATCAGTCATATGCCCCTGAATACCTGAGTCCTTCATTCTGTCCTGGCGTGCAGCCAACCATGAAGCAGCCTGAAGGGTGACGCGTAGAGTGCGGCGTAAAACAAAAAGAGATACTGACAACCGTTATGCCTGAAAAACAACGTTACACGCTGCCGACAAAAGCGGGCGATCAGCGCCAGTTGGGCGAACTTACCGGTGCCGCCTGCGCTACGCTGGTGGCGGAGATAGCTGAACGCCATGCCGGTCCGGTGGTACTCATAGCGCCTGACATGCAAAATGCTCTGCGATTGCATGATGAAATCCGCCAGTTTACCGATCAGATGGTCATGAACCTGGCGGACTGGGAAACGCTACCGTATGACAGCTTCTCCCCGCATCAGGAAATTATCTCTTCGCGTCTGTCCACGCTCTACCAGTTGCCGTCGATGCAGCGCGGCGTCTTGATTGTACCGGTAAACACCCTGATGCAGCGCGTTTGTCCGCATAGCTATCTGCATGGTCATGCGCTGGTGATGAAAAAAGGCCAGCGGCTGTCCCGCGACGCTCTGCGCGCGCAGCTTGACAGCGCCGGTTATCGGCATGTCGATCAGGTGATGGAGCATGGCGAATACGCGACGCGCGGCGCGCTGTTGGATCTCTTTCCGATGGGCAGCGAACAGCCTTATCGCCTCGACTTTTTTGATGATGAAATCGACAGCCTGCGTCTGTTTGACGCGGATACCCAGCGTACGCTGGAGGAGGTCGAGGCCATCAATTTGTTGCCCGCGCACGAATTTCCTACCGACAAAGCCGCTATTGAGCTTTTCCGTAGCCAGTGGCGCGATACCTTTGAGGTAAAACGCGACGCCGAGCACATCTATCAGCAGGTCAGCAAAGGCACTCTGCCCGCCGGGATCGAATACTGGCAGCCGCTCTTTTTCAGCGAACCGTTACCGCCATTATTTAGCTATTTCCCCGCCAATACTCTGGTGGTGAATACCGGCTCGCTGGAAACCAGCGCCGAACGCTTTCAGGCCGACACGCTGGCGCGTTTTGAAAATCGCGGCGTCGATCCTATGCGCCCGCTTTTGCCGCCGGAAGCCCTCTGGCTACGGGTAGATGAGCTCTTTTCCGAGCTTAAACGCTGGCCTCGCCTCCAGCTTAAAACCGACCATCTGCCGGAAAAAGCCGCCAATACCAATCTTGGTTTCCAGAAATTACCGGATTTGGCTATCCAGGCGCAGCAGAAAGCGCCGCTGGACGCGCTGCGTAAATTCCTCGAATCTTTCAGCGGTCCGGTGATTTTTTCGGTGGAAAGCGAAGGACGCCGCGAAGCGCTGGGAGAGCTCCTGGCTCGCATAAAAATCGCGCCGAAGCGGATATTACGCCTGGACGAGGCGCAGGATGCGGGACGCTATCTGATGATTGGCGCCGCAGAACATGGCTTTATCGACACCCAACGCAATCTGGCGCTGATTTGTGAAAGCGATCTCCTGGGTGAACGGGTCGCACGTCGCCGCCTGGATTCCCGTCGCACGATCAACCCAGATACGTTGATTCGTAACCTGGCGGAGCTCCACGTCGGTCAACCGGTAGTGCATCTGGAGCACGGCGTCGGACGCTATGCCGGCATGACCACTCTGGAGGCTGGCGGCATCAAGGGTGAATATCTGATGCTCACCTACGCCAATGACGCCAAACTGTATGTGCCGGTCTCCTCATTGCATCTGATTAGCCGCTATGCCGGCGGCGCGGAAGAAAGTGCGCCGCTGCATAAACTGGGCGGCGACGCCTGGTCGCGCGCCCGGCAGAAAGCGGCGGAAAAAGTGCGCGATGTCGCAGCGGAACTGTTGGATATTTATGCGCAACGGGCGGCAAAAGAGGGTTTTGCCTTTAAGCATGATCGTGAGCAGTATCAGTTATTCTGCGACAGCTTCCCGTTTGAAACGACGCCCGATCAGGCACAGGCGATTAACGCCGTATTGAGCGATATGTGCCAACCGCTGGCGATGGACAGGCTGGTGTGCGGCGACGTCGGCTTCGGCAAAACCGAAGTGGCGATGCGCGCCGC
The DNA here is from genome assembly GCF_043848115.1 of Salmonella sp. 2020_1395. Lineage (NCBI taxonomy): Bacteria > Pseudomonadati > Pseudomonadota > Gammaproteobacteria > Enterobacterales > Enterobacteriaceae > Salmonella > Salmonella sp. 2020_1395. The sequence continues at coordinate 75,823 of NZ_JBCMFH010000001.1, read as the reverse complement.
GTTCCTGGCGGTGGAAAACCATAAACAAGTAGCGGTACTGGTGCCGACTACGCTGCTGGCGCAGCAACACTATGACAACTTCCGCGACCGTTTCGCCAACTGGCCGGTACGCATTGAGATGCTGTCCCGCTTTCGCAGTGCCAAAGAGCAGACTCAAATCCTGGCGGAAGCCGCCGAGGGTAAGATCGATATTCTGATTGGTACGCATAAACTGCTACAAAGCGATGTGAAGCTGCGCGACCTCGGCCTGCTGATTGTCGATGAAGAGCACCGTTTCGGCGTGCGCCACAAAGAGCGAATTAAGGCGATGCGCGCCGATGTCGATATTCTGACGCTCACGGCGACGCCGATCCCGCGGACGCTGAATATGGCGATGAGCGGTATGCGCGATCTCTCCATTATCGCCACCCCCCCTGCCCGTCGTCTGGCGGTAAAAACCTTTGTCCGCGAGTATGATAGCCTGGTAGTAAGGGAAGCGATTCTGCGTGAAATCCTGCGCGGCGGTCAGGTTTACTATTTGTACAATGACGTCGAAAATATTCAGAAAGCCGCAGAGCGGCTGGCGGAACTGGTGCCGGAAGCGCGAATCGCTATAGGCCACGGGCAGATGCGCGAACGTGAGCTGGAACGGGTCATGAACGATTTCCACCATCAACGTTTTAACGTGCTGGTGTGTACTACCATTATCGAAACGGGGATCGACATTCCCACCGCTAACACGATCATCATTGAACGCGCGGATCATTTCGGCCTCGCGCAGTTGCACCAGCTGCGTGGCCGCGTTGGGCGCTCGCACCACCAGGCCTACGCCTGGCTGTTGACGCCACATCCTAAGGCCATGACCACCGATGCGCAAAAACGGCTGGAGGCGATTGCGTCGCTGGAGGATTTAGGCGCCGGGTTTGCGCTGGCGACTCACGATCTGGAGATCCGCGGCGCGGGCGAACTGCTTGGCGAAGAGCAAAGCGGCTCAATGGAAACCATTGGCTTCTCACTCTACATGGAACTGCTGGAAAACGCCGTTGATGCGCTGAAAGCAGGCCGCGAACCCTCGCTGGAAGATCTCACCAGTCAGCAAACGGAAGTCGAGCTGCGAATGCCGTCGTTACTGCCGGATGATTTTATTCCGGATGTTAATACCCGGCTGTCATTCTATAAACGCATTGCCAGCGCGAAGAACGAAAACGAGCTGGAGGAGATCAAAGTGGAATTGATCGACCGCTTCGGCCTGCTGCCCGATCCGGCGCGTAATCTGCTGGATATCGCCCGCCTGCGCCAACAGGCGCAAAAGCTCGGCATCCGAAAACTGGAGGGTAACGAGAAAGGCGGAACGATTGAGTTCGCCGAGAAAAACCACGTTGACCCCGCCTGGCTTATCGGGTTGCTGCAAAAACAGCCGCAGCATTTCCGTCTGGATGGCCCGACGCGCCTCAAGTTTATTCAGGATTTAAGCGAACGTAAAACGCGTATAGACTGGGTACGCCAGTTTATGCAGCAACTGGAAGAAAACGCTATTGCATAAGCGTCAGGCCGGGCGTCATTACTCTGCGTCCGGCCTAATCTTTACAAATTCTTTGCACTTCCCTGCAGTTCCAGACACAGCCAGCCGCCATAATTCTTATTTCCTCTTTTATAAAAATAACCACATAATAATCATGGGTTTATTATAATGTTCAACAATACGCGACTCTCTCGCTGGTGGGCGTTGCTTGCGCTTACCGCGACCATCATGCTTGCCCTTCCCGCGCAGGCGAATACGTGGCCTCTTCCGCCCCCCGGCAGTCGACTGGTGGGAGAAAATAAATTCCATGTCGTTGAAGACGACGGCGGCTCGCTGGAGGCGATCGCCAAAAAATATAACGTGGGCTTTTTAGCCCTGTTACAGGCCAATCCCGGCATTGATCCTTACGTGCCACGCGCAGGCAGCGTGCTGACGATTCCTCTGCAAACGCTGCTACCGGACGCGCCACGTGAAGGTATCGTCATTAACCTCGCGGAATTACGGCTTTACTATTATCAACCGGGGAAAAATACGGTCACGGTCTACCCTATCGGGATTGGCCAACTAGGCGGCGATACCCTGACGCCAACGATGGTGACGACCATTTCGGATAAACGCGCCAATCCAACCTGGACGCCGACCGCCAATATTCGCGCCCGTTATAAAGCGCAAGGCATCGATCTCCCCGCCGTGGTGCCTGCCGGTCCCGATAACCCAATGGGGCATCACGCGATTCGTTTAGCGGCCTACGGCGGCGTCTATCTGTTACATGGCACGAATGCCGATTTTGGCATTGGTATGCGCGTCAGTTCCGGCTGTATCCGTCTGCGCGACGGTGATATAGAGACATTGTTCCGTCAGGTCACGCCGGGAACCAAAGTGAATATAATCAATACGCCGATTAAAGCCTCGGTGGAGCCAGGCGGCGTGCGACTGGTGGAAGTTCATCAGCCGCTGTCTAAAAATATAGGCGACGATCCGCAGGTGTTGCCGATTGTGCTGAATGGCCCGATGCAGGCCTTTAAGGACGCGCCGCAGACCGATGCTGCGGTGATGGAACATGTTATGGAAGTGCGTTCCGGAATGCCGGTGGATGTAACCCGTCAAGCAGAGGCGAAACCGCAGTCGCTGTAAGCGTGAATAGCTGACCGACAAAAAAGCCTCGCGATGCATCGCGAGGCTTTTTCTTTTTATTGTGGCAATCGCAGCGGCATTAATGAGGGTTAATGCTTACTTATAGATTACCGCCGTACCGTGGAGGGTATTCGGGCCGGTAACAGAGGTAATACGGAAAGACTTCGCCCCCATCTCCTGCGCTTTTTGCGCCAGCTGATCTTCCAGCGAGCCCAGATTCGTGCCGCCATTCGCGGAAATGGTGCCGAACTTCTGTTGACCTTCTGGCGTTGCCTGAACTTCAACGGCGGCGAAGCTGGCGAATGAGAGCGAACTCAGTACGGCAGCAGCGATGAGGGTTTTTACGTTTTTCATAGTGATGACCTTTAGCAGATGAATGGGTGTCGTAAGCATTAACTTAACGATCGATAAGTTAATCATAGATGTGATCTACATCACACGTCAACTTCTTTTTATAATGATCGTTATATAATTTATAAAGATGTTATTTTTCATGTGAATAGAATTGATTTATTTTTCTAATGAATACTCTGGAGCCAGAAGTGGTTTGTTTTTATAATAGAGAGACCGCTCTTTAAACAGGTACAACGGCATCATGACAACGGATACCACGAGTTGCGCGAAGAAAAGCCGTGGCCGACCAAAAGTGTTCGACAGGGAAGCCGCGCTTGATAAGGCCATGACTCTCTTCTGGCAGCACGGCTATGAAGCAACTTCGCTTGCCGATCTCGTAGAGGCTACCGGGGCGAAAGCGCCTACTCTCTATGCGGAATTCACTAACAAAGAAGGATTATTTCGCGCTGTCCTGGATCGCTACATCACTCGCTTTGCCTCAAAGCACGAAGCCCAGCTCTTTTGTGAAGAGAAAAGCGTGGAATCGGCGCTGGAAGATTACTTCACAGAAATTGCCGCCTGCTTTACCAGTACAGACACGCCGGCTGGCTGCTTTATGATTAATACGTCCGCCACCCTGGCCGCCTCCTCGCGCGATATCGCCCGCACGGTAAAATCACGCCACGCCATGCAGGAACAGACGCTCATCCAGTTTCTGCGCCAACGTCAGGAGCGCGGTGAAATTCCGGCGTACTGTAACCCGCAGGCGCTCGCAGAATATATAAACTGTATTTTACAGGGAATGTCGATCAGCGCCCGTGAAGGTGCCACCTTCGAACAACTGATGCAAATTACGCGTACGACTCTGCGCATCTGGCCTGAACTGCTCAAGCCCTAAACGACGCGGCTTCGGATAAAAAAAAGCCCCTCAGCCTGAGCGAATGAGGGGCTAACTTGCAGAGTACAGCTTTTTTATGCTTTGTTATTCAAAACCAGTTGGCCATTGCCGTCGAGGGGAATTTGCGTTCCGGGGTCTTTATCCATGCGGATTTTGCCCTGCTGATCGCCAATTTTGTAGGTCACGTCGTAGCCAAGCATCTTTTCAGATTTGTCATACACCGTCTTACAGCGTTGCTGCGTGGTAGTGTAGGTATCACTTTCTTGCATTGATCCCTGGATTTGATTGCCAGCATAACCGCCGCCCAGCGCCCCGACGACCGTCGCCACATCTTTACCATGACCGCCGCCAAATTGATGTCCAATCACGCCGCCTGCTACTGCGCCAAGCACCGAGCCGGCAATACGGTTTTCGTCCTGAACCGGTCTACGATGCGTGACCGTGACATTACGGCACTCCTGACGCGGCGTTTTTACCGTCTCTTTAATCGGTTTAGCCGATATCACCTGCGCATACTGCGGACCACGATCAAATACGTTGAGACTGGCCACTGCCGCCACACCCAGCGCAGCCGCTACGCCAATCCCTATACCCGCCAACATTGATTTATTCACGGGAGTTCCTCCTTCGTTGCTATTGGTAACAATTTTGCAACCAGTATGCGAACAAAGCCAATCGGAATGAGGATGAAAAATGCGGGATGAGGCGGTAAAGCTGAAGGATTCGGACAACTCCGAAGCAAGAGATGGAGAAGCGCTCACCGGCGCGAGCAGCCGGTGAGGCGCAGAGAAATTAATGCAGTTTCAGGCGCGGACGAATGACGCGGTTAATACTGCCCACCAGCATCATCAGGCCGGTTTTAAAGTATCCATGCAGCGCTATCTGGTGCATACGGTATAGCGAGATATACACGAAGCGGGCGATACGTCCTTCAATCATCATTGAACCGCGGGTCAGGTTCCCCATCAGACTACCCACGGTAGAGAAGTTGGACAGAGAGACCAGCGAACCATGATCTTTATACTGGTAAGCTTTCAGCGGTTTGCCATTCATCTGCGCCAGAATGTTATTCATCGCGCAGGTAGCCATCTGATGCGCCGCCTGAGCGCGAGGCGGCACAAAACCTCCCTCCGGACGTGCGCAGGAAGCGCAGTCGCCAATCGCATAAATATCAGGATCGCGCGTGGTTTGCAGCGTCGGTTCCACCACCAGTTGGTTAATGCGGTTCGTTTCCAGACCACCAATCTCTTTCATAAAATCTGGCGCTTTGATACCCGCCGCCCACACCATCAGATCGGCCTGAATATATTCACCTTCTTTCGTATGCAGACCGCCTTCGTCGGCGCTGGTGACCATAGTTTGCGTCAGCACGCGAACGCCCAGTTTGGTCAGTTCATTATGCGCGGCGCTGGAGATACGCGGCGGCAACGCAGGCAGAATACGCTCGCCAGCCTCAACCAACGTCACGTTCAGCGCGTCGTTGGTCAGCCCCTTATAACCATAGCTATGCAGCTGTTTTACCGCATTATGCAGTTCAGCCGACAGCTCAACCCCCGTCGCACCGCCGCCAACGATGGCGATATTGACCTTACCGTTCGCGCCCAGATTAGCCGAATACTTGAGGAACAGGTTCAGCATCTCCTGGTGAAAACGGCGCGCCTGATGCGGGTTATCGAGGAAGATACAGTGCTCTTTCACGCCCGGCGTGTTGAAATCATTAGAGGTGCTGCCCAGCGCCATCACCAGCGTGTCATACGCGATTTTGCGCTCCGGCACCAGCAGTTCGCCCTTTTCATCACGCAACTCGGCAATGGTGATGGTCTTCGCTTCGCGATCGATATCCATCACCGACCCCAGCTGGAACTGGAAACCATGATTACGCGCATGAGCCAGATAGCTCAGCGCATCCACGCCTTCGTCCAGCGAGCCAGTCGCCACTTCGTGCAACAATGGTTTCCACAGATGGCTGTGATTTCTGTCTACCAGCGTGATTTTCGCTTTTTTCTTGCGCCCCAGTTTATGGCCTAACTGCGTCGCCATTTCCAGCCCGCCAGCGCCGCCGCCGACAATCACGATCTTTTTTAATGGTGTAGTCAACGTGACCCCCTTAAATTTATTAACCAATTGTTAATTAAAGGTTATTATTATAGCCTTTAATTAACAACAAGTTACGTTAATGAGAATAAGCTTCTGATATGAGAATAGCATGAACGGTGCATTGGTCATACCAAAATTGATGTGCATCAAGTTTTCATGCTGAAAAGATAGACAGTTTGCGAGAATTGAACATAAAAAAACCAGCCGCAAGGCTGGTTATCCGGTCACTGATAACGCCATATTGCCGGGGGCGTTACCCCAGCGTTTTAAACGCTTTGATACGTTGCAAATGCGGCGAAATATTTTTGAATTTGTGAGTCTGTTCCTCATCCCACACAATTTCATAAAACGGGTGAAGCGCTTGCGCTGAGCGTTGGCTGTCCAGCGCTTCGTCATGACGCGAGAGGATCACCAGACAACGATCGCGATTTTTTTCGCGAAAGTTGGTCACGCACTTTGTAGCGATGTCCGCATATTCTTCCGGGCGATCGATTTTCCCCTCCATGTTTTCATAGGGGAACAGGTTCGGGTTAAAAACCACCTGACGGATATCGCACAAAAAGCCAATCCGCTCCGCCCAGTAACCGCCCAGCCCCACGCCACAGATTAAAGGGCGCTCGTCCACATTCAACTGCAACATTTTGTCCACTTCTTTCAGCAGATGCTGCATATCGTGCTTAGGATGCCGCGTACTGTAGCTTACCAGCCGAACATCCGGGTCGATAAACTGTAATTGCAACACTTTTTCATGGTTGCCCGGACTATTTGAATCAAAACCGTGTAAATAAATAATCATCTGGCACCCTCACGAAAACTCGAGTTAATGACCTGCTTTTTCTTCCTGCCAGCGTTCATGTAACTGGTTGAGCTGGGCGCTGGCTGTTTTCCAGCGTGCTGAGTCCATGAGCTCCCGGCGTGAAAATGAACCTTTATGATACAAACGTGTAACACGTTCTGCTTTGATCGGCGACAGATTATCCAGCACGCTGACTGCGCCTTTACGATTATTGCAGACCAGAATCATATCGCAACCCGCATCCAGCGACGCCTGAGCGCGCTCAGCATAGCTGCCCATAATCGCCGCGCCCTCCATCGACAGATCGTCGGAGAAAATGACGCCGTCAAAGCCTAACTCCTGACGCAGCACCGTTTTCAGCCAGTACGGCGAACCGCTTGCCGGACGCGGATCGATAGCGCGGTAGATCACGTGGGCAGGCATAATCGCATCCAGTTTATTCTCGCTAATCAGCGTGCGGAACACCGACATATCTTTGCCACGGATGTCCGTTTCAGGACGTGGATCGCACGGCGTCTCTTTGTGGGAGTCCGCCGTGACCGCGCCGTGGCCGGGGAAATGCTTACCGGTCGTTTTCATCCCGGCGTCATGCATGCCGTCAATAAAGCGTGTTGCCATTGCCAACGCTTTTGCGGGATCGGCATGATAAGAACGCTCGCCAATTGCCGCGCTGATATGCCCGACGTCCAGCACTGGCGCAAAACTGATATCAATATCCATCGCGATCATTTCGCTGGCCATCAGCCACCCTGCCTCCTGCGCCAGTCGTCCCCCCTCTTCCAGTCCATGCAGCGCAAAAAAAGATTGCGCCGCAGGCAGGCGGGTAAACCCTTCACGGAAACGCTGTACGCGCCCGCCTTCCTGATCGACGGCCACCACCAGATGGTTACGCGATGCCGCCCGAATCTGGCGCACTAATTCGCGCAGCTGTTCCGGGTCATGGTAATTACGCGTGAACAGAATAAGCCCGCCAACCAGCGGATGCGCCAGTATCTCGCGCTCCTCCGCATCCAGCTCACATCCTTCGACATTCAACATTACTGGGCCCACACTGCTCTCCTTATCCTTTCATACGTAGCTGGCGCCAGGTTTCATCGGCCAGCCTGATAAATTGTTGCTCGCCGGTTTGTCGCCAGCGGTATTCGAACCACCCTGCTTTTAGCATAATGACCCAGGGGTGCCATAATCGTATCTGTCGCCATAGCTGCCGGGCGTCGATTCGCGCGCGCGCGGCATAAGCGTCTGCCAGTTGTCGGTGCTGGCGTTCATCCTCAACCCATACTGCCGCCAGCTCCAACGCAATATCGCCGTCGCCGGCATACTCCCAGTCAATCAGTCTCAACCCGGCGGACGTTAATACTATATTGTCGCCATGGACATCCATATGCAAAGGCGCGAGCCGCAGCGGGCGAGGTTCACCGTTTTTTTGCAACTGTTTGAGCCGCCGCAACCAAAACGGCGTACGCCTTGCCGGATCGCAACACGACCAGTACTGCGCCAATAGTGGCGATAGCGCAATACGCCAGCCAAAACGCGGCTGTTGATGCAAATGATACAGTAAGGCCGCCAGTTCGTCGGCATCTGGCAGAGCGGAATTTACCACACCATGCAGATATTCTACCGCCATCCAGCCCGGCGTATAAAAAAGCGCTCGCGGCGCCAGACTGGCTGGCAATTGGGATAAGGCGCGGTGATGACGTAAAAAATGGGCTGGTGGAGCGTCGGGGTCGTGATGACGGCGCAGCACGATACGGTGAGTATCGTGGGCAATAATACAGCTCCCGCCGCTTAGCCCCTGCGATGCGGCGACGGCGGGACGATACTGGGGAAAATAGCGCGACAGGATCTCGTCGCGCGTTAAGGGATTATTGTTGTTGGACCGCACCTTTACCTGACCAGATTATCTCGCCAGTTTGCACCAGCATTAACTGCATCTGTAATGCAGGCGCGTTAACGTTACCGGATGCGCTGGAGTAAAGTACATATTGCGCCCCGACATTGCGCGCAATGCCAATAGCTTTACTGCGCGTTCCCAGACTATCCTGCGGAGACAACCCTAACTGCTGTTTTGCCATCGAGAGTTGCTGTACGGAGACCAGCGTAAATTTACCGTTGTTCGCCAGCGCATTACGTAACGTTTCCGTTGCCTCGTTCGCATTTAACGACCCATTCGTCCGGTTATTCACGCTGTCGACAAGCAATACGCTTCCGGCCGTCACGCCATCAGCCTGCAACATTTTGCTGACCAGCGGTTGCATCGCGCCGTTCCAGTCATAGTGGCGCACCTTAGGCGCTGGCTGGCCCGTTTGATCTTCATGTTCGATCGGCCCCGGTTGCTGTGGAATGGTTGGCACAGACGGCACAACAGGAGGCTGTGGTGGCTGCGCGGGTTGTTCTGGCGCTGGTTTTACCTCTTCAACTGGCGCAGGTTGACGTTGCGCCATACACCCGGAGAGAAATATCGCCAGCGCAGCAATGGCAGCGTAGCGATGCATTTTTGTCATCAAAATTCACTCCTCACAAATAAAGATAAAGCCTGACCTTATGCGCCCCCAGATAATTGGCGCTGCCAAATAGCGTTACCGACGAACGCGCGGGTATGGTTACGCTACGCGGCGCCTCCAGCGGATGCATCTCCAGCCCCCGCGCGTCATACCAGTAAAACCGATAATGAACGGTTATGGGCTCTTGCCTTTCGTTATAGACGCGGGAAGAGGCTGATGGCTGGATATCAGACGCCGTCAGTTCAGGCGGCTCTGCGGTGACGCCCGCCGCCAGAACCGTGGACTCCATCACCAGCGACTGCGCGTCGCTTACCGGAATTTCAGGGTGTGACCGGCAGCCGGTAAGCAGCAGCAAGCCCAGAGAAACCGCGATGCATCCTTTGATCATACTTACAAGCCTTTATGCGCCAGCATCGGGCCTAGCGGGCGGCCGCCCAGTAGGTGCATATGGATATGATAAACCTCCTGGCCCCCATGACGGTTGGTATTCATGATTAAACGATACCCATCTTCGGCAATGCCTTCTTGTTCAGCGATTTTCGCCGCCACGGTGATCATCCGACCTAACGCCTGTTCATGTTCCGCCGTCACGTCATTGACGGTTGGGATCAGGATATTGGGAATAATCAAGATATGCGTCGGCGCCTGCGGTGAAATATCACGAAAGGCGGTGACCAGCTCATCCTGATAAACGATATCCGAAGGGATTTCACGACGAATAATTTTGCTGAATATAGTTTCTTCTGCCACGACGTTTTCCTTTTTCATAATAGCCCTTGCAGCGCACATGCTACGCCGAGCCATACTGCGAGTATAGAGTATGAGCGAGTTACCGACGCTCTTTCAACTTTAACCCACGATTTATTAAGCGAAAAATGACTACATGCTGGACTTACCGCCATATCCCCCTGCCATGACGCCTTTGTACGCTTAAAAAATATTTCTAGTTTCCCTGGTTATACCGTTTTACATATTTAATACAAATGCGTATATTTCTCATTTGCATTTTTATGCGCATTAACTAGCAAAGAATGAAAAGGTTCAACGTCATACGTCCTGAACTTACCCCAATAACAAGCAAGGATTTTCAGATGTCTTTCATTCAATACCGCCGGGACAAACACCTTCCGTCCACCGCCGCACCGTCGCTGTTAGCTATGGGTATGGCGATGGCATTTATGCCTGCCGCCTTCGCGGCTGAGGATACCGTTATTGTCGAAGGCGCGACGACCGCTGACGCCGTAAACCGTGAAGAACAGGATTACAGCGTGAAAACGACCGCAGCGGGCACCAAAATGCCGATGACTCAGCGCGATATCCCGCAGTCGGTCAGTATTGTCAGCCAACAGCGTATGGAAGACCAGCAGTTGCAAACCCTGGGCGAGGTGATGACCAATACGCTGGGGATCAGCGGAAGCCAGGCTGACTCCGATCGCATCAGCTATTACTCGCGCGGGTTTGAAATTGACAACTATATGGTTGACGGTATTCCAACGTATTTTGAGTCCCGCTGGAATCTGGGCGATGCGCTAACGGATACCGCGCTGTATGAGCGCGTGGAGGTGGTTCGCGGCGCGAATGGGCTGATGACCGGAACCGGCAATCCTTCTGCCTCAATTAATATGATCCGTAAACACGCCACCAGTCGAGAGTTCAAAGGTAACGTCTCCACAGAATACGGTAGCTGGAATAAGCAGCGTTACGTCATGGATCTGCAAAGTCCGCTCACCGCAGACGGTAATGTCCGTGGGCGCATCGTGGCGGGTTATCAGAATAATGATTCCTGGCTGGACCGCTATAACAGTGAGAAAGCGTTCTTTTCCGGAATTATCGATGCCGATCTGGGTGCAACTACCAGCCTTTCAGCCGGTTATGAATATCAAAAAATTGATGTCAACAGCCCGACCTGGGGCGGTCTGCCGCGCTGGAACACCGATGGCAGCAAAAATAGCTATGACCGCGCGCGTAGTACCGCCCCGGACTGGGCTTATAACAACAAAGAGATAAATAAATTCTTCGTCACGCTTAAGCAGCGTTTTGCCGAAAGCTGGCAGGCGACCCTGAATGCGACCCATACTGAGGTCAAATTCGACAGTAAAATGATGTATATCGATGCGTTAGTCGATAAAGAGACAGGTACTCTGGTGAGTCCTTATGGCGCAAGCTACCCCGTGGTCGGCGGTACGGGCTGGAACAGCGGCAAGCGCAAAGTAGATGCCATAGATCTCTTTGCCGATGGCGCTTATGAGCTGTTTGGCCGTCAGCACAATATGATGTTTGGCGGCAGTTATAGTAAACAGAATAACCGCTATTTTAGCGCCTGGGCGAACGTCTTTCCGGACGACATTGGCAACTTCAGCGCCTTTAACGGTAATTTCCCCCAAACCCACTGGGCGCCACAAAATCTGGCGCAGGACGATACCACGCATATGAAATCGCTGTATGCCGCTACGCGCATTTCGCTGGCCGACCCGCTGCATCTGATTCTTGGCGCTCGTTATACCAACTGGCGTGTTGATACACTGACCTACAGCATGGAGAAAAACCATACCACGCCGTATGCCGGGCTGATTTATGATATCAACGACAACTGGTCCGCTTATGCCAGTTATACCTCTATCTTTCAGCCGCAGAATAAACGCGACAAAGCGGGTCAATATCTGGCTCCGATTACCGGTAATAACTATGAAGCGGGTCTGAAGTCCGACTGGATGAACAGCCGCCTCACCACCACGTTGTCCGTGTTCCGCATTGAGCAGAATAACGTCGCTCAGGCAACCACTATTCCCATCCCTGGCAGTAATGGGGAGTTTGCCTGGAAGTCTACTGACGGAACGGTGAGCAAAGGCGTCGAATTTGAAGTGAACGGCGCAATTACCGATAACTGGCAGATGACTTTCGGGGCTACCCGGTATGTTGCCGAGGACAATGAAGGTAACGCCGTGAACCCTAATCTTCCGCGCACCAGCGTGAAGTTATTCACCCGCTATCGTCTGCCGGCGATACCGGAGCTGACGGTCGGCGGCGGCGTGAACTGGCAGAATCGGGTTTACAAAGATACCACGACGCCGTACGGCACTTTCCGCGCCGAACAAGGTAGCTATGCGCTGGTCGATCTGTTTACCCGCTATCAGGTGACGAAAAATTTCTCCGTACAGGGAAACATCAACAACCTGTTCGATAAAACCTACGACACCAATATTGATGGTTCCATTGTTTACGGCGCGCCGCGTAACGTCAGCCTCACCGCCAATTATCAGTTCTGACAGCGGCATGTAAAGCGCCATTAAAAAAGGCAGCCGAATGGCTGCCTTAATTCTCCCCAACATCATTACTGCTTAGCTGTTACGGATGTACTCATCCATTTCCGTTTTCAGGTTATCGGATTTCGTACCGAAAATAGCCTGAACGCCGGAACCCGCGACGACAACGCCTGCCGCGCCCAGTTTCTTCAGGCCAGCCTGATCCACTTTCGCTACATCGGCTACGCTCACGCGCAGACGCGTGATACAGGCATCCAGGTTAGTGATGTTCTCTTTACCGCCAAACGCCGCAACCAAAGCCGGCGCCATTTCGCTGGTCGCGCCCGCTTTTGCGTCATCAGTAGTGTCTTCACGACCCGGCGTTTTCAGATCCAGCGCTTTGATCAGCACGCGGAACACGGTGTAGTACACAATCGCATAACCGGCGCCAACAATCGGGAACAGCCACAATTTGCTGCTGTTACCGGACAGCACGATAAAGTCGATCAGACCGTGGGAGAACGACGTACCGTCACGCATCCCCAGCAGGATACAGATCGGGAATGCCAGACCTGCCAGAATCGCGTGAATGATGTACAGGATCGGCGCCACGAACATGAAGGAGAACTCGATAGGCTCGGTAATACCCGTCAAAAACGAGGTCAGCGCGGCGGAAATCATGATACCGCCCACTTTTGCGCGGTTTTCCGGTTTAGCAGAGTGCCAGATAGCAATGGCCGCAGCCGGCAGACCGTACATTTTGAACAGGAAGCCGCCAGACAACATACCCGCCGTCGGGTCGCCCGCCATATAGCGCGGAATGTCGCCGTGGAATACCTGACCCGCTGCGTTGGTGTATTCGCCGATCTGCATCTGGAAAGGAACGTTCCAGATATGATGCAGACCAAACGGCACCAGGCAACGCTCGATAAAACCGTAAATACCAAACGCGACAACCGGGTTCTGATAAGCCGCCCACTGCGAGAACGCCTGGATAGCCGTACCGATTGGCGGCCATACGAAAGACAGCACCACACCGGTAAAAATAGCGGCCAGACCCGAAATGATCGGCACGAAGCGTTTGCCCGCAAAGAAGCCCAGATACTCAGGCAGTTTGATACGGTAGAAGCGGTTAAACATATACGCTGCGATCGCACCGGAGATAATCCCCCCGAGAACACCCGTATCAGCAAGGTGTTTAGCGGCGATCTCTTCAGCAGGTAAATGCAGAACCAGCGGCGCAACCACAGCCATGGTTTTCACCATGATGCCATACGCGACTACCGCCGCCAGAGCCGAAACGCCGTCGTTGTTGGTAAAGCCCAACGCCACGCCGATAGCGAAAATCAGCGGCATATTGGCAAAAACAGATCCGCCCGCTTCTGCCATAACGTGCGATACAACGGCTGGCAGCCAGCTGAAGTTAGCGGAACCGACACCCAGCAGGATACCTGCGATAGGGAGTACGGATACCGGCAGCATCAGCGATTTACCGACCTTTTGCAGGTTAGCAAATGCATTCTTAAACATAATTGAGAGTGCTCCTGAGTATTTGTGCTTTTCTACGTTCTCACGCATTGGCGAGGGGGGAGAACCCCGCCGTGGACAGGACATCTAAGTGCCCTTTTATTTATTACACAGAGTAAAATAAATACGTCTGATTTTGTTTGACGGCTATCACGTTTCAGCGCCAGATAGCCTAAAAAGTATCACATTCTGCCAAAATGAGTTTCCGAATATTTCCATAAGCTCGCTCACCGCCCCTTTTGTGGCGGTGAACTTTACGCGCTTTGCTTATTAATTACGAGCTTTAAAAAAACTCGTTTAACGGATTGATGACAGGCGAGACGCGTCAATATGGAACAGGCGAGCAAAGTTATCGGTGGTGATCTGCGCCAGTTCTTCAACGGCAACCCCTTTCAATACCGCCATATATTCTGCGACGTCGCGTACCATCGCAGGCTGGTTCTCTTTACCGCGATGCGGCACCGGCGCCAGATAAGGAGAATCGGTCTCGACTAACAACCGATCCAGCGGCACATAGCGCGCCGCATCACGCAACTGTTCAGCGTTACGGAACGTTACGATGCCGGAAAAAGAGATATAAAACCCCAGATCCAGCAATTTGCCGGCCGTTTCTCTGTCTTCTGTAAAACAGTGTAGTACGCCGCCGCAATCCGTCACTTTTTCTTCGCGCAGGATAGCCAGCGTATCGGCACGCGCGTCGCGAGTATGGACAATCACCGGTTTATGCAATTCGCGGCCAATCTGGATATGATGAATAAAAGACGCCTGCTGGCGGATTTTGGTCTCAGGCGTGTAAAAGTAATCAAGCCCGGTCTCGCCCATCGCCACCACATCGTCTTCTGCAGCAAGGAGGCGCAGTTCTTCTACGTCATATACTTCATCCTGATTTAACGGATGCACGCCGCAGGAAAAGACCACATTATCGCGCTTGCCCACCAGCTCGCGCATATGGCGATACCCCGGCAGCGTCGTCGCCACCGCTAAACAGAACTTCACATCGCGCGCGGCGGCTTTCGCCAGCACATCGTCCACGTCCTTATGCAAAGATTGATAATCCAGACCATCAAGATGGCAGTGTGAGTCGACTAAAAACATAATGTCTCTCTCAAAGATGAGGAACAGGCAACAAGGTGCCTGGTTGCAGGTAATGCTCGATGCGGAGAATGAGATCGGTTAATACCAGTTCGCGGTTTAATCCGGTCACATGAAGTAATTGATCACGACAATGACAAACATCGTTCAGGATTGCCTGAATACGCGCCGGGGATAGCGGCCCCGCCAGCGCGGCAACAACCGCGTCCGCATCAACGTTTGTCAGGTACGACGCGCCGTGCTGACGTTTCAGCGCGTCTACCAGCAGCGTCGCCAGCCAGTGCAGGCGCGCCGGGGCTTGCTCATGATTGAGCGCCGTTAATAACGCATACCAGTCGCCCGTATGTAAACTGTCCATCAACGCCTGACACAGCGCCTCACGCTGCGCCCAGCGTTCAGACTGCAACAGCGCCAGCGCGGCGCCGGGCGACCCCGCATTCAGACGTAGCGCCGTGAGCAATGCTTCTTGTGACGCCGTCACTTCTCGCGACAGCCATGACATCGCATACGATTCGGACGGCGGCGCCAGATGATGCAGCCGGCAGCGGCTGCGTAATGTCGCCAACAGACGAGCAGGCTCCGGGCTGGCAAGGAAAAACCAGGTTTGCTCCGGCGGCTCTTCCAGCGTTTTGAGCAACGCATTGGCGGCGGCGTCGGTTAATAGCGCCGCATCCGCAATCCACACCACCTTCGCGCCGCCCAGACGGGAGTGCTCGTACAATTTCTCGCTGACCTCGCGTACCGCATCTACGCCGAGGCTGCTTTTGCCTTTATCCGGCGTCAGCGTGTAATAGTCCGGATGCGTGCCAGCCTGCATAAGCTGACAGCCACGGCAATGCCCACAGCTTTTGTGGCCCTCAGGCTGCTGGCATAACAGATAACGGCTCAGCGCATAGCACAACGCCTCGTCGCCCATGCCAGGTAAGGCCTGAATCAGTAGCGCATGGTGCCCACGTTCCGCCTGGTAACTTTCTACCAGTTTTTCATAGGCGGGCCGTAACCATGGATACCATTTCATGCCGCTTGCTCCTGCACCCACTTCGTCACCGTGGCGCGAATGTCGCGCATGACGGCATCCAGCGGCTGGGTCGCGTCAATGGTGCGGATACGCGAGTCTTGCGCCGCCAGTTCCAGATAGCGCGCGCGAGTCCGGTTAAAGAAATCAAAAGATTCCTGCTCAATGCGATCCAAATCGCCGCGCGCTCTGGCGCGTTTTAGCCCGACTTCCGGCGTGACATCCAGATACAGCGTCAGGTCAGGGCGAAAATCGCCCAGCACGGCATCGCGTAGTGTCGCCAGCATGGTTTGATCAATGCCGCGCCCTCCCCCCTGATACGCCTGGGTCGAGAGATCGTGGCGATCGCCGATCACCCATATGCCTTGCGCCAGCGCGGGTTTGATTACCGTTTCGACGAGCTGTACGCGAGCGGCATAAAACATCAGCACTTCCGCTTTATCGGTAATCACTTCGTCGCCTACCGATCGGATATCCAATACCAGACTTCTTAGTTTTTCGGCAAGCTGCGTACCGCCCGGCTCACGGGTAAAAATCATATTACGAATACCCAGTTGCTCAAGGGTCTCCACCACCACGTCGCGCGCAGTGGTTTTTCCGGCGCCTTCCAGGCCCTCGATGACGATATAATTACTGCCCATTTTTTTCCTTAAGCACTTTCAGGTACTCCTGCACTGACCGATTATGGCTGGCAAGATTGGTGTTAAATGTGTGACCGCCTTTACCGTCGGCCACAAAATAGAGATACGGCGTTTTCGCCGGATGCGCCGCCGCCTGCAATGACGCTTCGCTGGGCGATGCAATCGGTCCTGGCGGCAGCCCGGTTATGGTATACGTGTTATAAGCCGTCGGCTTTTCCAGATCCGCACGCGACAAGTTACCATTATAACTCGTCCCCATCCCGTAAATCACGGTGGGATCGGTCTGAAGGCGCATACCGATTCTCAGGCGATTAATAAAGACTGAGGCCACCTGATCGCGTTCGCTGGCGACAGCCGTCTCTTTTTCAATAATCGAGGCCATTGTCACCAGTTGGTTCTGATCTTTATAAGGCAGCCCCTCGGCCCGACCTTTCCAGACAGTATCGACAGCTTTCACCATCTTTTGATGCGCTCGCTTGAGAATAGCGACATCGCTGGTGTTGGCGGTATACATCCAGGTATCAGGCCAGAACCACCCTTCTACCCATTCCGGGTGCGCAAGCTTTAATGCCTGAGCGACAGTGGCGTAGTCATCATCCGGCAATGTATGGCGAATATACGGCGCCTCTCGTAGCTGTTTCAGGTAATCGCTAAGGCGCATCCCTTCCACAAACCGCAACGGGAATTGCGCTTCTTTGCCGCTCTCCAGCAACTCAAGCATCTCCCGTACGGTCATCCCCGGCGTAAAACGGTAAGTTCCTGCTTTAAAGTGCGATAACTCAGGCTCCACGCGCAGCAGCCACTGAAATACCCGGGGGCGATTAATGATTTTTTCATCATAAAGCTGGTCGCCAAGCGCCAGCCGCCCCGTTCCCGCCTTGAGCGTAAAGATAGTCTCGTTTTTAATAAGTAACGTGCTGTTCGCCAGATGGCGAACTTTCCACATCCCCACGCCCGCGGCAATACCCAGCACAACCAACAGCAGAAGGAAAACGCCTGACAATTTTTTCATAACTAATTCGGATGCTCACAAAATGGGGCTAAAAATTGAAACAGTGTTCGCGAAGAATACGACGTCCCGTGATAGGCGCGTATGGGAATAATCGGCATTAGCGCGTTGCAGATGATAATCTCATCCGCCTGCCTGACTGCCTCCTCTCTCGCCTGTACTTCAAGAACCTGGAAAGGAGATTGCGCCAGTTGGCGTAAACAAAATTGTCGCATAATGCCGTTCACCCCGGCCTGATCCAGACGCGGCGTAAAAACAATGTCGCCTGTACGCCAGAACAAATTAGCCGCACAGCATTCCGTAACCCATCCCTCGCTGTCAAGAACCAGCGCCTCATCGGCGTCCGTCTGCTCAAGATGAGAGCGAATCAACACCTGTTCGAGGCGGTTCAGATGTTTTAATCCGGCAAGATAAGGATTGCGCCCAAGCGGTATGGGACTAAGGGTAAGAGTGATGCCTTGCTTACGCCACTGAGAATAATAAGCGGGATAAGCAGAAACGGAGAGGATTCGGGTAGCTGCCTGACAATTCATGGCGCTGTATCCCCGGCCGCCGCTGCCACGGCTAATGATCACTTTCAACACGCCTGAATCATGCCCTGTGGCCAACATTGTCATCTCTTGCCGAAGGGTCGCCCAATGGCTAAAAGCGATCCGTAATTTTTCACAGGCAACCTGCAAGCGCTGAAGATGCGCTTCCAGATGGCAAATGTTGCCATCAACAATACGTGCGGTCGTAAAACTGCCATCGCCGAACTGCGTCGCCCGGTCGCTTACAGCAAGTTGATCCTGCGCATGGCCATTAATTAAAAACATAGTGGCTCCTTATCCGTCGCCTGCTAGTGTGGCAGGATGAATAACGCAGAACAAGAGGTGATATGCCTGATAAAAAAGGCCCGACAAGCGGACCTTTTTATTAATGTCTGTCTCTGGCTTAACTTAGATCTTTTTAAAGATCAAGGAACCGTTAGTTCCGCCAAAGCCAAAGGAGTTACACAGAGCGTACTCCAGATCGCTGACCTGGCGCGCTTCATGCGGCACGAAGTCCAGATCGCAACCTTCATCCGGGTTATCCAGATTAATGGTTGGCGGAATGGCCTGATCGCGTAGCGCCAGAATAGAGAAAATAGACTCTACTGCGCCTGCGGCGCCCAACAGATGGCCGGTCATCGATTTGGTCGAGCTCACCATCACTCGGCTTGCGGCATCGCCAAAGACTGACTTAACCGCCTGCGTCTCAGCTTTGTCGCCGGCAGGCGTCGACGTGCCATGCGCGTTGACGTAGCCAATCTGAGCAGGCTCAATCGCGGCATCACGCAACGCGTTAACCATCGCCAGCGCAGCGCCTGCGCCATTTTCCGGCGGCGACGTCATATGGTAAGCATCGCTGCTCATACCAAAGCCGACGATTTCAGCATAGATTTTCGCACCACGCGCTTTTGCATGTTCGTACTCTTCAAGCACCAACATACCGGCACCGTCGCCCAGTACAAAACCATCGCGTTCTTTATCCCACGGACGGCTCGCCGCCTGTGGGTTATCGTTGCGGGTCGACAGCGCGCGCGCTGCGCCAAAACCGCCTACACCCAGCGGTGTACTGGCTTTTTCTGCGCCACCTGCCACCATCGCGTCCGCATCGCCATAGGCGATGATACGCGCGGCATGGCCGATGTTATGCACGCCTGAAGTACAGGCAGTCGCAATAGAGATGCTTGGCCCACGCAGGCCATACATGATAGTCAGATGGCCTGCTACCATGTTAACAATCGTCGACGGGACAAAGAACGGGCTAATCTTACGCGGTCCGCCTTTTACCAGCGAACTGTGGTTTTCTTCGATCAGGCCGAGACCACCGATACCGGAGCCGATAGCGGCGCCAATACGGCTTGCGTTCTCTTCCGTCACTTCAAGGCCAGAATCCTGCATGGCCTGTACGCCAGCGACAATTCCATATTGAATGAAGGCATCCATCTTGCGCTGTTCTTTGCGCGAGATAATGTCATCACAGTTAAAATCCTTTACTAAGCCAGCAAATTTCGTTGCATAGGCGCTAGTATCGAAATGGTCGATCAGGCTGATGCCACTCTGACCGGCAAGGAGAGCTTTCCAGGTAGACTCTACGGTATTGCCGACAGGAGACAACATGCCCAGTCCGGTCACAACTACACGACGCTTAGACACGGTTGTCCTCCAGGGAGGGAAAATGATTCTAGTGGGACAAAAAGATAAAACTCAGGCGGTCGAACGACCGCCTGGAGATGTTCACTTACGCCTGGTGGCCGTTGATGTAATCAATGGCAGCCTGAACGGTGGTGATTTTCTCAGCTTCTTCGTCCGGAATCTCAGTATCAAACTCTTCTTCCAGAGCCATTACCAGCTCAACGGTGTCAAGAGAATCTGCGCCCAGGTCTTCAACGAAAGAAGCATTGTTGGTTACTTCTTCCTGCTTAACGCCCAGCTGTTCGCCGATAATTTTCTTAACGCGTTCTTCGATAGTGCTCATACTCTTAAATTTCCTATCAAAACTCGCTTTCGCGATGGTTTTCGTAGTGTATAAAATGTTGAAAAATTTGCAACTAAATCCCGGCAGGTCTTACCACGATTTTACGTTATTTTGCGGCCTTTCGCCCTAATAACGCAAATATTTTTCAATCGTGATTAAACCATGTACATTCCGCCGTTGACGTGCAGAGTCTCACCAGTGATGTAACTCGCTTCGTCAGAGGCTAAAAATGCAACCGCACTGGCGATTTCCTGAGCGCCGCCGAGGCGACCCGCAGGCACCTGCGCCAGGATACCCGCACGCTGATCGTCAGACAGCGCACGCGTCATGTCCGTTTCAATAAAACCCGGAGCCACAACATTGACAGTAATACCACGGGACGCAACTTCACGCGCCAGTGATTTACTGAAACCGATCAGGCCCGCTTTCGCCGCAGCGTAGTTTGCCTGACCTGCATTTCCCATGGTACCAACCACAGAACCAATAGTGATAATGCGACCACAACGCTTTTTCATCATAGCGCGCATTACCGCTTTTGACAGGCGGAAAACGGATGATAAATTGGTTTCGATAATATCGTTCCACTCATCATCTTTCATTCGCATCAACAGATTATCACGAGTGATACCGGCATTATTAACCAGGATATCCACTTCACCAAATTCTGCGCGAATATTTTCCAGAACAGATTCAATAGATGCAGGATCGGTCACATTCAACATCAAACCTTTCCCGTTAGCACCTAAATAGTCGCTAATGTTCTTCGCACCATTTTCACTGGTCGCAGTCCCGATAACTTTCGCGCCGCGGGCAACGAGAGTCTCTGCAATTGCGCGGCCTATGCCACGGCTTGCACCAGTCACCAGCGCAATCTTTCCTTCAAAGCTCATGGTTTTCCTCTTTTATTGCGTAAGTGCCGCAGACAGCGCCGCCGGCTCGTTCAGCGCCGACGCTGTCAGGGTGTCGACAATACGTTTCGTCAGACCAGTGAGGACTTTACCTGGACCCACTTCATAAAGATGTTCAACGCCCTGCGCCGCGATAAATTCCACGCTCTTCGTCCACTGTACCGGATTGTACAACTGGCGAACCAGCGCATCGCGGATAGCGGCGGCATCGGTTTCACATTTCACGTCAACGTTGTTTACTACCGGCACCGTTGGCGCGCTAAAGGTAATTTTGGCTAATTCAACCGCCAGCTTATCTGCCGCTGGTTTCATCAGCGCGCAGTGCGACGGTACGCTCACCGGCAGCGGCAGCGCGCGTTTCGCGCCAGCGGCTTTACAGGCTGCGCCCGCGCGTTCTACCGCCTCTTTATGCCCGGCGATAACCACCTGTCCCGGCGAGTTAAAGTTAACCGGCGAAACAACCTGCCCTTCGGCAGATTCTTCACAGGCTTTAGCAATAGAGGCATCATCCAGCCCGATGATCGCAGACATGCCGCCAGTACCTTCCGGAACCGCTTCCTGCATGAATTTACCACGCATTTCCACCAGACGAACGGCATCAGCAAAGTTGATGACGCCAGCGCAAACCAGCGCGGAATATTCGCCCAGGCTGTGACCTGCCATTAACGCAGGCATTTTACCGCCCTGCTGCTGCCAAACGCGCCAAAGCGCGACGGAAGCGGTTAATAACGCCGGCTGCGTCTGCCAGGTTTTATTCAGTTCTTCCGCTGGACCTTGCTGGGTGAGCGCCCACAGATCATATCCCAGAGCCGCAGAAGCTTCAGCAAACGTTTCTTCTACGATAGGGTAATTTGCCGCCATCTCGGCCAACATCCCAACGCTCTGAGAACCCTGACCGGGGAACACAAATGCAAATTGCGTCATGTTTAAATCCTTATACTAGAAACGAATCAGCGCGGAGCCCCAGGTGAATCCACCCCCGAAGGCTTCAAGCAATACCAGCTGACCGGCTTTAATTCGCCCGTCACGCACGGCTTCATCCAGCGCGCACGGCACAGAAGCCGCGGAGGTATTGCCGTGCCTGTCCAGCGTGACGACGACATTGTCCATCGACATGCCGAGTTTTTTCGCTGTCGCGCTAATGATACGCAGGTTAGCCTGATGCGGCACCAGCCAATCGAGTTCTGAGCGATCCAGGTTATTAGCCGCCAGCGTCTCATCGACAATATGCGCCAGTTCAGTGACCGCCACTTTAAAGACTTCATTGCCCGCCATCGTCAGGTAAATCGGGTTATCCGGATTTACACGATCGGCATTCGGCAGGGTCAGTAATTCACCGTAACGGCCATCGGCATGAAGATGAGTGGAGATAATACCCGGTTCTTCAGAAGCGCTCAGTACGGCCGCGCCTGCGCCATCGCCGAAAATAATGATCGTACCGCGATCGCCAGGATCGCAAGTGCGGGCTAATACATCGGAACCGACCACCAGCGCGTGTTTAACCGCGCCGGATTTAACGTACTGGTCGGCGATGCTTAACGCGTAGGTGAAACCTGCGCACGCTGCCGCGACATCAAACGCCGGGCAACCTTTAATACCGAGCATACTTTGAATCTGACATGCCGCGCTTGGAAATGCATGCGTTGCTGATGTGGTAGCCACCACAATCAAGCCAATTTGGTCTTTATCGATCCCCGCCATCTCAATCGCGCGATTCGCAGCGGTAAAGCCCATCGTCGCGACAGTTTCATTAGGCGCGGCGATATGGCGTTCACGAATACCTGTACGAGTGACAATCCACTCGTCAGAGGTCTCAACCATTTTTTCCAGATCGGCGTTAGTCCGCACTTGTTCGGGCAGATAGCTGCCAGTACCAATAATCTTCGTATACATGTACGCTCAGTCACTTTTCGGTTATATACCGTTACCTGTAAACGTCTGGCACGCTGGCGGCGCCGGGGAGACAGCGATATTATCTGTGCGCCCGCAGGTTTACGCCTTTGCCATCGTCCAGCGGTTCAAATCCGGCTGGGTATACAGATTCCAGGCGAGCGGCAATTCGCTGAGGAACTTGTCGCTGCACCGCCTGCACTGCCTGTTCAATCGCGACTGCAAATGCTCGCTGATTGGCCGCACCATGACTTTTTATCACCGTGCCGCGCAATCCTAACAGACAGGCGCCATTATACTGGTCGGGGTTGAGGTGACTGAATCGCCTCGTCAGGCTTTTTTGTAACCAACGTTTTAATAACAGCAGCCACCACGACCGTTTTTTCCCCTCGCCCTGTGATTTCAGCAGTGAAAGGAACATTCTGACAACCCCCTCCATCGTTTTAAGTGTGACATTGCCTGTAAAGCCGTCACACACCAGTACATCGGTTTTTCCCGTCAGTAACTCATTCGCCTCAAGGTAGCCGATGTAATTGATGGTTGGGACTGTTTTTAACATTAAAGAGGCTTCGCGAATACTGTCGAGGCCTTTGGTTTCTTCTTCCCCGATATTGAGTAGCGCCACGCGGGGATTTTTGATCCCGACGACCTCTTCCGCCAAAACGGCGCCCATCACGGCAAACTGCACCAGCATGGTACTGTCACAGTCGACGTTGGCACCCAAATCAAGCACTACCGTTTTGCCCTTTTGCTGGTGCGGTAATACCGTCACCAACGCCGGACGCTCAATCCCCTCAAGAGGCTTGAGCAATAATTTCGCCAGCCCCATCAGCGCCCCGGTATTACCGGCGCTAACGCAAGCTTCGGCTCGGCCTTCTTTCACAAGCTCCAGGGCCACACGCATGGATGTCCCGCGACTGGCGCGGATCGCCTGCGAAGGCCGGGCATCACTGGCAATAACTGACTGTGCAGGGATAATCTGCAGACGCGAACGTTGTTCAAAGTCAGCTTTGGCAAGTAATGGCGTGATAATATCGGGATTCCCGACTAAAAGAAGAGTGAGCTGCGAATTAGCGTTCAGTGCCTGCAATGCTGCAGGCACCGTCACGGAAGGACCAAAATCGCCCCCCATGACATCTAACGCCAGGGTTAGACGTGTCAAGGTATCGTCGCTGCCTGGTTCGGTGTTCTCCGCTTACGCGGAGAAATCCTCACTAAGCTTTATCACGCTTGTACTCTTCGGCTTTTACACCACAGGCACGCCTGTGATGCAAAAGGCATCGAGTATCGCGCGATTACTTAGCGATGACCTTACGGCCGCGGTAGTAACCGTCGGCAGTGATGTGGTGACGCAGGTGTTTTTCACCAGAAGTTTTGTCTACAGACAGGCTGGTGACTGCGGTCAGAGCGTCATGGGAACGACGCATGCCACGTTTGGAACGGGTTGGTTTATTCTGTTGTACGGCCATGGACCTTACTCCTCAATTACGGTTTATCCCTGCGTCCGCGGGGAAGACCTATTACTTACGCTTTAAGCTGGCTAATACGGCAAATGGGTTTGGCTTTTGCGCTTCATCAGGCAGTTCGCCAAAGACCATGTCCGCCTCGGACACTTCACAGTGTTCAGAATCATGCACCGGAACTACCGGCAAGGCGAGGATGATTTCATCTTCAACCGTCGCCAGCAGATCGATTTCGCCGAATTCGTTTACCTCAATCGGCTCATACGCTTCCGGCAGTGCTTCAGCCTGCTCGTCGGAACGGACAGGGCTAAAACAATACGTTGTGTGAACCTGATGGGTAAACGGTTTCCCGCAACGCTGGCATTCGAGCGACACCGTAACGACCGCATCGCCGGTTAAAACGGCGAGACGCTGGTTATCGATAGCGAACGACATGGAGCATTCCACATCACTGTCCACACTGACTACAGATTCGGCAACGCGCTCAACCTGATCGGGGGTATAGATACCCTGGTAATCAAGGCGTTTTTGAGCGGTACGAACCGGATCAAGAGTCAGGGGTAATTTTACCTTTTGCATAGGGCGCGCATATTAACTTCGTAACGTCATATAGTCAAAGAAAAAGGCAGCCTGCGGTTGCCTTTTGCCAATAATTCGCACACATTGCGGGTTACAGACTTATTTTCGCTCAAGACGAGTCAGTATGACAGGCTTGAAGACCGAAGAGCATAGTTTAAGATGGCTCTCATCATTACGCTATATCTGAGGGAAAAAATATGCCCCGTCTCATCCTTGCGTCTACCTCTCCCTGGCGTCGCGCGCTGCTGGAAAAGCTGACGATTCCTTTCGAATGCGCCGCGCCGGATGTTGATGAAACCCCCATGCCGGGCGAAGCGCCGCGTCAGTTGGTGCTGCGGCTGGCGCAGGCGAAGGCGCAATCGCTCGCCGCGCGTTTCCCGAATCATTTGATTATTGGCTCCGACCAAATTTGTGTTCTGGACGGCGAAATCACCGGCAAACCGCTGACGGAAGAAAAAGCGCGTCAGCAATTAGCCAAAGCCAGCGGAAATATTGTGACGTTTTATACCGGACTGGCACTGTATAACTCCGCCTCCGGGCAATTACAAACCGAAGTGGAGCCTTTTGACGTTCATTTTCGCCATTTAAGCGAAGCGGAAATAGACGACTATGTCCGTAAAGAGCATCCGCTGCACTGCGCGGGAAGTTTTAAAAGCGAAGGTTTAGGCATTGCATTATTTGAGCGCTTAGAGGGCCGCGATCCGAACACGCTGATCGGCTTGCCGCTTATTGCCCTGTGCCAGATGCTGCGACGGGAGGGCTTCAACCCGCTACAGCAGTAAACGGCCTACTCTGTAGGCTTTTCAAATACCCCTAAAAGCCGTTTCTGCACGTGTTGGTAGTTATCTCCCGTTTATTGGGGAGCAGTTTCGACCGCTTCCAGTTCTAACCAACTGGAAAGCGCTTGTTGTGAACAATTTAGTGCCTGCCGATCTTCACTCTCTTCGTGCGGGCCCGTTTCCTGGTCAATCCATTCACCGACCAGAAAAAAAGCATTGGCATTACGAACCGATGTACGGTGCGTTTTATCCCATAGGGTATCAACAGCGGTATACGTGCGCGTTAATGAATTCCCCATCTCAGTTCAGTTTTGTAAAAACACATGTTCTCAATACTCGCCTGACGCGCTCTACGGCGTCAAAAGCGGCTTACGAACTTATTCTCGCGAGCAACTCTCAGGACGTTTACTGTCCTGAAACCTTCCCCTTGCGACTCGTTAAATTCCATCTCGCGATGAGTTTACGCCCCCCTAACATTGCTTCACCTCACGACACATTCCTTTAATTAACGCCGCCAGCATCAGCCGCATCTTGTTGACTATTTATAAATTCAACCATCTGCTGAGTAAGATGGTTTATATCATTCTGCGTAATGAAAAAATTAAATTGTTGATCCTGAAAGTGTTCTTTTGCTGCCAGGTCGGCAAAAACCGCTTTTCCATTCGTTTCAAAGCGGACTTTATTTCCCTGTTTTTGCAGAAACTCGCCCATTGCGACCAGCTGGTCGAGCCGCTTTCCGCGCAGAAAATAATAGCGAGTCATCGTCTCATCCAGCGGTGTTACGGTTTTATTCCACGCAGCGTCAAAGACAGGCTTCACATCAGAGGGGAGCTTTAAAGCAGAATATTTTTTTCTGTTTTCACTACTCACATTTTTCAACCGAAGGATAAATCGATTGTTTACGTCACGAGCCACACGTAGCTCGTTCAGGAAAACCAGATTATCACGCTCAGACTGAATAACACCGGTGATCTTATCCTCCTGGCCGGTCTCATACACCACAGCAAAGATTTGCCCGTAGGCAGCTAATAGTACATCGTAGTCATCGGCGTAATGACCAAAAGCCTGACGTTGGGCTGGCGTCAACTCACAGACGCCCACCACGGGAGACGTAATGATTTGCGTATTCAAATACTCAACGAAAGCCCGTCGTGAACTATCGCCCTTTCCTTCGCAACCGGTCAGCATCGCGATCACGAGCGGCACGATAACGTATTTTCCCCAACGCTGAGTAAATGAGCGCATCCAGCTAGTATTGGCCATCTGTTCGTCCTTAAACACGCCGAAATCCGGATCGCAAGAATAAACAGTACACAACGGTAAAAATGCGTCGGATACAGCAAAACAAAAATATTATGAGAAAAGTGAGATTCGGGCAGATAACCTGCCCGAGAGAGGAACTATTTTGCGTTACGCAGCACCTGTAGACAGCGCTTCAGGGCGTTATCCATTGGCGCTTCAATGCGCATGACTTCGCCCGTTCCCGGATGCGTGAACTTCAGCGCCGCGGCGTGCAGAAAGAGACGTTTAAGACCGGTTCCCGCTTCGGTAAGCTGTTGATCAAACTCACGGTCGCCGTAGCGATCGTCGAACGCAATAGGGTGACCGGCATATTGGGTATGTACGCGAATCTGATGCGTACGGCCCGTGACCGGGCTACAGCGCACCAGCGTGGCGAAGGCATAGCGCTCTTCCACCTTGAAGCGCGTTTCTGACGGTTTGCCTTCCTGGCTCACGCGAACAATGCGTTCGCCGCTTTGCAGAATCTTCTTTAATAATGGCGCCTGTACGGTTTTAACGTGCGATTGCCACTGGCCGCGCACCAGCGCCAGATAATCTTTCTGCATTCCCTTTTCGCGCAGTTGTTCATGCAGCGAACGCAGCGCGGAGCGTTTTTTCGCCACCAACAGCACGCCGGAGGTATCGCGGTCAAGACGATGCACCAGTTCCAGGAATCGCGCTTCCGGACGCAACGCCCGCAGCCCTTCGATGACGCCAAAACTTAACCCGCTCCCGCCGTGTACGGCGGTGCCGGAAGGCTTATTCAGCACCAGAATATGGTCGTCTTCATACAAAATGACGTCCGCCAACGCCGCCACTTTTTGCAAATGCGGCGACACGGCCTCTTCTTCGCGTTCAGCAACGCGAACCGGCGGAATGCGGACTTCATCGCCCGCTTCCAGTTTGTATTCCGGTTTAATGCGTTTTTTGTTCACCCGCACCTCGCCTTTACGCAAGATGCGATAAATCATACTTTTTGGCACCCCTTTCAATTGAGTGCGCAAAAAGTTATCAATGCGTTGCCCCGCTTCGTCAGCGGCGATAGCAACAATTTTTACGGATGGCGTTTCTGTTTTCATGGGGGGCGATTCTAAATAGCCTGTGAGATTCGCGCCACACATTTTTCTATGCTTATAGAGACGTCTACGCCAGCGGATGAACATTTTTCACTGCGGTTTTGCTGGTTATTAAAGCGATTGGCTCACGCTGGTGAAAAAACTGTGAGTAAGCGGGTGATAAATGGTAAAAGTCATCTTGCTATAACAAGGTTAGCAGTGGAATAATGATGCGGTTTCCGCACCGAAACTTGTTAAAACAAAAAGTTTAGCGGAATAACCCATTTTGTCTGACCGATCATCAACGCAGCAATGGCGTAAGACGTATTGATTTTTCAGACAGTTAGCGGGCTGCGGGTTGCAGTCCTTACCGGTAGATAGGATCTTCTCTGGAGAGTAATGCCCAGGCTGCTTCCCTGATAATTGCGCTGTGTTTCCGTATGAAATACAGGCAACCGACACTCTGCGCCTCTTTGAGCTGACGATAACCGTGAGGTTGGCGACGCGAAATAGTCACGAGGCCATCGGTTCATGCCCGGTAAGGCGTCACCATGCCCGCAGCTTAGTCGTCAACGTAAGAATAATGAGTAAGTTACGATGAAAAGAATGTTAATCAACGCGACTCAGCAGGAAGAGTTGCGCGTCGCCCTTGTAGATGGGCAGCGTCTGTACGATCTGGATATAGAAAGCCCCGGACACGAGCAGAAAAAAGCGAACATCTATAAAGGCAAAATTACCCGTATTGAACCGAGCCTGGAAGCGGCTTTTGTTGATTACGGCGCAGAACGCCACGGTTTCCTCCCGTTAAAAGAAATTGCCCGCGAATATTTCCCCGCTAACTACAGCGCTCATGGTCGCCCGAACATTAAAGACGTGTTACGCGAAGGCCAGGAAGTCATTGTTCAAATCGATAAAGAAGAGCGCGGCAACAAAGGCGCGGCGTTAACCACCTTTATCAGTCTGGCGGGCAGCTACCTGGTGCTGATGCCGAATAACCCGCGCGCGGGTGGTATCTCCCGTCGCATTGAAGGCGACGATCGTACCGAGTTAAAAGAAGCGTTGGCCAGCCTGGAACTTCCTGAAGGGATGGGGCTTATCGTACGTACCGCGGGCGTGGGTAAATCCGCCGAAGCGTTGCAGTGGGATTTAAGCTTCCGCCTGAAACACTGGGAAGCCATTCAGAAAGCCGCTGAAAGCCGTCCCGCGCCGTTCCTGATCCATCAGGAAAGCAACGTCATCGTACGCGCGTTTCGCGACTATCTGCGTCAGGATATCGGTGAAATCCTGATCGACAATCCAAAAGTGATGGAAATGGCGCGTCAGCATATCGCCGCGTTGGGCCGCCCGGATTTTAGCAGCAAAATTAAGCTGTACACCGGTGAAATCCCGTTGTTCAGCCATTACCAGATCGAATCGCAGATCGAGTCAGCGTTCCAGCGTGAAGTGCGCCTGCCCTCCGGCGGCTCCATCGTCATTGACAGTACCGAAGCGTTAACCGCCATCGATATCAACTCCGCCCGCGCGACTCGCGGCGGCGATATCGAAGAAACCGCGTTCAACACCAATCTCGAAGCGGCCGATGAGATTGCCCGTCAGTTGCGTCTGCGCGACCTGGGCGGCCTGATCGTTATCGACTTTATCGATATGACGCCGGTACGTCACCAGCGCGCGGTAGAAAACCGTCTGCGTGAAGCGGTGCGTCAGGACCGGGCGCGTATTCAGATTAGCCATATTTCCCGCTTCGGCCTGCTCGAAATGTCGCGTCAGCGCCTGAGCCCGTCGCTGGGCGAATCCAGCCATCACGTGTGTCCGCGCTGTAGCGGTACCGGCACCGTGCGCGATAACGAATCTCTGTCGCTGTCCATTCTGCGCCTGATTGAAGAAGAAGCGCTGAAAGAGAATACGCAGGAAGTCCATGCCATTGTTCCGGTGCCGATCGCCTCTTATCTGCTTAACGAAAAACGGACGGCAGTTAACGCTATTGAGACGCGTCAGGATGGCGTCCGCTGTGTCATCGTCCCGAACGATCAGATGGAAACGCCGCACTATTCCGTGCTGCGCGTACGCAAAGGGGAAGAAACGCCGACCCTGAGCTACATGCTGCCGAAGCTGCACGAAGAAGCGATGGCGCTGCCTTCTGAAGAAGAGTACGCCGAGCGTAAACGCCCGGAACAGCCTGCGCTGGCGACATTCGCTATGCCAGATGTGCCTCCAGCGCCGACGCCTGTCGAACCGGCGGTTAGCGTCGCCACGGCGAAAAAGGATAATGTTGCCGCCGCGCAGCCTGCCCAGCCGGGTCTGTTTAGCCGCTTCCTTAACGCGCTGAAACAACTGTTCAGCGGTGAAGAAACGAAAACCGTCGAAACAGCCGCGCCGAAAGCGGAAGAAAAAGCGGAGCGTCAGCAGGATCGACGCAAGCCACGGCAGAATAACCGTCGCGATCGTAACGAACGCCGCGACACCCGTGATAACCGTGCCGGACGTGACGGCGGCGAGAGCCGCGACGATAATCGTCGTAACCGTCGCCAGGCGCAGCAGCAAAATGCGGAAACGCGCGATACCCGCCAGCAGGAAACGGCGGAAAAAGTGAAAACCGGCGATGAGCAGCAACAGACGCCGCGTCGCGAACGCAGCCGCCGCCGCAATGATGACAAGCGCCAGGCGCAGCAGGAAGTAAAAGCGCTTAACCGCGAAGAACAGCCTGTCCAGGAGACCGAGCAGGAAGAACGCGTTCAGCAGGTTCAGCCGCGCCGCAAGCAGCGTCAGCTTAATCAGAAAGTCCGCTTTACCAACAGCGCAGTGGTTGAAACGGTTGACACGCCGGTCGTCGTCGACGAACCACGCCCGGTTGAAAACGTTGAACAGCCCGTTCCAGCGCCGCGTACCGAGCTGGCGAAAGTTGATTTACCTGTCGTTGCCGATATCACGCCGGAGCAGGATGATAGCGTAGAACCTCGCGATAATACCGGTATGCCGCGTCGCTCCCGCCGTTCTCCGCGCCACCTGCGCGTAAGCGGTCAGCGTCGCCGTCGCTATCGTGACGAGCGCTACCCGACACAATCGCCAATGCCGTTAACCGTCGCCTGCGCGTCGCCGGAAATGGCATCCGGTAAAGTCTGGATCCGCTACCCGATTGTCCGTCCGCAGGAAACGCAGGTTGTTGAAGAGCAGCGTGAAGCAGATCTGGCGCTGCCACAACCGGTTGTCGCTGAACAGCAGGTTATCGCTGCGACCGTAGCGCTCGAACCACAAGCGTCGGTACAGGCGGTAGAAAACGTTGCCGTTGAGCCGCATACTGTCGCCGAACCACAGGCGCCGGAAGTCGTCGAGGTCGAGACAACGCATCCGGAAGTCATTGCCGCGCCAGTTGATGAACAGCCGCAACTGATTGCCGAAAGCGATACGCCGGTGGCGCAAGAGGTTATTGCTGACGCCGAACCGGTAGCAGAAACCGCCGACGCGTCCATTACGGTGGCTGAAAACGTAGCTGATGTTGTCGTTGTCGAGCCAGAAGAAGAGACAAAAGCGGAAGCGGCTGTTGTGGAGCACACGGCAGAAGAAACCGTTATCGCACCGGCCCAGGTGGTGGAAAAGCCGCAGGACGTTGTCTGCGTTGACGATCATAACCACGCCAGCGCGCCGATGACGCGTGCGCCAGCGCCGGAATATGTGCCGGAAACCCCGCACCATAGCGACTGGCAGCGCCCTTCCTTCCACTTTGAAGGTAAAGGCGCAGCAGGCGGACACAGCGCCACACGTCACGCCAGCGCCCCGGCAACACGACCACAGCCGGTAGAATGATGTAAATGCTGATACAAAGCCGACCGCCAGGTCGGCTTTTTTTTATGCCTCTTACAGGGCGATGCCTCACCCCATGGCGTCTTTTAGTCACTCCAGGCGTATGAGATCAGGCGGGATAATACGTACGGATGGCGTCGCTACGGGCGCGACAATATGACCACTAACTCAATGACGACTAAAAAAATGCCCGCGCCGGGGTGGATGGCGCGGGCAGACAAAACATATCCAGTTTCGTGATATGTTTCAAAAAGAGGCGTTACCGGTTCAACTGGAAAA
The DNA here is from genome assembly GCF_043848115.1 of Salmonella sp. 2020_1395. Classification (NCBI taxonomy): domain Bacteria; kingdom Pseudomonadati; phylum Pseudomonadota; class Gammaproteobacteria; order Enterobacterales; family Enterobacteriaceae; genus Salmonella; species Salmonella sp. 2020_1395. The sequence goes on along the minus strand of NZ_JBCMFH010000001.1, from coordinate 43,500 downwards.
GTGACATTCCCTGCATGTCGGTAAACGTTTTATAGGACGCCTGTAATGCCGCCTGTTGCATGACGTAGGAGGAAATGACCGAGTTCCAGTCCACATCTACCAGGTTGCTCATCTGCAGCTTCTGTCCCAGCGCACGGTCGCTTCCCAGTGAATCCAGCGTACTGAGTTCGCTCAGTTGCGTTCCCAGTTCCGCACGAACGGTCAGGACGTTATTGAGCGAATTTTTTAAGCCGCGATTGGTTTTATCAATGGCGGCAGCGGCCTTTTCTTTTTCCACGTCATTGCCTTCCACCGGGGTCTTGAGCGCGGCAATTGCCGTATCGAGCATGACAAACAGATTCTTTTCGGAGTCCGAGCCATCCGGTTCCGGCACCGCATTGCTGGTGATGCTATTAAAAATTTGCGCTCCCGTATGGCCAATTACCATCGTGCGTGCGGAATCCACCTGCTGGGTAACACTTTTCTCGCCGCCATGATAACCACCTGTCGCCTGGTCGAATGGCGCCGCTTCCGTTTTATACCCGGCAAAGATATAGCGACCATTGCCGTCAGTGCTGTTTGCCAGGTTCATCAGCTGATCGCGGATCCCCTGTAAATCCGTCGCCAGCGACGCGCGGTCATCGTCGCTTAACGTGCCGTTTCCGGCATAGACGATTTTTTCCTGCGCGGTTTGAATCGCCGTCGTCACCTGACTGAGTACGCTTTCTTCCAGCGACACTTTTTGGGTGGCAAACGTACGCGCCAGGGCGTACTGGCTATTCTGCGCCTGCGCCTGAGAGAGTACTACCGCCTGCGACGCGGCGATCGGATCGTCAGATGGGTTGGTAACGCGCTTACCGGTAGACATCTGCTCGCCCAGCTTCATCCATTCGGCCTGAGAATTAGTGATGCCGCTCATATTTTGTTCGTACATCATCTGGGTACTGATACGCATGTCATCCTTCTCCTTTAGCGAATATTCAGTAACGCATCAAACAGCGCATTCGCGGTCTGCAATACTTGCGCATTCGCCAGATAATACTGCTGATAACGCTGCAAATTGCCGTACTCTTCGTCGAGGTTAACGCCGGAAACCGACTGTTGCTGTTTATAAAGCTGTTTAACCACATTCGCCTGCGTGGTGCTGCTGGTTTTCAGCGTTGACGTTTTGTTACCCACATCGCTGACCAACGTGGCGTAAGCATCGTTAAAAGTTTTGTTGCCGCCCACTACATTGCTGTTTTGTAAGTCCAGCAATGCCTGACCATTGCGGTTATCGCTGTCGCCGGTATCCACGTCAGGATCGAGTTTTGACTCAGACGCCATCGCAATCTCGGCTTCATTCGTCACTTTAACGTTCATGTCGACGATAGCATTGCTGACCGGCTTGAGAAGAAAACTGTCGTTTTTCTGTGCGCCGGTCCCTACCGTCACTTTCAGACCGTCAATCTCCAGTTTTCCGTCAGCATCTTTTGTCGCCGTGAAGGTGGTGTTATCCGCAGTGCGAGTAACCTGCCAGTCTGTACCGTCAAAAACAATCTTATAATCCGTCGCCTGAACCTTCGTGCTGTCGACCACCTTAGCGGTTAGCGATACCGTTTTATCGGCATTATTACTGTTGCTATATACCACCGGCGAGCCAATGCTAAAGAAGTCTTTCCCTTTATTGCCGTCGGCGTCATAACCTTTGGTATGCTGCGCGTTAAACGCATCGGCAAACGCCAACGCCAACTGGCCCAGCGTATTACGAGTCTGATCCAGATCCTGAGAACGGAACGTCAGTAGCCCGCCGAGCGAACCGGTGTTCAGCAACTTTTCCGGAATTTCGATGTTACCGGCGGCCTCATCGACATAAGCGACAGTCGTTCGCGTCGGGTCGGCGCTGGAGGGAACCGCCGCCAACTGACGCGCCGTCGACCCCTGCACCAGCGTATAGCCATTGGCCATCGTCAGGTTATAGGTGCCGCCGTCCTGTACACTCACCTCGACGCCAACGATCTTGTTAAGCTCGCTGACCAACTGATCACGCTGATCGAGCAGGTCGTTCGGCGATGCGCCCGCGCCTACGCCCGTCATACGGGAGATTTGATCGTTCAGGTTAGCTATCTGCTTCGCGTAATTGTTGATTTGCGCCACGCTGGAGCCAATCGCGATATTGACCTGTTTATCCTGATCGCGCAGATACTGATCGGTGGTTTTGAACTGGTTTACCAGCCCTTCCGCTTTACCAATCAGCGCCTGACGCGCCGCAGGATCTTCCGCATTACTGACTAACGTTTGCAGGCTGGTAAAAAAACTCTGCAACGAACCAGACAGTGAGCTGGATTTATCGGCCAGCAGGTTGTCGATTTTCGACATCTGTTCATAGCGCGTGGTCAAGCCGCTGCTCTGGTTTTGCGCGCCGCGTAGCTGATTAGTGATAAACGCATCATATTCGCGCTGTACGCCTGAAACGTAAACGCCATTACCTATCCAGCCGCCAGCCCCTAACGTACTGTTTGCCTGCGCCAGAATAGTTGTCTGCCGGGTATAACCCGCAACGTTATAATTGTTGATGTTATTACTGACCGTATTTAACGCGGCCTGCGCAGCGTTAAGTCCGCTCATGGCGTGATTAATCAAGCTGGACATGATGGTTCCTTTTAATCCTTCAATACTCGTTGTTATCGGCAGCGACTACGTGGACTTGAGCAATTTAAAAGAGATTGTCGAGATTCGCGCTGTAGGTTTTGCTGACCTTTTCACTCATCGCTTTCAACTGCTGAATCATGCTGGTCAATTTACGCGCGTAATTCGGGTCAGTGGCGTATCCGGCGTTTTGCAGAGCCACTGCGCCCTGCTCTGCCGTGGCGGCAGTGGTCACGGCAGCGTAGCGTGGGTTACGCGTTAACAGCGCGACATAATCCGATAACGCCTCCAGATACGAGCTATAGACGCGGAATTTCGCTTTCACTTTTTTCGCTTCGCCATTTTCGTATTCAGTGGTGGTGATTTCCGTCACCGGCCCTTTCCAACTGGCGGTCGCTTTCACGCCAAATACGTTATAGCTGGGTTCGCCATTCTCCCGCAGGATTTGCCGCTGCCCCCAGCCGGACTCCAGCGCCGCCTGCGCCAGAATCAGATGATGCGGCACCCCGCTTTGTTCGCTGGCCAGCCTCGCCGGGAGCGAAAGCCGGGCCAGAAAGTCTTTACTGTCGCCGGAGAGCGGCGCATCGCTGCTGTCCGGCGTTTTCGGTATGGCTTTGCGCACCAGTTGGGTCAGCGCCTGATTTTGATAGCTGCTTACCGTCTCCAGGGAGAATTTAAGCGGTACTTGCGGCGCGTCATCCGCAGGCATCGTCTGCCCGCCCGTCATCTGTTTAACCATCATATCCGCCAGCCCCAGTCCCTTACCGGCGGTCATCTGCTGGGCAATCTGCTGGTCATACATGCTGGTATACAGACGCGTCTGATCGCTGCTGAATAAACCATCTTTGGGTAAAGCCTCGCGCATACTTTTCAGCATCATCTGCACAAACATCCCTTCCACCTGACGGGCCACAGGACGGATATTCGCCGCCGGGTCCTGGCCCGCTTTCGCTTTCAGTTCGTTCAGAGATTGCGCATCCCAGGCCGCGCTGGCCAGCAATTTACCGTCTCCGATCATCAGATGATTTCCAGTTTGGCGCGTAGACAGCCCGCGCTCTGCATGGACTGCAAAATCGACATCAGGTCCATCGGCGTCGCGCCAAGCGCATTCAGCGCACGCACTACGCTGTTCAGATTGGCGCTGGAACGCACGCTCTGTAGCGATCCGCCGCTCTGACGCAAATCTATTTGAGTCTGTGGCGTCACCACGGTCTGCCCGCCGCCAAATGGCGTATTCGGCTGGTTGACGTTGAGCTGGCGATTGACTGTCACTGACAAATTGCCCTGCGCCACAGCGCAGCTATCCAGCGTGACTTCCCGATTCATGACCACCGAACCGGTACGCGAGTTGATCACGACTTTTGCATCCTGCGGCGTCACGTTGACTTCCATATTTTGAATGTCCGCCAGAAAACGCACCTGCGAGCTGTTGCCGCTGGGCACGCGTACCTGTACCGTTCGCGCATCAAGCGCAGTGGCGCTGCCGTAACCGCGGGCGCGGTTGATGGCGTCGGTAATTTGCTGCGCCATCGTAAAATCTTCGTCGTTCAATTGCAGATTAATGGTGTTGCCAGCGCCGAACTGAGTCGGCAACTCGCGTTCGATAATCGCGCCATTAGTGATGCGCCCGCCATTAAGCTGGTTAACCTGCACGCTACTGCCGCCTGCGGAAGCGCCCGCGCCGCCGACCAGAATATTGCCCTGCGCCAGAGCATACACCTGGCTGTCCACCCCTTTTAACGGCGTCATTAATAACGTCCCGCCACGCAGACTTTTAGCGTTCCCCATTGAGGAAACGACGACATCGATCGTTTGTCCCTGTCGCGCAAAAGGCGGATACGACGCCGTCACCATCACCGCCGCCACGTTTTTCAACTGCATATTGGTGCCGGTGGGGACCGTAATCCCCAGTTGTGACAGCATGTTATTCAGCGTCTGGGTGGTAAATGGCGTCTGGGTCGTCTGGTCGCCCGTACCGTCCAGCCCGACCACCAGCCCGTAGCCGATCAGCGAGTTTTCCCGTACTCCCTGGACACTGGTCAGATCCCGGATACGCTCGGCGTGCGCCAGAGTGGCAACCAGTGCCAGAACGATTCCTGCAAGAGCTTTAAACACATACACCTCGCTTACATCGGCGACAAATTAAGGAAGAAACGTTGCAGCCAGCCCATATTTTGCGCTTCGTTAATATAGCCGTTCCCGACATATTCAATCCGCGCATCCGCCACCTGTGTCGAGGGAACAGAGTTGCTGCCGCTGATGGTGCGTGGATTTACCACGCCGGAGAAGCGGATGAATTCCGTTCCCTGATTAATCGCGATCTGTTTTTCCCCCACGACGTGTAAATTGCCATTGGCCAGAACCTGATCGACGGTCACGGTCAGCGTGCCGCTAAAGGTATTGCTGGCATTCGCGCCGCCTTTACCATTAAAAGAGTTGCCGCCGGAGGCCTCCATATCCGCGCGGGAATTACCGAATAATCCCTGCAGATAACGCGGTACCGTATCAAAACCAAAGCTGGTTTTGCCGTCGCGGCTGGCATTTGCCGACGAGCTTTTACTGGCGCTGACGTTTTCCTGTAACACAATCGTGAGCGTATCGCCGATATTACGCGGTCGACGATCTTCAAAAAGCGGCTGATAGCCATAATTAATCGGCTGCGCAGACTGAAATATGGAGCCATTCGCCACCGGTACCGGGCCAGGTATCGGCTGCGCCGTGGTCGCCCCCTGCACGAGCGGTTTAGCGGGTATCCAGGCGCATCCTGTCAGCGTCGCGACCATCAGGGCCATAACTGGGTAAGCGTGAAGCGCGTATTTTTGCATTACCTTCATCTTCAAAATCAGGGAGCCGGTGGCGTATCCCCCACCGGCGGCCCCTTAGAGTTGCGTCAGTTTCTGCAGCATCTGATCGGTCGTCGATACTGCTTTACTGTTAATTTCATAGGCGCGTTGAACCTGAATCATGTTCACCAGCTCTTCCGCCACGTTAACGTTCGACGTTTCGACATACCCTTGATACAACAACCCCGCGCCGTTGAGCCCCGGCGTGCTTTCGTTCGGCGCGCCGGACGATTGCGTTTCGATATAGAGGTTCTCGCCGATGCTTTCCAGACCGGTGTCGTTCATAAAGGTGGTCAGGTTAAGCTGCCCGACCTGAACCGGCGCGGCCTGCCCCTGCTGGGTCACGCTGACCACGCCGTCGCGGCCAATCGTGATGCTTAACGCGTTGGCCGGAATGGTGATTGCCGGCTGCACCTGAAAACCGCCCGCCGTCACCAGTTGACCATTCTGATCCACCTGGAAAGAGCCATCGCGGGTATAAGCAGACGTACCGTCCGGCAGCATGACCTGGAAAAAGCCCTGCCCTTTAATCGCCACATCTTTACTGTTGTTGGTCTGCGACAGGTTCCCCTGACTGTGCAGACGCTCCGTGGCGACCGGACGCACGCCGGTACCGATTTGCAGCCCTGAAGGCAGCGTCGTCTGCTCGGACGACTGCGCGCCCGGCTGGCGGATGGTCTGATACAACAGATCTTCAAATACCGCGCGCTGACGCTTAAAACCATTGGTGCTGACGTTTGCCAGGTTATTGGCAATCACATCCATATTGGTTTGCTGCGCGTCCAGACCGGTTTTGGCGATCCATAATGAACTGATCATAAAATGTCCTGTATTAACTCATCGACAGCAGTTGGTTAGCTCGCCCTTCGTTCTCATCTACGCTGGTGATAACCTTCATCTGCATTTCAAAACGACGTGCGTTGGCGATCATGTCGGTCATCGCTTCAACCGGCTTGACGTTACTGCCCTCCAGCACGCCCGACATAATGCGAATTGACGGGTTGGCGGCCAGTACCGCCCCGCGTTCAGCCTGTGCCTCGGCGGTAAGGCGGAATAAACCGTCATCGCTCCGCTGCACCTCATTGCCTTCCGCTTTGACCAGCTTCAGTCGCCCAACGGGCGCCACCGTGTTTGGCGGGTCGCCGGGATTGAGCGCGGAGATCGTGCCGTCTGCCGCAATGGTGATTTCCGACCCTTCAGGAACGGTAATCGGGCCGCCTTCGCCGATAACCGGATGTCCCTGAATGGTTAACTGCCCGGTCGGACCCACCTGGATATTCCCGTTACGGGTATATCCTTCAGCGCCATCCGCCGCTTGCACTACCAGCCAGCCGTCCTGCTGTAACGCGACATCCAGCGGACGGGAGGTGTAGTCCAACTGACCCGGGGTCATATCCGCCCCGGGCGTCGACGCCGTAACCAGCGTGCGCGTTGCTAAAGAGAGGCCATCAACAGGCACCGCGCGTAACGCGTTAAGCTGCGCGCGAAAGCCCGGCGTCGAGGCATTAGCCAGGTTGCTGGCCGTTACCGCCTGCTGGTTAAGCGTCTGGCTGGCCGCCCCCATGGCGGTATAAATTGCGTGATCCATTAAGCTATCCCGTCAGGCGCTTAGCGCAGGTTAACCAGCGTATTGAGGATCTGGTCCTGGGTTTTGATGGTCTGCGCATTCGACTGGTAGTTACGCTGCGCGACGATCATATTCACCAGCTCTTTACTCAAATCCACGTTAGAGGCTTCCAGCGCGCCGTTCGTCAGCTTACCGAAGTTGCCGGAACCGGCAGTCCCCAGCAGCGCTACCCCGGAGGCCTGCGTCGCAGCCCAGACGTTATCGCCCTGGGATGCCAGACCTTCGTTGTTGGCGAAGTTAGCCAGCACAATCTGCCCCAGCACCTGCTCCTGCTCGTTGGAGTAGTTGCCAACCACGGTGCCATCATTGTTAATCTGGTAGCTCACCAGGTCGCCAGGCTTATAGCCGTTTTGATTGGTGGCGACGATGTTATTAGCCCCGGTGTTCTGCTGCATGGAGTTAAGGAAGCTGAGGGAGAAGGTGGCCGCTGTCGCGCCATTAATCGTACCGGTGGTGATGTTCACCGTACCGCCAGACTCCAGAATCCCGTTTTCATTGAATTTCAGCGTAGTGGACGCCGTTGTTGGCGCAGTGGCTGCAGGATCGCTGCTGTCATGGGTGTACACAGCCCATTCATTATCTTTGGTTTTCACAAAATAGACGTTCATGTCATGGGCATTACCCTGGCTGTCATAAACGGTGACGGTGCCTTTTTTGTTATACGAATCCGCATCACTCACGCTAAAGGGCGTTTTAGACGGTACAGGGTCCGTTGAGTTCAGGTTGATCTGCATTGACGCGGTGGTGGTCGATTTCGCCGCCATCAGCGTGTTCGGAATGGTGATCGGCGCAGGATTCGCCCCCTGCTGAATGGTCGGCGGCGTACCGGTGGCCGGATAGCCGGTCAACTGCATCCCCTGCATATTGACCAGGTTACGGTTCTCGTCCAGTTTGAACTGGCCGTTGCGGCTATAGAACACGGAACCGTTGCTGTCTACCAGGCGGAAAAAACCGTTCTGGCTAATCGCGACATCCAGCCCGCGCCCGGTGTTCGTTGTCGTACCGTCGGTAAAATCCTGGGTAATCCCCGCCACTTTTACGCCCAGCCCCACTTTGGAACCGGCGAACATATCGGCAAATGATGCCGTACCGGACTTAAAGCCATAGGTGGCGGAGTTGGCGATGTTATTACCGATAACATCAAGGTTGGTGGCCGCAGCGTTCAGGCCGCTAACCGCTTGAGAAAAAGACATGACTGACTCCTGATAAATGTAAGGGCTTAGATTATTTGCCGAACTTCGTCGAGTGTGGTGGTGCCGTAGGTACCCAGATCCAACAGGTTGCCGTTACTGCCCTTCGTCACGCCCTGTACCAGAGCGAATTGCAGCGGCTGCGCCACCAGTTGCGTCCCGCCATTGCTGGCGGTAATCGCAATGTTGTAAGAACCATTCGGTACCGTTGTTCCGTCCGTTTGCTTACCATCCCAGGTAAAGGTGTGTACCCCGGCTCGCAACTCACCGATCTCCAGCGTCCGTACCACCCGGCCATCTTTATCGGTAATGGTTGCCGTCACTTTGTCCGCAGGCTGTTGCAATTCCACGCCAAACGGCGTCGTGGACGTCACGGCCCCTTCTTCCGCGCCTTTACCCGCCAGAATTGTGGTGCCAGGCACCATAACGCCATGTCCAATCAGCGTGGTCGCCTGTAGGGACTGACTATTATCGATTTGCCCGGAAATAGCCCCCAGCGTCGTATTCAGTTTTTCAATGCCGCTCACGGTACTGATTTGCGCCAACTGCGTCGTTAACTCATTATTTTGTAATGGGTTAGTCGGGTCCTGGTTCTTCAATTGCGCGACCAGTAAGGTCAGGAAACTGCTTTGCAGATCGGCAGCGTTGCTTCCGGTCATCGACCCGCTGCCGGTCGTCGTTTTGACGCCCGTGTTGGTCGGGTCATTCATATTTACGGCAATAGACATACGCGCCTCCTTTACTGGCCTAATGTCAGCGTTTTAAGCATCATGCTTTTTACGGTATTCAGGACTTCGATATTTGCCTGATAGCTGCGCGAGGCTGACATCGTGTTGACCATTTCGCCGACCACATCGACGTTGGGCATTTTGACGTAACCATTAGCGTCCGCCAGCGGATTGCCTGGCTCATAAACCAGCTTTTCCGGTGCCTGACTTTCAATCACGCTGGCGACCTTTACCCCGCCAGTGGCTTGACCCGGCGCGGCGTCCACCTGAAAAACCACCTGTTTGGCGCGATAAGGCTGTCCGTCCGGGCCGGTGACGCTATCCGCATTCGCCAGGTTACTGGCCGCAACGTTCAACCGCTTGGACTGTGCGGCAAGCGCCGATCCGGCAATATCAAAAATGTTTAACAGCGCCACGAATTAGTTTCCTCCCTGTAGCACATTCATCATGCCTTTGAGTTGGCTACCCAGAACGGTAAGCCCCATCTGATATTTGAGACTGTTATCCGCAAACTGCGTACGTTCCCTGTCCATATCTACGGTGTTACCATCCAAAGAAGGCTGATCGGGTACGCGATAAAGCAGATCCACTGCGGGAGAAGAGACCGCCTGGGCGGGAATATGGTGAGAGGAAGTCAACGTTAACGCGACGCCGCCGGTTTCTTCCCGTCCACGCACCATCACCTTTTTTAACTCACTGGCAAAATCAATATCGCGCGCCTGATACCCCGGCGTATCGGCATTGGCGATATTCGCCGCTAATATTTCCTGACGTTGCGCGCGCAGATTTAGCGCTTCCTGCTGAAATCGTAAGGCGGCATCGAGCCTGTCGAGCATATCTCCTCCGCAAATGGCAAAATTCAGCCGACAGCTTAAATGCCTTCACGCGCGCGTTATCGCCGGAATAAACGCAAAATGCGTCGCTATTTATTGCGTTGATGCTTGCTTCACACGGGTAGAATCCTGTCATGACATCAACCAGGGGGAAGTACCATGCAAACGTTAAAACGAGGATTCGCCGTGGCGGCTTTGCTGTTCAGCCCCCTGACAATGGCGCAGGACATCAACGCCCAGCTGACCACGTGGTTTTCCCAGCGTCTGGCTGGCTTCAGCGACGAGGTGGTTGTCACGCTCCGTTCACCGCCCAATCTGCTGCCGAGCTGCGAGCAGCCAGCCTTCAGCATGACGGGCAGCGCGAAGCTGTGGGGCAACGTCAATGTGGTGGCGCGCTGCGCCAATGAAAAACGTTATTTGCAGGTGAATGTGCAAGCGACCGGCAATTATGTCGCTGTTGCCGCGCCCGTCGCGCGCGGCGGAAAATTGACGCCGGCCAACGTCACGCTAAAACGTGGCAGGCTGGATCAGTTACCGCCGAGGACGGTACTGGATATCCGTCAGATTCAGGATGCCGTCAGTTTGCGCGATCTCGCTCCCGGGCAGCCGGTACAGCTTACGATGATACGTCAGGCCTGGCGCGTCAAAGCGGGGCAACGAGTACAGGTCATCGCCAATGGCGAGGGGTTTAGCGTCAATGCGGAAGGTCAGGCGATGAATAATGCCGCCGTCGCGCAAAATGCGCGCGTACGCATGACATCGGGTCAAATCGTGAGTGGAACCGTCGATTCTGATGGGAATATTCTTATTAACCTATAATTGTGTAAAGATTTTGTCGCGGCTGCCGATGAGATATTCAACCATGATGGTAGCTGGCCGCTACAACGTAACCCTCGATGAGGATAAATAAATGAGCATTGACCGTACCTCACCTTTGAAACCCGTTAGCACTGTCCAGACGCGCGAAACCAGCGACACGCCGGTACAAAAAACGCGTCAGGAAAAAACGTCCGCCGCGACGAGCGCCAGCGTAACGTTAAGCGACGCGCAAGCGAAGCTCATGCAGCCAGGCGTCAGCGACATTAATATGGAACGCGTCGAAGCATTAAAAACGGCTATCCGTAACGGTGAGTTAAAAATGGATACGGGAAAAATAGCAGACTCGCTCATTCGCGAGGCGCAGAGCTACTTACAGAGTAAATAAGCGTATGACTCGTTTGTCAGAAATACTTGACCAGATGACCACCGTCCTGAATGACCTGAAGACGGTGATGGACGCCGAGCAACAACAGCTTTCCGTAGGCCAGATTAACGGCAGCCAGCTACAGCGTATTACAGAAGAAAAAAGCTCGTTGCTGGCGACGCTGGATTATCTGGAACAACAGCGCCGTCTGGAGCAGAATGCGCAGCGTAGCGCAAACGATGACATTGCAGAGCGCTGGCAGGCGATTACCGAAAAAACGCAGCATCTTCGCGACCTCAACCAGCACAACGGCTGGCTGCTGGAAGGGCAAATCGAGCGTAATCAACAGGCGCTGGAGGTGCTGAAACCTCACCAGGAGCCGACCTTGTACGGGGCTGACGGTCAGACTTCCGTCTCTCACCGCGGCGGTAAAAAAATTTCTATCTAATCATTGCCGGATGGCGACGTTGCGCCTTTCCGGCCTGAATGCCTTGTAGGCCTGATAGCACAGCGCTATCAGGCACTGAATTTACGCCGTCCGGCGAACAAACTCTTTCACTTTAAAGCCCAACACGGCAAGCGCGGCGAAATAGGCCGCGATACCCGCAATCACTACCGCCATCAAACGTAGCAAACGCCATAACATCGACCCTTGCGACCACTCCGGCATAATATGCAACACGCCGAACAATACGGCAGCCATCACCAGTACGGAAATGATCAGACGCATCAGGAACCACATCCAGCCCGGTTGTGGCGTAAAGATATTCTGTTTGCGCAGTTGCCAGTACAGCAGCGACGCATTGAGACATGCCGCCAGACCAATAGAGAGCGACAGCCCGGCGTGTTTCAGCGGTCCAATAAACGCCAGGTTCATTAACTGCGTCATGATTAACGTCACGATGGCGATTTTCACCGGCGTTTTAATATCCTGGCGAGAATAGAAGCCCGGAGCCAGCACTTTTACGACGATCAAGCCAATCAGCCCCACCGAATAGGCGATTAACGCCCGCTGCGTCATTGCCGCATCAAAGGCGGTGAATTTACCGTACTGAAACAGCGAGACCGTCAGCGGCTTCGCCAGAATGCCTAACGCTACCGCGCTCGGCAACGCCAGTAAAAAGCACAAACGCAGCCCCCAGTCCATCAGGCGGCAGTACTCATCATGATTGCCGCTGGCAAAGCTTTTCGACAATGACGGCAACAGGATGGTCCCCAACGCCACGCCCAGCACGCCGGACGGGAACTCCATCAACCGATCGGCATAGTACATCCATGAGACCGAGCCGGAGGCCAGAAACGAGGCGAAAATGGTATTGATGATAAGGGAGATCTGACTGACGGAAACGCCCAAAATCGCCGGCCCCATCTGTTTGACCACCCGCATCGCCCCAGTGTCGCGAAAGTTAATGCGCGGCAGCACCAGCATACCGATCTTTTTCAAATACGGAAGTTGATACACCAGTTGCAGCACGCCGCCGACGGTGACTGCCCAGGCTAACGCCAGCACCGGCGGATTAAAGTATGGCGCGGCGAATAATGCAAAACCGATCATGCTGATATTAAGAAATGTCGGCGCAAAAGCAGGAATAGAGAAGCGATTCCAGGTGTTGAGAATGGCGCCAACCAGTGAAGCCAGCGAGATCAGCAGAATATAGGGAAACGTAATCCGCAGCAGTTGCGTCGTCAGCGCGAATTTATCCGCAGTATCGGCAAAACCCGGCGCGGTTACCATAATCACCCACGGGGCGGCCAGCATACCGGCCACCGTCACGACGGCCAATGCCAGCGTCAACAGGCCGGAAACGTAAGCGACAAAGATCCGCGTCGCTTCTTCACCCTGCTTGCTCTTATATTCCGCCAGGATAGGCACAAAGGCCTGAGAAAAAGCGCCTTCGGCAAAGATCCGGCGTAGTAGATTGGGGAGTTTAAACGCCACAAAAAAGGCGTCGGTCGCCATCCCTGCGCCAAAAATTCTGGCGACAATCGCATCACGGGCAAAGCCCAACACGCGTGAAAACATAGTCATCGAGCTGACGGCAGCCAGCGATTTCAATAAATTCATTTCTTTTGTATTCCAGACCCTGGCGTAAAACTCCTGCATGGCTGATCCATCGACCGGATAACGCAACTTCTGCCGTATCCGGCTGTATCACCGCGCCTGACGGCGACGTTAAAACGTCTTATCAGGCCTTACAGACTCCCCACGGTTTGCCATTATTCACTGTGAAAAGAGGTATTATGTAGAGTGGGCATATATACCCGCCATACTTCGAGCTGCATGTGCGTTAGCTTTTCTGCAACTCGAATTATTGAGGGTATAGTACCTGGATTACGATGAATTACTACCGCCAGATGTTACAGAGGATTATTCGCTGATGGCGTCCCGCCACAGCGCCTCCACGACGCGCTGGGCCAAAATCGCCTGCTCCCCCGCCGTTTCCGGAACCGTCTGATTTTGTACGCAGTCAATGAAATGCCGCGCGCATCCGACAAAACCACGCTGCTCAAGCGTCGTTTGCCAACCCGGAATGGGTTTGATGAGAATACCCTGCCCGCGCTCTTCGCGCCATTCACGCATATCCGTCACGTCATACAACCCGCCGTCGGTGACGGCCTGGACCGATTCACGCTGACTTCCGGCGCGCCGGTGCATACTGGTGGTAATTTGTAGTTTGTCGGCGGAAAAATGATGTTCCGCATAGTACATTTCGCCGGACTCGCTGGTGAGCAACGTGCCGCTGGCAAGGCGCGCCTCGCCGCCCGCCAGCCACAGTGCGGTATCCACGACATGCAGATAGTCATCGAGCAAAGTAAAACGTAAGTCGTGCGGCCCGACGCTATCGGTACGATGTTTATCCATACGCAGTGACGCCGCAGTGCCGAGGCGCGTCTTCAGTTCGCGGTACAGCGGCGCGAAACGGCGATTAAAGCCAACCATCAGCGTCAATTTTTTTTGCGCCGCCAGCGCCACCAGCCGTTCAGCATCACGTAGATTTTCCGCCAGCGGTTTATCCACGCAGACATGGACGCCGGCATTGAGAAGTTCGCTGACCACGGCATAATGGCTTGCGGTACTGGAGTGGACGAAGACCGCATCGCAGCCGGACGCTAAATTCGCCAGCGAATCCACATACGGTATGCGCCAGCTTTCGCAGATACGTAAGGCTTTATCCCGCGAAGGAGACCAGGCGCCCTGTAACGTCCATCCGGCGGTGTTGGTTAATACCGGCAGCCAGGCCTTCTGCGCAATACCGCCTAATCCGACAATGCCAATCCGTAATGTTCTCACATTACTCTCCCAGGTGAGCTAACAAAGAATCCAGCCGCTGCTTTAACTCCGCCACTTCGCTTTCCAGCGCTTCGACGCGCGACTGAAGATCGCCCGACGCACTTTCCGGCGCAGACGTCTGGAGAGACAGTTCATCGACGTCGCCGCAAAAAAGGTGCATATAACGGCTTTCGCGCTTACCCGGTTCACGCGCCAGACGGACGACATACGGGCCGTCCTCACGACTGGCAAGCCGTTCCAGCGTGGATTCAACTTCCGCCATATCACTGAATTCATGCATCCGCGACGCCCGGCTACGCAACTCGCCGGGCGTTTGCGCGCCGCGCAGCAGCAGCGTAGTGACAAGCGCCACTTCCGCCGCGCTAAGTTTCAGATCGCCAAATTCGGAATTACAGAAGCGCTGTTCATATTTGGTGACGCGATTGCCAAACCCGCTGACCGTACGCAAAAAGTGGCGTTTCACCAGGTTATCGAGCTGTTCTTGTACCTCTTGTTCCGTCAGGTTCATCACCGGTTCACGGTTGGTTTTCTGATTACAGGCTGTCACCACCCCGTTGACGGAAAGCGGATACTGTTCCGGCGTTGTCACCTGCTTTTCCAGCAGACAGCCAATCACTCGCGCTTCAGTGGCGGTTAATTCATATTTCATCGTTTTCTCCCTTTGCCTCTCATTCCGTAAGCCGCTCAACGCCCCGGCGTCCATAACGGCGTGGTTAACGCCGTCAGGACATGGTCGCGCCATTGTCCATCAATCAACAGGTAATCTTTCGCATAGCCTTCTTTTTCAAAGCCAAGCCGCGCCAGCAACGCGCCGCTACGTTTGTTGTGCGGCATATAGTTCGCCATGATACGGTGGATATGCTGAGTGCGCTGCATATAGCGAATCGCAGCGGTTAAGGCTTCAAACATCAGCCCCTGCCCCTGCCACTTCTGCGCAATGGAATAGCCCAGATAACAGGCATGAAAAGAACCGCGCACCACATTGGAAAAATTCGCCACGCCGATAATTTCTTTTTCTTCCAGATCAAGTAGCGCGAAATAGAAGGCGGAGCCCTGTTTGTGAAATTCACCGATCATTCCCAGACGCGCCTGCCATCCTGAAGGATAACAATGACTTTCATCACGGACCGGTTCCCAGGGTTTTAAAAAATGACGATTTTCCGCGTAATAATCGGCCAGACGCCAGGCATCACGCTCATGCACTAAACGTACCACCAGACGATCGGTGGTTAAGCGCACTTTTGGCACGTTACTACGATAGCCAAACATTCTATACCTACTCCTTCCTGTAACGTCTTCAGCACGCCAGTAACATTACTATACCTGCGCAACCAGGCTCTGTGAAAAGCGCAAATCGTCATTTTTTGAATTGCTGCCACATTTTGATGAAAACTCTCGATTAAAAAGGACTTTTGATAAAAAAATATTGTCCCGCTAACGGTAGGAAAAAACGAAACGCCGCCGCAGAATAGAAGACGCTCATCTTTTATTTCCCGGGAGGGGAAATGTCGCGCGTCTCGCAGGCGAGGAACCTGGGTAAATATTTTCTTCTCATCGATAACATGTTGGTGGTGCTGGGTTTTTTCGTCGTCTTCCCGCTCATCTCTATTCGCTTTGTCGATCAAATGGGGTGGGCTGCCGTAATGGTAGGGATCGCGCTCGGCCTGCGCCAGTTTATTCAACAAGGTCTGGGCATTTTTGGCGGCGCCATCGCCGATCGCTTTGGCGCGAAACCGATGATTGTCACCGGTATGCTGATGCGCGCCGCAGGCTTTGCCACCATGGGTATCGCGCATGAGCCCTGGCTCTTGTGGTTTTCCTGCTTTCTTTCCGGTCTCGGCGGTACGCTTTTCGACCCGCCGCGTTCAGCGCTGGTGGTCAAATTAATTCGTCCGGAGCAACGGGGCCGCTTCTTCTCTCTGTTGATGATGCAGGACAGCGCGGGCGCGGTGATTGGCGCGCTGCTGGGAAGCTGGTTGCTACAATACGATTTTCGCCTGGTCTGCGCGACGGGCGCTATTTTGTTCATATTATGCGCCCTTTTCAATGCATGGCTGCTTCCGGCCTGGAAGCTATCAACGGTCAGAACGCCGGTGCGTGAAGGAATGCGCCGCGTCATGAGCGATAAAAGGTTTGTCACCTACGTGCTGACGCTGGCGGGCTACTATATGCTGGCGGTACAGGTCATGTTAATGCTGCCGATTATGGTAAACGATATCGCCGGTTCGCCTGCTGCCGTGAAATGGATGTACGCTATTGAGGCGTGTCTCTCGCTGACGTTGCTCTACCCGATTGCCCGCTGGAGCGAAAAGCGTTTTCGGCTGGAGCATCGGCTGATGGCCGGTTTGCTCGTCATGTCGCTGAGCATGCTCCCCATCGGGATGGTGGGCAATTTACAGCAGCTTTTTACGCTTATTTGCGCTTTCTACATCGGCTCGGTTATCGCCGAACCGGCGCGCGAAACGCTCAGCGCGTCGCTCGCAGACGCGAGGGCGCGGGGAAGCTATATGGGCTTTAGCCGTCTGGGATTAGCCATTGGCGGCGCGATTGGTTATATCGGCGGCGGCTGGTTGTTTGATATGGGTAAAGCGCTTGCGCAGCCTGAACTACCGTGGATGATGCTCGGTATTATCGGCTTTATCACCTTTTTGGCTTTAGGCTGGCAATTTAGTCATAAACGCACGCCGCGCCGGATGCTGGAACCCGGCGCCTGATTTGATACCTGTCGCTATCTCCTCCATACTGGTCAGATACCGACAGTCAAATGGAGGAGAAACGTGAAGCTTTATATTTACGATCATTGCCCTTTCTGCGTTAAAGCCCGCATGATTTTCGGCCTGAAGAACATCCCCGTTGAACTTAACGTGTTACAAAATGACGACGAGGCGACGCCCACCCGGATGATTGGTCAAAAGATGGTACCCATCCTGCAAAAAGATGATAGTCGCTACCTTCCTGAAAGTATGGATATTGTACATTATGTCGACAACCTCGACGGCAAACCGCTGTTAACCGGGAAACGCAATCCAGCCATTGAAGAGTGGTTGCGCAAAGTTAACGGTTACGTTAATCAGCTATTGCTGCCGCGATTTGCAAAATCCGCTTTCGATGAATTTTCTACCCCTGCGGCGCGCCAGTATTTTATCCGCAAAAAAGAAGCCTCATCTGGCAGTTTTGACAACCATCTTGCGCACTCTGCAGGACTGATTAAAAAGATCGGCGATGATTTACGTTTGCTGGATAAACTCATCGTACAGCCTAACGCCGTTAACGGCGAATTATCGGAAGATGATATTCATCTGTTTCCGCTTCTGCGTAATCTGACGCTGGTCGCCGGTATTCACTGGCCGACAAAAGTCGCAGACTATCGCGATAATATGGCAAAGCAGACGCAAATTAATTTACTCTCCTCAATGGCTATCTAACGCCCGCCAGGCGGCAACCCTTTCTTGCCGCCTTTTTCAGCTTTTTCTAGTGGCGCCATGTCCGCTGGCGCGACATGCTGCTTTGTGTCAAGATTAGGGCACAGGCAACATGCTAAGGAACGCCATGAAAAAGTTTTTTTTTGCCGCTGCGCTGGTAGTTAGCGGCCTGTTAGTGGGTTGTAATCAACTTACGCAATACACCATTAGCGAACAAGAAATCAATCAAGCGCTTGAAAAACGGAATAATTTCTCAAAAGATATTGGTCTGCCCGGCATTGCCGACGCGCATATCGTATTGACTAACCTTGTCAGCCAGATTGGTCGGGAAGAACCTAATAAAGTCACCCTTACTGGCGATGCCAGGCTGGATATGAATTCCCTGTTTGGCAGTCAAAAAGCGACGATGAAACTCAAGCTAAAAGCCCTGCCGGTCTTTGATAAAGAAAAAGGCGCCATCTATCTTCAGGAGATGGAAGTAGTAGACGCCACCGTGACGCCGGAGAAAATGCAATCGGTGCTACAAACGCTCCTGCCTTATTTAAATCAGTCTTTACGTAGCTACTTTAACCAGCGGCCCGCTTACGTGTTGCGTGAGGACAGTAGTAAAGGCGAAGCGTTAGCGAAGAAACTCGCGAAAGGCATTGAAGTTAAACCTGGTGAAATCGTTATTCCTTTCACCAATTGATTTCGGAGGGCGCGCTCGCGCCCTTTTTTTACGTGCAAACGAAAACGTTTCCGCTTATCCTTTGTTTCCGGCAAAAAGACTATTCCTCAGCCGGAGCTTATTAATGACTGCACCATCCCAGGTTTTAAAGATCCGCCGCCCGGACGACTGGCACGTTCACCTTCGCGATGGCGACATGTTAAAAACGGTCGTACCCTATACCAGCGAAATTTATGGTCGCGCTATCGTGATGCCGAACCTGGCGTCCCCCATCACGACCGTTGATGCAGCGATCGCCTACCGCCAGCGTATTCTCGATGCGGTGCCCGCCGGGCATGATTTCACGCCGTTAATGACCTGCTATTTAACGGATTCGCTCGATGCCGATGAACTGGAGCGTGGTTTCCATGAAGGCGTGTTTACTGCGGCTAAGCTTTACCCGGCCAATGCCACCACTAACTCCAGTCATGGCGTAACGTCAGTCGACGCTATCATGCCGGTACTGGAGCGGATGGAAAAACTCGGAATGCCATTACTGGTCCACGGTGAGGTGACCCATGCGGAGGTTGATATCTTCGATCGCGAAGCGCGTTTTATCGACACCGTAATGGAACCGCTACGCCAGCGTCTGACCGCGCTTAAAGTGGTCTTTGAGCACATCACGACCAAAGATGCCGCGCAGTATGTCCGTGACGGCAACGACTACCTGGCGGCTACCATTACGCCTCAACATTTAATGTTTAACCGTAATGATATGCTGGTTGGCGGCATTCGTCCTCACCTGTACTGTCTGCCGATTCTGAAACGCAATATTCACCAGCAGGCGTTACGCGACCTGGTCGCCAGTGGTTTTACGCGCGCCTTCCTGGGGACGGATTCAGCGCCGCATTCACGTCATCGTAAAGAGACCAGTTGCGGCTGCGCCGGTTGTTTCAACGCACCCTCCGCCCTTGGCAGTTATGCCGCCGTGTTTGAGGAAATGAACGCGCTGGCGCACTTTGAAGCGTTCTGTTCACTGAATGGCCCGCAATTCTATGGCCTGCCGGTGAATACGGGGTGGGTGGAACTGGTTCGCGATGAACAACAGGTACCGGAAAATATCGCGCTGGCTGATGATTCGCTGGTGCCTTTTTTAGCGGGTGAAACAGTACGCTGGTCAGTAAAAAAATAAAAAATGCGCTTACCTGTTGCTATATATTGGATTTAACTGTATATATATCCAGTATATTAAACAGGGGGCCATTATGCGTATTGAAGTCACTATAGCCAAAACGTCACCTCTGCCTGCCGGTGCGATTGATGCGCTGGCGGGCGAACTCTCCCGTCGTATTAGCCATCATTTTCCGGAGAATTTGGGTAACGTCACCGTGCGTTACGCTACCGCCAACAACTTGTCCGTCATTGGCGCATCAAAAGAGGACAAAGAACGCATTAGCGAGATTCTCCAGGAGACCTGGGAGAGCGCTGATGACTGGTTCATCAATGAATAAAAAATGATATGCAGTGATGTATGTTTGCCGGGTCGCCCCGGCTTTTTTATTTGCGCAACTGATGAATATTTCACCTGACCCTCAAAATAATTGCACAACATCCTAAAAAAATATGAATGAACTGCCGCTTTATTGTTCATATAATTCTTAAAAAGAGAAATTTATCCTCCGGTCTCTTTAAAAACGCAGTGAATAGCCTTATTAATTGGTATACTGAAGTTGCTTCAGAAGAAAAACACGCATTGAACCTCGAGAACCGTTGTCTTATAACACGTACCAGGGGGGCATGATGGAAAAGAATAATGAAGTCATTCAGACCCATCCGCTTGTAGGATGGGACATCAGCACCGTCGATAGCTATGATGCGCTGATGCTGCGTTTGCACTACCAGACCCCAAATCGTCCGGAACCGGAAGGGACTGAAGTTGGTCAAACGCTCTGGTTAACAACAGATGTAGCCAGGCAATTTATTTCAATATTAGAAGCCGGCATCGCCAAAATAGAATCAGGCGATTACCAGGAAAACGAGTATCGTCGCCATTAGCGTGACGCGCTCCCCCTCTCTCAGGCACCGTAAGGTGCCTCACTTATTTCTGGCTTGTATATCTCAGCGCAGTTATTTACCCTGAAATCATCGCGATAGCAGAGAGAAGCTGATGAAATACGACCTTATTATTATCGGCAGCGGTTCGGTTGGCGCCGCCGCTGGTTATTACGCCACCCGCGCCGGGCTAAAGGTCCTGATGACCGATGCGCATATGCCGCCTCATCAACAGGGCAGCCACCACGGCGATACCCGTCTTATCCGCCACGCTTATGGTGAAGGCGAAAAATATGTCCCGCTGGTGCTTCGCGCCCAGACGCTTTGGGATGAACTCTCCACACACAATGAAGAGCCTATTTTTGTCCGCTCCGGCGTCGTCAACCTCGGCCCGGCCGATTCCGCTTTCTTAGCCAACGTCGCACGAAGCGCGCAACAGTGGCAATTGAACGTCGAGCGCCTGGACGCGACGGCCCTCATGACGCGCTGGCCGGAAATTCGCGTGCCCGATAATTATATCGGGCTGTTTGAAGCTGACTCCGGTTTCCTGCGCAGCGAATTAGCCATTACCACATGGCTTCGTCTGGCCCGAGAGGCTGGCTGCGCACAGCTATTCAACAGCCCGGTAAGCCATATTCATCATGATGATAACGGTGTGACGATAGAGACGAGTGAAGGCAGCTACCACGCCAGCAAGGCGCTAATTAGCGCGGGCACCTGGGTCAAAGCGCTGGTACCGGAGCTGCCCGTTCAGCCCGTACGTAAAGTTTTTGCCTGGTTTAAGGCGGATGGACGTTACAGCACTAAAAACCGCTTTCCGGCCTTTACCGGCGAAATGCCCAACGGCGATCAATATTACGGCTTCCCGGCGGAGAACGACGAGTTAAAAATCGGCAAACACAATGGCGGACAGCTAATACAGGCTCCGGAAGAGCGCAAGCCCTTTGCCGCCGTTGCCAGCGATGGCGCGGAAGCATTTCCTTTCCTGCGTAACGTACTGCCGGGTATCGGCGGTTGTTTACATGGGGCGGCATGTACCTATGATAATTCGCCGGACGAGGATTTTATTATCGATACGCTGCCTGGCCATGAGAACACGCTTGTCATCACTGGACTCAGCGGACATGGTTTTAAATTCGCCCCGGTGTTAGGAGAAATCGCTGCGGATTTTGCGTTGGGAAAAACGCCCTCCTTTGATCTGACGCCGTTCCGGCTTTCCCGTTTTAGCCAATAATTTGTCGGCCCCGTAAAGGGGCTGTTTATTAAGGTAAGCTATGCGTCGTCTCTTTCATTTTCTGATGAATAATATTCGCGAACATTTCATGCTTTACGTTATTCTTTGGTCGCTGCTGGCGGTGATGGATATTGTTTATCTCCTTTTCTTCTGATTGCTTTTCATTGACGTTAACTGACACTTCCTGAAAGTTCCTCACTTTTTATTTCATAACGTTGAAGCACGGCAATAATGTCAGTTCCTGCCGTTGTGCGGTTATCAGGGGGAAATATCTCGAAACTTCTGAAGCTGAACCGCAAACAACATCAAAATTATTGAAATAAAAATAAATATCATTCAAATTCTTATTTATAAGTTGCATTCGGCGCTTTTCCACGCCATTTTCATTCTCTCGTGAAATATTCGTTGGTGTGTTTATGCAATTTAAAAATACTCCACAGCGTTATGGCGTGATTTCCGCCGCGCTCCACTGGCTGACCGCCCTGGTGGTCTATGGCATGTTTGCGTTGGGCTTATGGATGGTCACGCTCAGTTATTACGACGGCTGGTATCACCAGGCACCGGAAATGCATAAAAGTATTGGCATATTACTGATGATGGCGCTGATCGTGCGTATTATCTGGCGGCTTTATTCTCCGCCGCCCGTTGCGTTGACCAGCTATTCCCGTTTAACGCGCGCTGGCGCCGCCGCGGGTCATCTCCTCCTGTATCTCCTGCTCTTTGCGATAATCATTAGCGGCTACCTGATTTCCACCGCCGATGGTAAACCGATTAGCGTCTTTGGCTGGTTTGAGATTCCGGCCACGCTTACGGACGCGGGCGCGCAGGCTGACATCGCCGGAACGCTGCATCTGTGGTTTGCCTGGTCGCTGGTCATTATCTCGCTCTCGCATGGGGTTATGGCGCTAAAACACCATTTCATCGATAAAGACGACACACTGAAACGTATGACAGGAATGTCGTCATCTGACTATGGAGCTCAAAAATGAAAAAAAACCTGCTGGGATTCACCTTCGCATCCTTGTTATTCACGACCGGTTCCGCCGTGGCGGCGGAGTATAAAATTGATAAAGAAGGCCAACATGCGTTCGTCAATTTCCGCATCCAGCATCTGGGCTACAGCTGGCTGTACGGCACCTTTAAAGATTTCGACGGCACGTTCACTTTTGACGAAAAAAATCCGTCGGCCGACAAAGTGAACGTGACCATTAACACCAATAGCGTCGACACTAACCATGCCGAACGTGACAAACACCTGCGTAGCGCGGAATTTCTTAATGTTGCGAAATTCCCGCAGGCAACCTTCACCTCTACCAGCGTGAAAAAAGAGGGCGATGAACTGGATATTACCGGCAATCTGACGCTCAATGGCGTGACTAAACCGGTAACGCTGGAAGCGAAGCTGATGGGCCAGGGCGACGATCCGTGGGGCGGTAAGCGCGCGGGCTTTGAGGCCGAAGGAAAAATTAAGCTGAAGGATTTCAATATAACTACCGATCTCGGCCCGGCCTCACAAGAGGTTGAGCTTATCATCTCAGTAGAAGGCGTTCAGCAGAAGTAACGCCTGGCGAAATGCCGGATAGCGGCCTTTACGCTGCTATCCGGCAAAATATTACTCAGCCGGATCGGGAATGCTCAGTTTGCTATTAAGCCGACCACGCGATTTATTAAAAATTTTGTTGCCGTTCTCGCGACCCGCACGACGTCGGCGCTGTTCTTCCTCCGGCAAGGCCAGCTCTTCACAGCATTGTTCACTACAGCAGCCGTTAAATTTACTGGCGCACTGCGGACACTGGATAAACAGCAGATGGCAACCGTCATTTTTGCAGTTGGTATGGCTATCGCAGGGCGCGCCGCACTGATGGCAATGCGCGATAACCTCATCCGAGATTCGTTCGCCCATTCGCTCATCAAATACAAAATTTTTGCCGATAAAGCGAACGGGAAGCCCCTGCTCGCGCGCGCGACGGGCGTATTCAATGATGCCACCCTCAATATGCCAGACTTTATTGAAACCGTTGTGTTTCATCCAGGCGCTGGCTTTCTCACAACGAATACCGCCGGTACAGTACATCACTATCTTTTTATCTGCATGTTCCCGCAGCATTTCAACCGCTTTTGGCAACTGTTCACGAAACGTATCCGCCGGGATTTCCAGAGCATTTTCGAAATGGCCGACTTCATACTCATAGTGGTTGCGCATATCAATAAAGACCGCGTCAGGATCGTCCAGCATCACATTCACATCTGCCGCCTTCAGATAATCGCCGACATTACTGGCGTCAAAACTCGGATCGTCAATACCGTCAGCGACGATACGGTCGCGAACTTTCATACGCAGCACCCAAAATGACTTTCCGTCATCCTCCAGCGCAATATTTAAACGCAGCCCGTCCAGCGCGGGATCGAACGTATAAAGCTGTTGACGAAAGGTCTCGACCTTGCTTTGCGGCACGCTGATTTGCGCATTGATGCCTTCATGCGCCAGGTAAACGCGACCAAAAACGTCCAACGCCGTAAACACCTGATACAACGCGTCCCGCGTCTGTTGCGGCGAGGCGATAGTGAAATATTTATAAAAAGAAATTGTCGTACGCGGCTCGCTTTCCGCCAGCATTTTGGCTTTCAGCTCGTCATTAGAGATGCGGTTGTGTAACACTGGCATGGTGTACGTATCCTGCAATCAGCAAAAAATAAAGTGGGCAGGCATGATAAGGCAAGTCTCGCCAATTTACATCCACACATTTTGCGCTACATTTCCTGCTTTACACTAAATAATTAACAACAATTGTCGATTTAATCGCCACTCTCCTGCTACATATTTTTGCTCAACGCAAAAAGATGCGAGAATACGGGGAATTGTTCGTTGAAAGACAGGATAGAAATGACGAAGTTGCCTAAGTTCTCCGTGGCCTTACTGCACCCGCGCTATTGGTTAACCTGGTTGGGTATAGGCGCGCTTTGGTTGGTCGTGCAACTCCCCTACCCGGTCATCTATAAATTGGGTTGCGCATTGGGCCACCTGGCGCGACGCGTAATGAAACGCCGCGCGAAAATCGCCTATCGCAACCTTGAATTATGCTTTCCGGAAATGAGCGCGCAGGAACGCCACACCATGGTGGTCAAAAACTTTGAATCCGTCGGTATGGGCGTGATGGAAACCGGCATGGCCTGGTTCTGGCCCGATCGGCGAGTGAACCGCTGGATGGAAGCGAGCGGTCTGGAGCATATCCGTGAAGTTAAGGCGCAGGGGCTGGGGTTCATTCTGGTAGGAATACATTTTCTTACCCTTGAGTTTGGCGCCCGCATGTTTGGTATGCATAACCCGGGTATCGGAGTTTATCGCCCGAATGATAATCCGTTGCTCGACTGGTTACAGACCTGGGGACGCTTACGCTCCAATAAATCGATGTTGGATCGCAAAGATCTGAAAGGCATGGTTAAGGCATTGAAAAGTGGCGAATTGATCTGGTATGCGCCGGATCACGATTATGGCCCGCGCGCCAGCGTTTTTGTACCATTATTCGCCGTCGACCAGGCCGCTACGACCTCCGGTACCTGGATGCTGGCGCGCATGTCTAAAGCCTGTATTATCCCCTTCGTGCCTCGCCGTAAACCCGATGGAAAAGGCTACGAACTGATCATTCTTCCTGCGGAATATTCGCCTCCGCTGGAGAACGCAGAAGCGACTGCCGCGTGGATGAATAAGATTGTCGAGCAGTGCATTATGATGGCGCCAGAGCAGTATATGTGGCTGCATCGCCGCTTTAAAACTCGCCCTGAAGGCGTACCGTCGCGCTATTGACAGGATTGCAGCCGTCAGGCTGCAATTTTTCCCCTCTTTTAGCTTTAAAAGCTCCCCACATTGCGAGGCTGGTAAGGTCGGCGCATAATTATAATTAGTACGCTCATAATTAAATTGATGATAGCGCAAACCGCGCATCATACTGTGGAACGCTATGTCACCCTCTGATGTCCCCATAAACTGGAAACGCAATCTAACCGTTACCTGGCTGGGCTGTTTTTTAACCGGCGCGGCATTCAGCCTGGTCATGCCTTTTCTCCCTCTCTACGTTGAGCAACTCGGCGTAACAGGCCATAGCGCACTCAACATGTGGTCCGGGCTGGTCTTTAGTATTACGTTCCTCTTTTCAGCTATCGCGTCCCCTTTTTGGGGCGGTCTGGCGGATCGTAAAGGGCGTAAGATCATGCTGTTGCGTTCCGCTCTCGGCATGGCCATTGTGATGCTGTTAATGGGCATGGCGCAAAATATCTGGCAATTTCTGATCCTCCGCGCGTTATTAGGCCTGCTGGGCGGATTTATTCCCAACGCCAATGCGCTCATCGCCACTCAGGTGCCGCGCCACAAAAGCGGCTGGGCGTTAGGGACGCTCTCTACTGGCGGCGTCAGCGGCGCTCTGCTTGGCCCACTTGCGGGCGGTCTGCTCGCCGACCATTACGGCCTTCGTCCGGTCTTTTTTATTACCGCCAGCGTTTTGTTTATCTGTTTTCTGCTCACCTTCTTTTTCATTCGCGAGAATTTCCTGCCGGTGAGCAAAAAAGAGATGCTTCACGTTCGGGAAGTGGTCGCCTCGTTAAAAAATCCCCGCCTGGTGTTAAGCCTGTTTGTCACCACGCTGATTATTCAGGTGGCGACGGGGTCTATTGCGCCCATCCTGACGCTCTATGTGCGCGAACTCGCGGGAAATGTCAGTAATATTGCGTTCATTAGCGGGATGATAGCGTCCGTTCCCGGCGTGGCGGCATTACTTAGCGCCCCCCGGCTCGGCAAGCTTGGCGACAGAATTGGCCCGGAAAAGATTCTTATCGTCGCGCTGATTATTTCCGTACTGCTGCTGATTCCAATGTCTTTTGTGCAAACGCCGTGGCAGCTCGCGCTATTGCGGTTTCTGCTTGGCGCGGCGGATGGCGCGCTGCTGCCAGCCGTTCAAACTCTGCTGGTTTACAACTCTACCAACCAGATAGCCGGGCGCATATTCAGTTACAACCAATCTTTCCGCGATATCGGCAACGTCACCGGCCCTCTCATGGGCGCCGCAATTTCCGCGAGCTATGGCTTCCGCGCCGTATTCTGCGTCACGGCAGGCGTGGTGTTGTTCAATGCTATCTATTCATGGAACAGCTTACGACGGCGCAGACTGGCAATAGAATAATTTTTGCGCTTTCATACTTGCAATATTACAGAATCAGCTATTCTTTCCCTAAATACCTCATCAAATCAAAGGGAGACACTGATGACCATGTATGCCACGCTGGAAGAAGCTATCGATGCAGCCCGGGAAGAATTTCTGGCTGACCATCCAGGCCTCGAACAAGATGAAGCGAATGTGCAGCAGTTCAACGTTCAGAAATATGTACTGCAGGATGGGGACATCATGTGGCAGGTCGAATTTTTCGCCGATGAAGGTGAAGATGGCGAATGTCTGCCGATGCTGAGTGGTGAAGCCGCGCAGAGCGTGTTTGACGGCGATTATGATGAGATAGAGATCCGCCAGGAATGGCAGGAAGAGAATACTTTGCATGAATGGGATGAAGGGGAATTCCAGCTTGAACCCCCGCTTGATACCGAGGAAGGCCGTACTGCGGCAGACGAATGGGATGAGCGTTAATTACTCATAAGGCCCGTGGTGAATATCGAGCGGCAGTAGCAGTGTATCGAAGATCAGTGAGAAGGGCAGATCGAGGATAGTGATATAGCGCCATGCGGAATCACGCATATCCCACTGCACGCCAGGGTAATACTGGTTGCCGTGTCCTTGTCCTGGGATCGTTCTGCTGATAATACTGCCGCAGCCGCTCAGGGTAATCACCATTATGCTCACCGCGAATATACGCACCTGATACCTCATTTCACTATAAAAATACCGGCATCACGCCGGTATTTTTCACCTCACTCCAGACCTTATCCCGCTGACGATGTTCGCCCCTGCAACGCCTGCGGATTCAGGACGAGAGACTGATAATGGTTTACCCAGGAAGAGTATCTCTCTGGCGCATTCCAGACCCGATAGTGTAAACGCGCCATCGTCACCGGATCGCTGAGCAAAACCAGGCGCCGATCGCGGTTCAGTTTCTCCGGCGTTTCGTTTAGCGCCTGCTCCACATGACGATCGCGGGCTATTTCCAGCACCTTACTGGCGCGGTGACGCGCGGTGGCCATCGCGGTCGCCAGCGCATTCAGCGACGGGTTAAATACCGCATGCATAAAGCCATCGTCCAGAATACGGCGGCGATTCATCTCCAGATATTTATCGGTATCGACCAACACCTGAGGCGGCGAATACTCTTCCGGGATCAGGAACAGCTTCCAGCGTTTGGTGCGTAATCCTACCGTTGAACGACTGGAGATCACCGAAACAAATGGCGACAGAATCAGCGAAAAGACAATCGGCGCCAGCCAGAACAGAAAGCGTAAATCCAGCCACGCCATACCCACCGCCCAGACCAGCCCCAGCAGCAGTTGAGAGCCGTGACGCATAAAGGCTTCTCCCCACGGCGTAGAATCATCGTCACGTTGCGGTGAGTTCCAGACCACTTCCCAGCCGAGGAACGCGCTGACCACAAACACGGTATGAAACAGCATACGCACCGGCGCCAGCAACACGGAGAACAGCACTTCCAGCAATAGCGACAGCGTAACGCGCCAGAAACCGCCATACTCTTTGGTGCCTTTACACCAGATCAGCATAATACTGAGCAGCTTCGGCAGGAACAGCAGCACCATCGTTGACGCAAACAGCGCGATTGCCAGTTCCGGACGCCACTGCGGCCAGACCGGAAAAAGCTGGCGCGGCTGAAGGAAATATTGCGGCTCTGTTAACGCATGAACGACCTGCAGCGCGGTAGAAAGCGCGAGGAACATAAACCATAACGGCGCGGACAGATATGACATTACCCCCGTCAGGAACACGGCGCGATGCACCGGGTGCATTCCTTTCACCAGGAACAGACGAAAGTTCATCAGGTTGCCGTGACACCAGCGGCGGTCGCGTTTAAGCTCATCCAGCAGGTTTGGCGGCAGCTCTTCATAGGAACCGGGGAGATCGTAGGCAATCCAGACGCCCCACCCTGCCCGACGCATTAGCGCCGCCTCCACAAAGTCGTGGGAAAGAATCGATCCGGCGAACGAACCCTCTCCCGGCAGCGGCGCCAGAGCGCAGTGCTCGATAAACGGCTTCACGCGGATAATGGCATTGTGCCCCCAGTAGTGCGACTCCCCCAACTGCCAGAAGTGCAGCCCGGCGGTAAACAGCGGCCCATAAACACGGGTCGCGAACTGTTGGCAGCGGGCATACAGAGTATCCATCCCCGACGCTTTCGGCGAAGACTGGATAATCCCGGCGTTAGGGTTCGCTTCCATCAGGCGCACCAGACCGCTCAGACACTCGCCGCTCATCACTGAGTCCGCGTCCAGCACCACCATATAGCTGTACTGATTGCCCCAGCGGCGGCAAAAATCGTCAATATTGCCGCTTTTGCGTTTCATACGGCGGCGGCGGCGACGGTAAAAAATTTGGCCTTCGCCCTGCACTTCCGCGATAAGCTCCATCCACGCCTTTTGCTCCGCCACGCAGATATCCGGGTTATAACTGTCGCTAAGGATATAGACGTCAAAATGCGCGGCGTTGCCTGTGGCTTTAACGGACTCCCAGGTCGCGCGCAGACCGGCGAAAACGCGGCTAACGTCTTCATTACAGATAGGCATGATCAGCGCCGTCCGGTGTTCCGGATTGAGGGGCTCATCGCCAACCGTAGACGCGGAGATGCTGTACTTATCGCGCCCGATAAGCAGTTGCAGGAAGCCCATCAGCGCCGTCCAGAATCCGGCTGACACCCAGCAGAACAGCACGGCAAACAGAATCAGGATACCGGTTTGCAGCATGTAGGGCAGGAGCTGCATAAAGGAGACCCAAATATCCTGCCCCACCATATCCATAGGATTGATGAGCGCCCATCCCTGATAAGGCAGAATGGTCTTCATATACCAGGTCGCGACGACGGTTTGCGCCAGAGTCAAAATTAACAAAATATAGCGGCGTATAGTGCCGACGGTACGCCATTTTTGCTCGCTCGCCTGCTCTTCTTTTGTCAGACGAGAAACATAGCGCGGCGTCACATCCCGCCCACGCAGACGATCCCAGAAACGGCCAACCGGGTTGGTTCGCCAGGGATCGGGAAACATCGAAGAGCGCGTCGCTTTTGGCATAGCCTGCAACTGATCGCGCCCTTCATCATCTTTAATTAACTGCCCCTTCGCCAATGAATCCGGCCAGGCGTGTTCAAGGCGGGCTTTTACGGAACCCTGCGGTGAATCGTCTTCTCGCGAGTAAGTCCGATGCTCGGCATCCAGCGCCTGATGCACGGCGCGGATGTCAGTTTTCGGCAATGCCGCTTTCTCACGTTCAGAAAGCAGCAGTGCGTCAATATACTCAGTTGTTTTATTCATTGGCAGGTAACTGGTAGCTCCAGGTTTCACTTAGCGTCTGATCGGCATTCACCAATGCGGCACGCATTTCCGTGGTTTTCTTCGCGTCTTTGACTTTCACGCGCAGCATTAAACGCCAGCCTTTAGTGACTGGGTTATAGCGTACATTACTGTCAACGATTTCACCGTTATCGCCAATGCTGGTTTGCGCAGCGACGGGCGTATCCGGCGGCAGTTTTTTCATGTCGGCGCCAACGAAATCCACCACAAAGGCAATAGTGCCGTCGGGCTGGCGAATCAGATTCGACTGTTTAACGTCGCCCGTTGAGCGGCGTGTTTGCAGCACCCAGGCATTATCCGGCGCATGAAGTTTATCTTCATCGCGGCTGAAGGTCAGAGTGTACTTGAAGTTCATCTCTTTACCCGGTTCCGGCAGTTGATCCGGAGTCCAGTAAGCGACGATGTTATCGTTGGTTTCATCATTGGTCGGAATTTCAACCAGTTCAACCTTACCTTTGCCCCAGTCGCCTTTCGGGGTAATCCAGGCGCTTGGACGCAGGTCGTAGCGATCGTCTAAATCTTCAAAGCGCGAGAACTCGCGACCACGCTGCAACAGGCCGAATCCCTGAGGGTTTTCCATTGCATAGCTGCTCACAGCGAGGTGTTTTGGATTGTTCAGCGGACGCCAAATCCACTCGCCATTACCCGCATGAATGGATAAGCCGTTCGAGTCATGCAGTTCCGGACGATAGTTGGTCGTCGGCGACGGCTGGTTTGGCCCAAACAGGAACATACTGGTTAATGGCGCAACGCCCAGCTTGCCCACTTTATCGCGCAGATAGACTTTTGACTGCACGTCCACCACGGTATCGCGGCCAGGAATGATCACAAAACGGTAAGCGCCGGTCGCGCGCGGAGAATCCAGTAATGCATAGACGGTCAAACGCTTATCGGTGGGTTTTGGACGCTCAATCCAGAACTCGCGAAAGCGGGGAAACTCTTCACCAGATGGTAAGGCGGTATCAATCGCCAGGCCGCGCGCAGATAAGCCATATACCTGGCCTGCGCCGATAACGCGGAAATAGCTGGCGCCAAGCATACTGACGATTTCGTCGTTCTTATCTTTACTGTTGATGGGGTACAGAACTTTGAACCCGGCGAAGCCTAAATCTTTTACCGTGTCTTTATCGTGCTGAACATTGCCAAAATTGAAGTAATCCGGGCTGTATTTGATTCTTTTGACCGTCGTCGCCGTCACTTCGTTAATCTTGACCGGCGTATCGAAGTACATCCCCTGATGGTAAAATTCGAGCTTAAAAGGGGTCTTTAAGTTGTTCCAGTAGGCTTTATCGCTGTTAAACTGGATCTGCTGATAATCCGCATATTTCATGTCGCGGAAAACGGAGGGCAAGTTGCTTTTAGGCGCCTCATAGCCTTTCCCGGCTAAAGATTGAGCTTGTTTTGCCACGTCATCAATACTGAACGCCCAGCTCGATGATGCGTAAAGCGTTAACATAATAGCTGCGCCCAACCAACGCATTTTCATCATTTGTCGTTTATGTTTCATAATAAGTAAGCACTTCCCCCTTTGTGTGCTTATATCGATCCGATCCATTTTAATGGATAATCAGGCATTACGACAACTGAATCCAGGCTTTGTTCAGCGCGCTGGCTCATGGATTAAGCACCTCCCGCGCCTGTTTTCACTTTGCGTGCTTATCCTGGAGACAGGTTGTCGGAGTTGGTGTAGGGTTGCTACCGAATGTAACTATAATTCGCCTTATGGATAAGGTGAAAAATCTGAGAATACGTGACCTTATATGAGCTCTGTACCCGCGCCGCGTGAATATTTTCTTGACTCTATCCGCGCATGGCTGATGTTGTTAGGGATTCCCTTTCATATCTCGTTGATCTATTCCACTCACAGTTGGCATGTCAATAGCGCCACGCCATCATGGTGGCTAACCCTGTTTAACGATTTTATCCACGCTTTTCGTATGCAGGTGTTTTTTGTTATTTCTGGTTATTTTTCGTACATGTTGTTTTTACGTTATCCGTTAAAACGCTGGTGGAAAGTACGGGTAGAACGTGTGGGTATTCCTATGCTTACCGCAATCCCTTTGCTTACCTTGCCGCAATTTATCCTGTTGCAATATGTCAAAGAGAAAACAGAGAACTGGCCTACACTCTCTGCCTATGAAAAATATAATACGTTAGCGTGGGAACTCATTTCACATCTGTGGTTTTTACTGGTGCTGGTGATATTAACCACAGTCAGCATCGGGATTTTTACCTGGTTCCAAAAAAGGCAGGAAACAAGCAAGCCTCGTCCCGCCGCTATTTCACTAGCCAGGCTTTCGCTTATTTTTTTCCTGCTGGGGATGGCTTACGCCGCTATCAGGCGCATTATTTTCATCGTATATCCGGCAATCCTCAGTGACGGCATGTTCAATTTTATTGTGATGCAAACGCTATTTTATGTGCCGTTTTTTATTCTCGGCGCGTTGGCCTTCATTCACCCCGATCTGAAAGCGCGCTTCACCACGCCCTCACGCGGATGCACTTTAGGCGCTGCCGTTGCTTTTATCGCCTATCTGCTGAATCAACGTTATGGGAGCGGCGACGCCTGGATGTACGAAACCGAATCCGTGATTACGATGGTCATGGGGCTGTGGATGGTGAACGTAGTATTTTCACTGGGGCATCGCTTGTTAAACTTCCAGTCCGCGCGCGTCACCTATTTCGTGAATGCTTCGCTGTTTATTTATCTGGTGCATCATCCCTTAACGCTTTTCTTTGGCGCGTATATTACGCCGCATATCTCCTCCAACCTGATCGGGTTCTTGTGCGGGCTGATATTTGTTATGGGTATTGCGTTAATTCTGTATGAAATTCATTTACGCATCCCGCTTCTGAAATTTCTCTTTTCAGGTAAACCGCCGGTAAAACAAGAAAGCCGCGCCGCGATCGGGTAGTTTTCCGCGCGCGGGTTCACAGCAACCATTCCACAGGTAAAATTGCCGCCAACCGTACCAGAACTCGCTGCCAGAAACGCGTAGCGGGTTCTTTCTTTAACACCTTTTCCTCTTCTTGCTGACGATCGATCCAGTTAATTCGTCCCCAGCGATCCAGCCGCAGTTGCCAGGCCGCATCGCGTTGGCTCTGCGTAAAACGCTTATGAATAAGCGTCGCCAGCGTTTCACTTTCAATGACAAAGCCCATTTCGGTATTTAAAAGCGTTGAACGGGGATCAAAATTAAGCGACCCGATAAACACCTTACTACCATCAATACTGAACGTTTTAGCATGTAAGCTGGAACCTGAGTTCCCGGTGAGTCCGCGATCATGTACAGCGGTTTCATGTTCGCGGGTCGGTTTCAGTTCGTAGAGCTCCACGCCATAGCGCAGTAATTTCTTGCGCCAGCGCGCGTACCCTGCGTGAACGACCGCCACATCGTTGGCCGCCAGAGAGTTAGTTAAGATGGCGATCTTCACGCCTTTCCTGACCAGATTAAGCAACTGCGCCACGCCTGCGCGCGTGGGGACAAAGTAAGCGGAAATAATGTCGATACGCTCCGTCGGCGACCCCATCACGTCAAATAATCGCTGCGGAAGAAGCGAATGGCGCTGCGCCTTCCCCTCGCCTTTAGAAGGGTCATCGCTAAGCAAGCGTGTTTTTGCCCAAATCAGCGGCAACGTTCCGCGATCGAGATCCGCCATAAACTGGCTGGTTTCCAGCTTATGCAGATAGCGGCGGGTGATCTCATCGTTATACCAGGATTCGGGAAGTTCGATACGTTGCGTCAGTTCCTGCTCAGAAAGGGATAATACTTGCTGCAATGTCGACACTGAACTACAGCGCCAGTAACGTTCAAAATCATTGGCGACATCATTGACCACCGGGCCAATGGCCATCACGTCCAGATCGGAAAATAGCGGCTCCTCGCCAGCGCCGAAATAGGCATCGCCGATGTTGCGCCCACCGACCAGCGTCACTACGCCGTCGGCAGTGTAACTTTTATTGTGCATCCGCCGATTCAGCCGCGCAAAATCCGTCAAATATCCCAGCGCGCGTAGCGTACGAAAAGAGAAAGGATTAAACAGACGAACTTCGATATTAGGATGGCTATCCAGCAAGCGCAACGTATCATCCAGACCAGGCGTATTGTTATCATCCAGCAGCAGACGAACATGAACGCCGCGCTTCGCCGCCGACAGCAGTACCGAAAAGAGCAGCCGCCCGGACATATCGTCTTCCCAAATATAATACTGCACATCCAGCGTCCGCGCCGCCATTTCAGTCAGGCGGTAGCGGGCGGCAAAAGCGTCCAGACTGTTATCCAGCGCGAGAATGCCGCACTCTCCGGGATGGCGCGCGCATAGCGGTTCAACGGCACGCTCCAGGCGTGTTTTATCAGGCAGGGTCGTCGCCTTGCTGAGTAAGTAATCTTGCGTAAAGCCGGGCAGTTTCTTCATCATAACAGACAAAGTATACCTGTTCAGGCAGAGCGTAACGGGTAATAAAATCTGAAACCGTCCTGACGGCGACTTCAGCGGCCTGGGCGCGTGGATAGCCATAAACGCCGGTACTGATTGCCGGAAAAGCGATGGAACGAAAGTGATTCGCCTCGGCAAGCAGCAAACAATTCCGGTATGCCGCTTCGAGTAGCTCAGCTTCCTGGTATTCGCCGCCTCGCCAGACGGGCCCCACTGTGTGAATAACCGCCTTTGCCGAAAGCTTGCCAGCAGGCGTGATAACCGCATGTCCCGTCTGACATTCGCCCTGTTGCTGACGGATGAGTTTACAGGCGTCCAGCAATGCCGGCCCCGCCGCGCGATGAATCGCGCCGTCTACGCCGCCGCCGCCCATTAATGATGCGTTAGCGGCATTCACAATCGCATCGACGCTAAGTTGAGTGATATCACCCTGTATGACCTGAAGACGTGATGTCATAACCCCCCCTTTGTCTCACCTTATCTGCAAAGTGTACAGCAGGGCTTTCAACAGAGTCGCTCTTTTTATATCTATGACACCGCCGTTAACGGTACTCAATATTCATCACCGCCAGGCTTTTTTGCGCATCGAGATAATGCAGCCGTACCGTCGCAATGGACTGAATATCCTGCGGTAATCCAGATGCCTGCCGAAGGTCTATCCGGTGCATTTGCTTTTTACCTTCGCGTAGGCAGGTTAAATCAATATTTTCGGCGTGAGTAGAAATATCGCACAGTGGCTCAACAATCGCGCCGCGAAAATGGATAACGCCGCCCTGTACCGTTTGTTGCCCTACCGCAGAATGGATAAAAAAAGCGCAGATACACAGGCCTATGGCAGGGATATTTTTCTTGATTACGGACATGTTAACTCCTCAATGATTAGTCATCCTCGAGGGTTCGGCGTTACCTTTTAGCGACATGCCGAGACGATGAGACGCTTTTATCGCCTCTTTAATACCCAGGTCAGCCAATCCATTTCCGCCACCATCAAAAACTACTGTGCAGAAGGCGGCCATTGTTGTGATAAATGCAGTGATTGTCCGTCCGAAACAGTAACAATAATTTTAACCGAGTCCTCTGAAGATATATTTACACTAAGACGAGACAACTCAATCGGTTGATTAGCAGGTAAAGATAGCGTTTGTTTTTGCTGTGTATGGCTTTGTCCCCCGACGCCGTCGCGCACAGAGAGAATTTGCACCTGACAGACGCAGGGTTCGTTTAATGTGACCTGAGGGATCACCGTGTAAATATCGCCTTGCTGAGTCGTGGTAAACGTAATCTGATTTGAAAGTGCGGCAAGGAGCAATAAAGTATGCATAATTTCCTCCCGAAAAAAAACAGGGCTTACGCCCTGTTTTTTTATTAGCGCAGACGCTAAATTAATACTGGTTAGCCGTGGCGTTGTTGCCAAAACCAACCTGACGCACCATTACGCTGGAATCAGATGCGGTCTGATTAACCAGCGCGGCGTTATTACCGCCGTATTGACCGACAGTAATATCGGAGTTTTTAGCGTTCCACTGGTCGATGGTGGCATTGTTTCTGAAACCATTCTGAGTCAGTTCAATAGTACTGTTATCCGCACCCTGGCCTACATCGGCGCCGTTACCATAACCGCTCTGGGTAATGGTCGTTTCAGATTTACGGGCATCGCTTTGCAGAGCAAGCGCAGCGTTAGCGGAACCGTACTGATAAATGCTCAACGTTGAGTCCGGGCCGGAACTATTGCCGCCGCCGTTATGATTACCGCCGCCGCCCCATTGTGGAACGACGCCAGCCAGAGCACTGCCAGAAACTACGATTGCTGCGAATGCTGCCACTTTTAAAAGTTTCATGGTAAAACCCCCATCGGATTGATTTAAAAGTCGTAACGGTATTAGCGTTGGGTGACGCGAATAGCCATATGCGACTGTTTCTGCACTACAACTGCTGTTTTCTGCGTACCGTACTGGGTAATATTGGCCTTATTTCCAGAACCTTTCTGGATAATAGCCGCACTATTACCGTAAGCGCTTTGCGATATACTGGCATCGTTGGCATTGCCCGTTTGCTCAATATACGCAAAGTTATAATTCCCTGCCTGGTCGACTTTCGCCCGATTATTTCCTCCTTCTTGTGAAATAACGGACAATAGTTTTGATCCTTCCTGGCGTACTCTGGCACTATTATCCGTGCCGACTTGACCAATAATGGCCGCCTGATTAAATGAAGACTTGCTTAATTCATTTACCGCAAAATTATACTCTGAACGAGCCAGATCATAATTTGTCGCGGTTGCAATCCCAGGCGCACCCAGTATTGTCAACATCATAAATAACAATTTGTTTTTCATGCTGTCACCCTGGACCTGGTCGTACATAGCGAAAATTATCTATTACCTTGTTAGCGACATGCGTTTTTTGTTAACGCGTCGTTACGATGAAGAGTATGTCCGTGGAAACATTTTTAATAACTCACCCACGCGTGGTATTTTGTTATTTAAGCTCATACCAAAGTGCTAATAAAACGATAGCCATGTGATTTTTTATAATTGATTTTTGGCCATAGAAGAGAGTGTATCGCGCACCTAAAAAATGAAGTGTTGGTGTGTGTTATGCCGCCATGGGGATGTTCTTATGCTTCCCATGGGGGGCAATACGCACAAGACGTGACACACTTCGTTTTTTTTGTCTTTGTGCTGTCCAGGTTAATGCCACGTCTCAAATTTCAAGAAAAAATAAAATCAAAACATGACATACAATAATTAAAATGATTAAAAATCAATTAATTATTATAATTTGTATGATTTTTTAAATCTATGCAATAACAGCGAAATGTACAACTTTACTATCAAATCTAAACTTCAAAAAAACCCAAAAACAACATTTTAATATATATTTTTACATCTTGTTACAAGTTTAACACTTGCTTTAAGATTTGTAATGGCTAGATTGAAAACAGTTAAAAGTATTTTCGTAAATATTTTTCTCTTTCTGGATAATGGGCTATTTCAACCCACAGCAGTGCAACATCTGTCAGTACTTCTGGTGCCTTTATTTTATGGGGGCAGCTGTCAGATGTGCGATTAAAAAAAGTGGAGTTTCATCATGTTTAATGAAGTCCATAGTAGTCATGGTCACACACTATTGTTGATCACAAAGCCATCTCTGCAAGCTACGGCATTATTGCAACATTTAAAGCAATCGCTGGCCATAACCGGAAAACTGCATAATATTCAACGTTCTCTGGAAGATATCTCAGCCGGTTGCATTGTTTTAATGGATATGATGGAAGCGGATAAGAAGCTTATTCACTATTGGCAGGATAATTTAAGCCGCAAAAACAATAATATAAAAACATTATTGTTAAATACCCCTGACGATTATCCCTACCGTGAAATTGAAAACTGGCCTCATATTAACGGCGTGTTTTACGCCACTGAAGACCAGGAACACGTGGTCAGCGGATTACAGGGTATTCTGCGGGGCGAATGCTATTTTTCACAAAAATTAGCCAGTTACCTGATTACACACTCAGGAAATTACCGCTACAACAGCACCGAGTCCGCATTACTCACTCATCGCGAAAAAGAGATCCTCAATAAGTTACGTATTGGTGCCTCTAATAATGAAATCGCCAGGTCGCTATTTATCAGCGAGAATACGGTTAAGACACATCTTTATAATCTTTTCAAAAAGATAGCTGTCAAAAATCGCACCCAGGCAGTTTCATGGGCAAACGATAATCTCAGGCGGTAAGGCCATGAAACGCTATCTGACCTGGATTGTAGCAGCAGAGTTACTGTTCGCTACCGGAAACCTGCATGCCAATGAAGTTGAAGTCGAGGTTCCCGGATTGTTAACCGACCATACCGTCTCTTCGATAGGACATGAATTCTATCGTGCATTCAGCGACAAATGGGAAAGCGACTACACCGGCAATCTGACCATTAATGAAAGACCCAGTGCGCGTTGGGGAAGCTGGATCACCATAACGGTAAATCAGGACGTTATTTTCCAGACTTTTTTATTTCCAATGAAAAGAGACTTCGAGAAAACCGTCGTCTTCGCATTAGCGCAAACAGAGGAAGCATTAAATCGCCGACAAATAGATCAAACGCTATTAAGTACGAGTGATTTAGCGCGTGATGAATTCTAAAACATGATTTTTATCCGGAGGCTGTCATGCGTGTTAAACATGCAGTAGTGCTGCTCATGCTTTTTTCGCCATTAACCTGGGCTGGAAATATGACGTTCCAGTTCCGTAATCCTAACTTTGGTGGAAACCCCAATAACGGTTCCTTTTTATTGAATAGCGCCCAGGCGCAAAATTCATATAAAGACCCCGCTTATGATAACGATTTTGGTATCGAAACCCCCTCAGCGTTGGATAACTTTACGCAGGCTATTCAATCGCAAATTCTGGGCGGCTTGTTGACCAATATTAATACCGGGAAACCAGGACGTATGGTGACCAACGATTTTATTATCGATATCGCTAATCGCGACGGACAGCTTCAGCTCAACGTCACGGACAGAAAAACGGGAAGAACCTCGACCATCGAAGTGTCAGGTTTACAAACTCAGTCAACCGATTTTTAAGCTACAGTCACTAAAGGATATAAATCATGCCGCGCTTACTTATTTTGGTTGCCGTTTTATTGTTGAGCGGATGCTTAACTGCCCCGCCGAAACAAGCTGCGAAACCGACATTAATGCCCCGCGCACAAAGTTACAAAGATTTGACGCACTTACCTGCTCCCACCGGTAAGATCTTTGTTTCGGTATATAACATTCAGGATGAAACGGGCCAATTTAAACCTTACCCGGCAAGTAACTTTTCTACGGCTGTGCCGCAGAGCGCCACCGCTATGTTGGTCACTGCTCTGAAAGATTCGCGCTGGTTTATCCCGCTGGAACGACAAGGCTTACAGAATCTTTTGAATGAACGGAAAATTATTCGCGCAGCCCAGGAAAACGGCACCGTGGCGATGAATAACCGTATCCCGCTTCAGTCGCTGACGGCGGCAAATATTATGGTGGAAGGTTCTATTATTGGTTATGAAAGTAACGTCAAATCCGGCGGGGTCGGCGCAAGATATTTCGGTATTGGCGCCGATACGCAGTATCAGCTGGATCAGATTGCTGTCAACCTGCGCGTGGTTAACGTCAGTACGGGCGAGATCCTTTCTTCGGTGAACACCAGTAAAACGATCCTTTCCTATGAAGTACAGGCAGGCGTGTTCCGTTTTATTGATTATCAGCGCTTACTGGAA
Organism: Salmonella sp. 2020_1395; assembly: GCF_043848115.1. Taxonomy (NCBI): domain Bacteria; kingdom Pseudomonadati; phylum Pseudomonadota; class Gammaproteobacteria; order Enterobacterales; family Enterobacteriaceae; genus Salmonella; species Salmonella sp. 2020_1395. The sequence continues at coordinate 3,643 of NZ_JBCMFH010000001.1, read as the reverse complement.
GGCGAAATCGGCTATACCTCGAACGAACCGGTGATGCTGTGTCTGATGTCAGCCATTGAAACCGGCGTTATCTTCCTCATTAATGATGGTATCGATCGTGGACTGTGGGATTTGCAGAATAAAGCGGACAGGCAAAATGATATTCTGGTGAAATACCGTGAGCTGTCAGTACCGCCAGAATCCTGATGAATACGACAAAGCGTGGGGAAGAACCCCACGCTTTTTTATTTTGTGACCGCCGTATTCGCTGAATGTTGCTCGCGGCGTGATGCCAGCCATAGCCCACTATTTTTCATGGCATAGCCAAAGATTAGCCCCAGCGCCAGCGACGGTAATACCAACCGCCAGTCACCCTGCCCTGCAAATGTCGCGCAGGCGCCGATAAATGTTCCCGGGACAAAAGAAAGCAATAGCTGCTTTGCCTGGATACACATCAGGAATGCCACGATCCCCGTCAACACGTAACTGACAATTTCCAGATGCGGCGCCAACGCGCTACCGTGAATAATGACCAGCGCCCACACCATACCGCTTAACAGCGTACAGGCAGAAATTAACAATCCCTTAAAGCCGCCCTGCGGACAGGCGAAATAAGCCGTACAGCCTAAAAAACCGGCCCAGCTTAGTAACCCCAGGGAGACGGCCACCCATCCCCATATTCCAGAAAGGATGCCCGTCGTGATAGCAATAGAAAGAAGTATGTTCATGGCGCGCATCATAACAGAAAAGCGGCATATTAATGAGATCACGCACACATTTTATGCAATGATGTAAAACCCGTTGCAGTTAAGAGTGATTTACATCACATTATTCTTCATCTTCTTCCTGAAGTTCATCCCACATGGCCCCTATCGCATCACGCGTTAGCGGCGCCAGAGTGCGCCAGAATGGCGTAACGGCATGGGCTTCAACTTTACCGAGGAAGGTATTGCACCAGGGAAGCAGATAATCGGCAAATAAGGTTTCCAGCGCTTCACTTTCATCTTCGGCAGACTGATCTTCCAGCCAGGAGGCCGCGAGCAATAAAGTGCCAATGTGATCGGCAGGCGTATCGGCCAGCGGCATCCCTCGCGACGTTAAAAAAGCGCGCACCTCAGACTCTTCCGCGCCTTCGACCCACGCACTGCGGTATGGCGCTACCGCGCACTCTTCCCCAACAAATAACGCATTGTAATCAGTGGAAATCTGCGTGATATCGCAGCTTTTCTGTAAACGCGCCAGCATGTCATCCTGCTCCAGCGGCCAGTTTGCCGCCAGTTTACCTTCACGGATTAACGTAAACAGCGGAACCAGTAAAGGATCTTGCGGTTGGCGGTAAAACAACGATCCCAGCACACGGCACAGGATTGAAAACTCATTCATTGATATCTTCCCGTAAATAACGATTATAGTTCGGCAAATTCCGGTACAGGCGCCATACCGCGTGATTCGAGGAAGGCCAGTAAGCGCTGCGGCGAGACGTTCAGGATTCGATCTTCCGGGAAATTCACCGCATCCAGAATTTTCCGGCATTCGGTGAAATCGCCAAGCGTAAAGGCCGTATGGGAATCAGAGCCTAACGCTACCCAGCCTCCCGCATCGCGTACGGCGGCAGCGACCGCGCGGCAATTATCTTCACTTCCTTTACGCGAATGCAGAAAAGAAGAGTTGTTGATTTCCAGCGCTACATGGTGTTTCGCCGCCGCCTGCGCGATGGCTTTAACCTCCACTGGATACTTTGGATTTCCGGGGTGACTAATTATATGCACCTTGCCGCTGGCGATGGTCGCGATCATCGCCTGGGTATTGGTTTCTTTATCATGTGGCGCAAAAACGGGCTCATGGAAGCCTGCGATAATCAGATCCAGCGAGTCGAACATCTTTCCGGAACAATCAATTTCACCGTTAATGTTCTTGATATTCGCCTCAATGCCACGCAGTATCCCCACGCCGTCAACCAGACGCGGCCAGATGCGCATGTTAATAAAATGCCAGTGATGCGGCGCATCTTCCATGTCCGGACCATGATCGGTAATCGCAAAAAGTTTAATGCCTTTGCGTTTGGCTTCCGCGATATAATCGCTCAGAGTACTGTAGGCATGAGTGCTGGCGACGGTATGCATATGCAGGTCAACGGGATACATTGCTCTCTCCTGTAGTCATTTCCGACAAGGATAGCAGGTATCGCCAGCGTTTTTTAGCGAAACCCGGCCCGCGCCGGGTTGATGTCAATATCCTCTCGCCCGATCCACCTGCCCCGTCACCGGCTCTCCCTTCTCCAGCTGGGTAATGGTGCGGCTAATATAATCGATGGCTTCCGCTGGACGGGTGACTGCCGCAATGTGCGGCGTCATGGCGACTCGCGGATGGCGCCATAATGGACTTTCCTGCGGTAACGGTTCCTGGCTAAAGACATCCAACATCGCGCCTTTTAGCTTACCGCTATCAAGCGCAGCCAGCAGATCCGCCTCCTGAACATGAACGCCGCGCGCGAGATTCAGCACGTAAGCGCCATCCGGCAATTGATCCAACAATTCGCTATTAATAATTCCTACCGTTTGGGCCGTATTCGGCAGCAGATTAATCAGCACCCGCGTCTGGTTCAGGAAAGCGTGCAGCTCTTCACGCCCCACATAACTTTCCACGCCAGGCCAGGATTTGCGGCTACGACTCCAGCAACGTAACGGGAACCCCCATGCCTGTAGACTTTCTGCCACTTTTGCGCCCAGCACCCCTGCGCCCATGATACCGACGCTAAATTCTTCGCGGGTATATTCCGGCAACGGTTTCCATAGCGCCTGATTTTTCAGCGCCTGATAATCATCGAAACGACGGAACCAGTGTAATACCTGGCTGACGGCATACTCCTGCATTTGCAGGCCCATTCCGGTATCTTCCAGACGGAATAGAGGAATGGAGGCGTCCAGCATTTCCGGATGCGCATTTAATTTACTCAGAATTGCATCCACCCCCGCGCCCAGCGCAAAGACGGCTTTTAAGCGTCTTCCGGCCAGCATTTCAACCGGGGGCTGCCATACAAGCGCATAGTCTGCGGGGTTGTTATCACCGACCTTCCATTCACGAACGCGCGCATGTGGGAGAGCCTTCTCCAGCGCATTTACCCACCAGGCGGCGTTAAATGTCGGGTGATAAAAAATTATCTCCATGTTATCTCCTGAGCAGTATGGTGCGGAATGTGATTGCGCCTGTTATCAGCGTTTTCAACGGGATGTGCAGCATAGCAAATTTCCCGGCGCGGGCAAAAAAAGCAGTTTTCGCTTATTAAAGCCACAGATTGGTGGAAGTTTGTATAAACGCGCTTTTTTTTAAAAAAGTTGATTGACGTAGAAAGGATATTTCCCTACATTAGCGCCCGTTCCAGTAATGCTGGAGCGACAATTTGGTGAGGTGTCCGAGTGGCTGAAGGAGCACGCCTGGAAAGTGTGTATACGGCAACGTATCGGGGGTTCGAATCCCCCCCTCACCGCCATATTTAAGAAAGAGCTCGTACGAATGTACGGGCTTTTTTTTACATAATGACCCGTCCTGAATAGCGTTGACACGTTCCAGACTTAAATCCGGAGAACGTGATGATGACTGAGTTCAAACGCACCCAACGCGATTATCCTCTATCCTTTAAAATAGCCGTCGTTGAGCAGGTCGA